>DASXNR010000347.1:0-15066 GCA_036494925.1 Acetobacteraceae bacterium
GGTGCGCGCGACCGGACTGTTGGCGCCCGGACTGACCGGTCAGGTTTCCCTGGAGGCCCCGGAAACCCAATACACGTCGGCCGCCGGCGTGTTCACGCCGGATTCCAGCATCACCGGAAGTCCCAGCCCCGCGTTCAATGCCGCGCCCGATCTGCTTGGCCGGCTGACGTACCGCAACGACGGACTTGTGCTCGACATGCGTGGCCTGCTGCGGCAACTCAGCATCCGTACCGAAGGCACCACCGCCGCGCCGCCGTCACTCACCCGCAACGCGCCCGGCTGGGGCATAGCACTGCACGCTCGGGTTCCGATGCGGTGGCTGTCCGAGGCATTCGGGCCGGACGAACTGCTCGGCATGGTGTATTACGGGCAGGGCATCGGACGCTATTTCCCCGGCAACACCTCGGGCCAGGATGCGCTGTCGAACATCGGCCTGCCAGGCACCTTCGCCAGCTTTAGCTTCAACCCGCTGCCGACCTACGGCGCGATCGCGGCCTATCGCCGTTTCTGGACGACGCAGCTTCGCAGCAACTTCTCCTACGCCTATTCGCACGAGGACTATCCGTCCTATGCGCTCGCCTTTACGCCAGGCTCGGCGTCGGCCTTGGCGCTGAACACCGACATGCAGCAGGTGTTCGCCAACCTGATCTGGAGCCCCTTCGCGCAGGTTCGCGATGGAACCTTCGGCAGCGGCTGGCTGGACGTCGGTGTCGAATATGTCTTCACTCGGCGTGACCTGTTCGGCGGAGCGGCGCAGGCGGGCACTGCCGGGTCCGGCCACGGCATCGCCAACCGGTTCCTGGCCGCCGCGGTCGGACGGTTCTGAAGGTGCCGGTGGGAGTAGACGCCGGTGGCCCCAGCACCGCGATGGGCCAAGCGAACAACAGGAACAACCTGGCGGCTAGTCGGAGGGCGTCACATGAGTGAGACCGCGGTGGCAGAGAAGACGTTCCTGCAAAAGCTGCTCGACGGCGTCGAGATTGTCGGCAACAAGGTTCCGCATCCCGCCGTCATCTTCCTCCTGATGTCCGCGATCGTCATCGTGCTGTCGCATGTGTTTCATCTGCTCGGGACCAGCGTCACCTATCAGGTCATCGACCTGGAGACGCACAAGGCGGTCACCACGACCGCGGTCGTCAACAGCCTCCTGACCGTGGAGGGCATCCGCTTCATCATCACGTCCGCCATCAGGAATTTCCTGGGCTTCACCCCGGTCGGCGTGATCCTGGTCGCCATGGTGGGCGTTGGCCTGGCGGAAGAGGCCGGGCTGATCAACGCGCTGATCCGCAAGATCGTGATCGTGGCGCCGCGCCGGGCGATCACCTTCATCATCGTGGCGATGGGTGTGCTGTCGAGTGTCGCATCCGACGCCGGCTATCTCGTGCTGATTCCTTTGGGAGCCGCCGCTTTCCTGAGCCTGGGCAGGCATCCCATCGCGGGGCTGGCCGCGGCCTTCGCCGGTGTTGCCGCGGTGTTCGGCGTGAACCTGATCATCACGCCGATCGACGGCGTGCTGACCGAGATCACCAACGACGCCATTCATCTGCTCAATCCGGGATACTCGATGTATCTGACGGCCAACCTGTACTTCTCCATCGTGTCGGCTATCCTGCTGTGCGTGGTCTGCACCGTGATCACCGAACGGGTGATCGAGCCACGGCTCGGCGAATACCACGGGGAGCGGCCGACCGAGGAAAGCGCGGGCACGTCAGCCGGCGAGGCGCGAGGATTGCGTTTCGCGCTCTATGGGCTGATCGGCATCCTGATCGTGATCGCGCTGCTTGCGCTGCCCCCGGGCGCTCCGTTGCGCAACCCCGAGACCGGCGCGCTGATCGGCGACTCGCCCTTGATGAACAGTCTGATCGTCCTGATCATGCTGCTGTTCCTGGTCACCGGTTATGCCTATGGCAAGGGCGCCGGAACCATCAACACCTTGACCGAAGCGATCGCTGCGATCACCAAGACCTTCGCCGGCCTGGGCGGCCTGCTGTTCCTGTTCCTGGTGATCAGCCAGTTCCTCGCCCATTTCAACTACAGCAATCTTGCGACGATCGCGGCGGTTCGGCTGTCGGACATCATCGAGAGCGCAAATATGGGCTCGCTGCCGTTGCTGATCGTATTCATCGTCATCACCGCGGTGGTCAATCTGATCATTCCCGCCGCGATCGCGAAATGGGCCATCCTCGCACCGATCTTCGTGCCGCTGTTCCTGAAGCTGAACGTGGCACCCGACGTCGTGCTGGCTGCCTACCGGGTGGGTGACTCTCCGGGGAATGTGATCACGCCCTTGATGGCCTACTTCGGCATGATCGTGATATTCGCGCAGAAATATCAGAAGGAAGCAGGAGTCGGTACGGTCGTGGCGATGATGTTGCCCTATACGGCGGTGATATACGTCGTATGGACCGTGTTCCTGGTTCTTTGGTACCTGCTTGGGATCCCTCTTGGCGTTTAGCGATCAATCGCGAAGCTGGACCATCATGTTGCAAGATCGTGATTCCCGCGAAGGCGGGGATCACGACGGGTAGCACTGCGAAGAGACGCGGGGACGGGCAGCATGAGTCACATCACGATCACCTTCGCGATCGTCGTCGCGATCGTGGTTTTTTTCGTCTGGGACCTGATCCCGGTTGTGCTCGTGGCGCTGGGCACGGCGCTCGCCCTGTATTTCACCGGCGTGCTGGATCTCAGGGAATCGCTCGGCGGCCTCGGCGACCCGGCCGTGATCTTCATCGCCTCGCTGTTCGTGGTCAGCGCCGGCCTCGACGCAACCGGCGTGACGGCATGGGCGGGACAGGGATTGATCGCCCAGGCGGGACAGAGCCGGGTCCGGCTGATCGTCTTGATGATGACGCTGGTGGCCGTGCTCACCGCGCTGATCAGCGTCAACGGAGCGGTCGCGGCGCTGCTGCCCGTTGTCGTCGTCATGGCAATCCGGCTCGGCCGCGCGCCCTCGCAACTGCTCATGCCGCTGGTATTCTCCTCCCATGCCGGATCGCTGCTGGCACTCACCGGTACGCCGGTGAACGTGCTGGTGTCGGAGGCCGCGACGGATGCCGGCCTGCCGCCGTTCGGCTTCTTCTCGTACGCCGTTGCCGGCATTCCCCTGGTGATCGGAACGATCCTGATCGTGGTGCTGTTCGGGCAGCGGTTGTTGCCGGAACGCAGTGGACGGACGCTGCCGCTCGACCTCAGCAAGCACGCCCGGACCCTGGTCGAACAGTACCGGCTGGAGGACGGCCTGTTTCAGCTCGGCCTGCGGGCGAGTTCCCCGTATGTCGGTGCGTCACCGGGTGCCGTCGATCTGGCCGACTATCCGGGGCTGACCCTGGTCGCCATCCAGGCCGGCGACGGTGGTGGCAGGCTGCGGCGGCCCACGCTTGCCGAGGGCGATATTCTCATCGTGCGGGGAGACGCAGAAGGCGTCGGCAGTCTGGCGTCCGACAAGACGTTGGCTTTCCGGACCGAAGACGCACCCACCGACGTCGCGGAGACGCTGTTCAACCGTAGCTCCGGTCTGGCAGAGGTCGTGATCCCGCCGCGCTCCGGCTTCATCGGGCAGTCGGTGTTTCCTGGGATGGTCACGCCGAGCGGCGATCTGGTCATCCTTGCGGTGCAACGCAGGGACGAGGATCAAGGACCGGACGAAACCATCCTCGCCGCCGGCGACACGCTGCTGCTGCAGGGAACCTGGGAGGCTCTCGACAAGCATCTCGACGATCCCGATGTGCTGGTCGTCGACTCCCCGGAACTGGTTCGCCGGCAGGCGGTTCCGATGGGTGTAGGCGCGAAGACGGCGATTGCCGTGCTGCTCGCGATGGTGCTCCTGCTCGCGACCGGCGTGGTGCCGTCGGCGATCGCCGGCCTGGTCGCCGCGTTCGCGATGGTGCTGCTGCGCGTGGTCACGGTCGAACAGGCGTACCGCTCTATCAACTGGACCACGGTGATCCTGATCGGCGCCATGATCCCGCTGTCCACCGCCATGTCGAAGAGCGGTGCGGCGAACTTGATGGCGGAGACACTGGTGCATCTGGTCGGCGATGCCGGTCCCTATGCGCTGGTCGCCGGGCTGTTTCTGCTGACCGCGGTCCTCGGTCAGCTCATCAGCAACACCGCGACGGCACTCATCGTCATCCCGATCGCGGTGGCGGCTGCGCATGAGATCGGCGTCTCTCCGCGGCCCGTGCTGATGAGCGTCGCGGTGGCCTCGGCCGCTGCGTTCCTTACTCCGGTGGCGACCCCGGTGAACCTGATGGTGATGGGGCCCGGCGGCTACGTGTTCGGCGACTACTGGAAGCTCGGATTGCCGTTGCTGCTGCTGTTCTTCGTGGTCGCCGAATTCCTCGTGCCGGTGTTCTGGAGCTTCTGATATGCCGCTGGATGATCACTTCTGGGAGTCGAATATGACCGTGTCCCCAACTGTCTTATGCGGCTGTGATGCCGTGTCGTCGCATGGGCATCATCTGCCGCGCCGTGGTCTGCTTCGCCTGGCGACTGCCGCCGGCTTCGGGTTCGCGCTGGCGCCGGTGGTCGGACGGGCCCAGGGGAAGGACTACCGGGCCATGTTGCTGTCCTGCGTCGACCCGCGCACCCAGACGCCGATCGCCGCATGGATGAATGCACCCGCTGCGGGAAGCCATGCCATTGGCCTCGATGGCAAGTACAGCCAGTTCACTGTCGCGGGCGCGGCGGTCGGTGTGACGGCGCCCGCCTTCAAGGGGTGGGAAGCGACGTTTTGGGACAATCTGGGCGCGTCGATACAGCTGCACGGCATCACCAACCTGATCGCCGTGGATCATGGCAATTGCGGTGCGCTCGGGATCGCCTATGGCCAGCGCGTGCTGGATGACCCAAAGCTGGAATGGGCGGCGCATCTGGCCGATGCCAAGGAGCTGAAGGAGGAACTTGCGGTTCGGCATCCGGACCTCGATTATCAGGCGTGGTTCATCGATCGCGACGCCGATGGCCGGTTCAATCAATGGAAGGTCCTGGTGGCCGGTCCCGAAATCACTTGAGGCGGTGGGTCCGGCACGGATGTAATAAGCGACAAGAGGGGGACGAAACGTGTTGTTTCAGGGCGGCTTCAGCTTCACCAACTTCGTGGCGGACGTCTTTGCTGTATTCATGTTCGTGCTTTGGTTCTGGCTGCTCGTCACCGTGGCGAGCGACCTGTTCCGGCGCCACGACGTGTCAGGACTGGGCAAGACGCTCTGGGTAATCCTGTTGATCGTGCTGCCCTACGTCGGCGTGTTCGCCTATCTGCTCACGCAAGGCCGCGGCATGGCCGAGCGCAACAATGCGCGTGTCCGGCAGGCGCGCGATGATTTGCGCCAGGCGGTGGGTTTCAGCCCCGCCGACGAGATCGAGAAACTCGAACGGCTGAAGCAGAGTGGCGCGATTTCCGACCAGGAATATGCGCGGCTACGAGCCAGGGCGGTACAGTAACCGTCGCTGTCAGGTCGCCGCCAGCTTGCCCAGCAGGCGAGCGTGCGACCGCGTCCCCTGGTGGAAGCAACGCATCTCGAACTTCTCGTTGGGGCTGTGGATCTGGTCGTCATCCAGTCCGAAGCCCATCATCAGCGTGTCGATGTCGAGTGTGCGCTTGATCTGCTCGACCACCGGGATCGACCCGCCGCTGCCGATCATCACCGCGGTTCGTCCGTATTCCTGTTGCAGCGCGGCGCGGGCCGCCTTCACCCATGGCGTATCGGTGGCGATCTCCATCCCTGGCGACATGCCGAACGCCTGGAACGAGACCTGCGCGCCGGGCGGCAGCCGCTCGGCGACGAAGCGCTGGAACGCCTCGAAGATCGCCTGCGCATCCTGATCCGGTACCAGGCGAAACGAAACCTTGGCTGAAGCCTCGGACGGAATGATCGTCTTGCTGCCCGGCCCGGTGTAGCCGCCCCAGATGCCGTTGATGTCGGCGGTGGGCCGCGCCCAGATGCGTTGCAGCGCCGGCAGCCCGGCCTCGCCGCTCGGCGCGGACAGGCCGATGCCGCGCAGGAACGCGGGTTCGTCGAAGCCGAGCTTCTGCCACTCTGCCTGCTGTTCCGCCGTGACCGGCTTTACCGCGTCGTAGAAGCCGGGAAGCTGGATCCGGCCGTGGTCGTCGTGCAGGTCGCCCAGAATTCGCGTCAGCGCATTGATCGGGTTGAGGGCGGAGCCGCCGAACAGGCCGGAATGCAGGTCCAGCCCGGGACCTTTCAGCGTGATCTCGCAGTTGCACATGCCGCGCAGCCGCGTGGTGACGCCCGGCGTGTCGATGTCCCACATATTGGTGTCGCTGATCAGTGCGAAATCCGACGCAAGCGATTCCTTGTTGGCGGCGAGGAACGGTTCGAGATTGGGGCTGCCGATCTCCTCTTCGCCTTCCAGCAGCATGGTCACCGGCGCGGGAATGCCGCCGCCGACCTGTTTCCAGGCGCGGAGTGCCTCGACGAACATCATCAACTGCCCTTTGTCGTCGACAGCACCGCGCGCAACCAGTCGGGGACCACGCGGACCTTCCACGATCTGCGGGTCGAACGGTGGGCTGTTCCATAGTTCCAGCGGATCCGGAGGCTGCACGTCGTAGTGTCCATAGAACAGGATCCGCGGCGCCTTCGTGCCGGCCGGCCCGGGATAATGCCCGAGCACGACGGGATGCCCGTCGGTCGGCTTGATCGCGACCTTGAAGCCAAGGCCTGCGAGCTGGTCGCGAAGCCACTCCGCCGCGTGCTGAACGTCCGGCTGATGCACGGGCTGGGTGCTGATGCTGGGAATACGCAGCAGGTTGAACAGGCGTTCCCGTGCCTGATCCATGTCTTCGTCCACCTGAGCCAGCACGGCATCGACCACAGCGTCAGAATTGGCGATCATGGCGGAACCACCCTCCCTATCGCGCAAATTGGTAATCGTCGCCTCACCAATAAGCAAGCTGCCGGCATCGCATTGAGAGAATTGGGATGTGGGGCACGATGGTGGGAACCGCTGCGCTGCTCGCAATGACGTCGTGAAGGGGGCTAGGCTTTTGTCCTCCAGCACACATGAGGACCGATCATGACCGCGGATCTCGCTATCGTTCTGCTTCTGCTCGCGGCTGCGATCGCCATGTTCATTGCCGAGCGCCCGCGCATGGACGCGGTCGCATTGATCATGATCGCGGTGATGCCGTTTACCGGCATCATCAGCGTCAACGAGGCACTGGCTGGGTTCAGCGATTCCAACATCGTCCTGATCGCAGCGCTGTTCGTGATCGGCGAGGGGCTGGTACGGACCGGTGTCGCCCGGCGACTTGGCGACTGGCTGAACGCGTCGGCAGGATCGAGCGAAACACGCCTTCTGGTGCTGCTGATGCTGGTCGTGGGCGGGCTCGGCGCACTGATGAGTTCGACCGCCGTCGTCGCGATCTTCATTCCGGTGGTTCTGCGCATCTGCGGCAACACAGGCACGCCTCCAAGCCGGCTGATGATGCCGTTGAGCGTCGCCGCGCTGGTCAGTGGAATGCTGACGCTCGTCGCGACCGCACCCAATCTGGTGGTGAACGCGGAACTCGCACGGCACGGCATGGAGGGATTTCGCTTCTTCAGTTTCACGCCGTTCGGTCTGCCGGTGCTGATCCTCGCCATCGTCTACATGGTGTTTGCCCGCAAGCTGCTGGCCTCGAGGCAGGACGACGCATCCGCGGCCCGCCAACGCCCGAGCCTGCAAACATGGATCGAACAGTATCAACTGGCCGACCGGGAGTACCGGGTTCGCGTGACCTCCGCATCGCCGTTGCCGGGCAAGCGCCTCGAACAGCTTTCCCTGCGAGTGGCAGGTATCAACATCGTGGCCATCGTCCGCAAACTCGGCCTGGGTACCGAGATGATCCGCCCGGTCGCGCAGACGGAGTTGCAGGTCGACGACACGCTGCTCGTCGATGTTCTGGCGCCGGAGATCGAGATTGCGGCGCTCTGCCGGCAATTCGCGCTGGAAACTTTGCCGCTTGGTGACGACAGCGGATACTTCACCGACGCGCGGCACGAGATCGGCATGGTCGAGGCCATCGTGCATAACGAGTCGACGCTGATCGACCACTCCGTATTGGAGGCCAGGGTTCGCGGGGAACACGGGCTGACGGTGATCGGCCTGCGGCGCGGACGCGCGGTGCTCGGCCATGGCCTGGTCAATGAAAAGCTCAGGATCGGCGACACGCTGCTGCTGGTCGGATTCTGGACCGATATCCGGCGCCTGCACGCCGAGGGCGGAAATATGGTCGTGCTTAACATGCCCGCCGAACTGGACGAAGTTCTGCCCGCCGCAAGCCGCGCGCCCCACGCGCTGGCGGTACTTGCTCTGGTCGTCGGGTTGATGGTCAGCGGTATCGTGCCGAACGTGCAGGCCGCCCTGATCGGTTGCCTGCTCATGGGCCTGCTTCGCTGTGTGGATCTGAACAGCGCCTATCGGTCGATCAGCTGGAAGAGCCTGATCCTGATCGTCGGAATGATGCCGTTCTCGGTCGCGCTGCAGCGAACCGGCGGCGTCGACCTGGCGGCCGACGGACTGGTGGCCTTGGTCGGTGACGCGGGACCGCGCCTGGTCATGGCGATGCTGTTCGTCATAACCGCACTGCTGGGCCTGTTCATCTCCAACACAGCGACGGCGGTGCTGATGGCGCCGATCGCGCTCGCCATCGCCGGCGACCTCCGGGCTTCGCCATATCCCTTCGCGATGATCGTGGCATTGGCCGCTTCGTCCGCGTTCATGACACCGATCTCCTCGCCCGTGAACACGCTCGTGGTCGGGCCGGGCAATTATGCGTTCGGGGATTTCGCGCGGGTCGGGGTGCCGTTCACGATCGTCGTGCTGATCGTCAGCGTCGTGCTCGTGCCGTGGCTGCTGCCACTGCACTAACCGAAGCATGCGACCATGGGAGCACTGTGGCTGGGCGGTAGAGCGCGCCCGGCCGCAGTGCCATACTCAGGCCGCGTGCTCGAGGGAGCGGAAGCCATGAAGGCCAGTACTGATCATATCGCCGCCAGCCATGTCGGCAGTCTGCCGCGTCCTGACGGACTGATCGCGGCGCACCGTGCCCATGAGGCCGGCGAACCGATCGACGAAAGCGCGTTCCAGCACACGCTGCGAGCGGCGGTGGCGGAGGTGGTCCGCCATCAACGCGACATCGGCATCGACATCCCCGGTGACGGCGAGTTCGGCAAGCCGATGGCGCAGCGCGTGCAGTACGGCTCGTGGTGGCGCTATTCGTGGCAGCGTCTCGGCGGGCTCGAGTTCACCGGGCCCAGCCCGTATGACACGACGCCGCGACGGTCGCGTCCCGGCGAGGTCGTGCTGACCAGCTTCGGCGACCGCCGGGATCGCACGCAGTTCGCCGCCGCCTACGCCGATCCCGAGTCCGGCATCACCACCGGGCCGCGCGCGCCGGCACCGATCTGTGTCGCGCCGATCAGCTATACCGGGCACGCCGCGATCGCGACCGACATCGCCAATTTCAAGGCGGCAATGCAGGCGGCGGGGGTCGAGGAGGGCTTCATGAGCTCGGTCGCCCCAGGCAGCGCCTCGCGCATTGCCAATAGCTACTACAAGACCGAGGAGGAACTACTGTACGCCTGCGCCGATGCGATGCGCGCAGAGTACAAAGCGATCGTCGATGCGGGGCTGATCCTGCAACTCGACGATCCGGCGATCGCCGAGAACTGGGACATGGTCAGCCCCGAACCGACGGTGGCAGACTACCGGAAGTTCGCGATGCTGCGCGTCGAGGCGCTGAACCATGCGATCCGCGATTTGCCGCAGGACCGCATCCGGTTCCATCTGTGCTGGGGCAGCTGGCACGGTCCGCACATGACCGACATCCCGATGCGCGACATCGTCGAGGTGATGCTGGCGATCAACGCGGGCGGGTATTCGTTCGAGGCCGGCAATGTCCGCCACGAGCACGAGTGGAAGGTGTGGCAGCAGGTCAAGCTGCCCGACGACAGGCTGATGCTGCCCGGCGTGGTCAGCCACGCCACCAATGTGGTCGAGCATCCCGAACTGGTCGCCGAACGGATCCTGCGGTTTGCCAATATCGTTGGCAGGGAGCGGGTGATCGCCTCGACCGACTGCGGTCTGGGCGGCCGCATCCATTCGGACATCGCCTGGGCGAAGCTCGAGGCGCTGACGCAGGGCGCGGCGCTGGCCAGTCGCCAACTGTGGCGGTGAGGGGCAGTCATGAGAACCAGCGCAGATCGCATCCTCACCACACATGTCGGCAGCCTGCCGCGCCCCGATGACCTGATCGAAACGAACCGTGCGCATGAGGCGGGCGAGACCGTCGACGAGGCGGAGTTCCAGGCCAACCTCGGCGCGGCGGTCGGCGATGTGGTGCGGCGCCAGCGCGCCCTCGGCATCGACGTTCCGGGCGACGGCGAGTTCGGCAAGTCCATGGGACACCGCGTCAACTTCGGCGCCTGGATGAGCTACGCGTATGACCGGCTCGGCGGTCTGGATCACGGCGGCCCCGACATGCTCGATCTGGCGCCGCGACGCTCCGGTCCCGGGCAGCTGATGCTGACGAGCTTCGCCGACCGGCGCGACCGGGTGCGGTTTGCCGCGGCGTACGCCGACCCCGAGTCGGGAGTGTCGACCGGACCTCGGCCGGCCAAGGGGCCGGTCTGCGTTGCACCGCTGAGCTATATCGGCGGCGATGCCATCAGGGCCGACATCGCGAACTGCAGGGCGGCACTGGACGCTGGGGGGATCGAGGAAGGCTTCATGACCTCGATCGCCCCCGGCAGCACCACACGGATGGCGAACGCCTACTACAAGACCGACGAAGAGTTCCTATTCGCCGCCGCCGATGCGATGCGCGAAGAGTACCGGGCGATCGTCGAGGCCGGACTGGTGCTGCAGCTCGACGACCCGGCGCTCGCCACCAACTGGGACATGATCAATCCCGAACCCTCGGTTGAAGACTACCGGAAATTCGCCACGATGCAGGTGGCGGCGCTCAATCATGCGCTCCGCGATCTGCCGCGCGATCGCATCCGGTTCCATCTGTGCTGGGGAAGCTGGCATGGTCCACACACCACCGACATCCCGCTGCGCGACATCGTCGAGCTGATGCTGACCATCAATGCGGGGGCGTACTCGTTCGAGGCCGGCAACGTCCGTCACCAGCACGAGTGGAAGGTCTGGCAGGAGGTCAAACTGCCCGACGACAAGCTGATCCTGCCCGGCGTCGTCAGCCATGCCACCAATGTGGTCGAACACCCCGAACTGGTCGCCGAACGTCTGGTTCGCTTCGCCAATGTGGTCGGCCGGGAACGGGTGATCGCCTCGACCGACTGCGGTCTTGGCGGTCGGGTCCATCCGGATATCGCCTGGGCGAAGCTGGAGGCGCTGGCGCAGGGCGCGGCGCTGGCCAGCCGGCAGCTGTGGAGGTGATGCTCAGCGCGGCACCGGCGGCAGCGGGTTGTCGGTCGCGAAACGGTAGATCGTGGTCGAACGGAACTCCTGCCCCGGCTGCAGCTCCGTCGTGGGGAAGTTGGGCTTGTTGGGGCTGTCCGGGAAATGCTGTGTCTCCAGCGTGAACGCCTCGGTCTGGCGATATGTCGTGCCGGATGAACCGACCACCGAGCCGTTCAGGCCGTTGGCGGTATAGACCTGCACCCCCGGCTCGGTGGTGAGACAGTCGAGCACGCGGCCGGTACGCGGATCATAACCGCGCGCGGCAAAGGTGATGGCCTCGCCGGGACGCTGGTTCAGCACGAAGTTGTGGTCGTAGCCATGCGCATAGACCATCTGCTGGGCCGCGCTGTTCAATCGCGCGCCGATCGGCATCATCTGGCGGAAGTCGAACGGCGTGCCGTCCACCGGTACGATCTCGCCGGTGGGGATCTGATCGGGTCCGGCAGGGGTGTAGCGATCGGCGTTCACCAGCAGCATCTGATCCGCCACCGACCCCGAGCCGTTGCCGGCCAGGTTGAAGTACGAATGGTTGGTGAAGTTGATCACGGTGTCCTTGTCGGTGCTGGCCAGGTAGTCGATCCGTAGTTCGTTGTCGTTGGTCAGCGTGTAGGTCACGTGCGTGGTCAGCGTGCCGGGGAAGTTCTGCTCGCCGTCCTTGCTGACATAGAGCAGCGTCGCGGCGACCCCGTTCTGCACCTGCGCAGGCGTGACGTCCCACACCTGCTTGTCCAGTGCATTGGGGCCGCCATGCAGCGAGTTGGCGCCGTTGTTGGCGATCAGATGGTAGGTCTGGCCATTCAGGGTGAACTGCGCGCCGGCGATGCGATTGGCGTAGCGGCCGGTGATTGCGCCGTAATGCGCGCTGATGGTCTCGTATTCGTGCAGGGTCTTGAGGCCGAGCACGATGTTGTCGAGCCGGCCGCCGCGGTCGGGCACGACGATCTCGGTGATCACGCCGCCATAGCTGAGGAAGCGCACGCGGAGGCCGCGATCGTTGGTCATGGTGAAGATCTCGACCGCCTGGCCGGCCTGCGTGGTGCCGTACGGGGCGCGTTCGAGCGTGGCGGCGGCGTGTGCCGTCTCACCGGTGATTGCAGTCGCCAGCGTCGCGGAGATCGCCACGGCGCGCATGCGATGGGTCATGACATTCCCTTCCCGATTTGCTCGATCGACTTTAGGCAAGCTCGCTGAACATGGGCAGTGCAGACCGCCGGTGTCTCAGGGTCGTCTCAGTGCTCTGGCGAGGAGACGATGACGCGTGAGCTGAGGGAGGGCAGGGGAGGCAATGAAACCACGGATGAACACGGATGAACACGGATAGCAGCCGTCGCGGCGCGTGCGGACTGCGCCTTATCGTCATGGCGGGGCTTGGCCCCGCCATCCACGTCCTTGCTGCCAGCATCAGGGAAAACCGTGGATGGCGGACCTGCGCCCGCCATGACGGCGCTGTCTGCGATCAGGCGGCGGCAGCCACAGCGTCGGTTGGTTGGTCGAGTGCCCGCAACGCCGGGCTGGTGCCGGTGACGATGGCTTGCACCAGCGCGGGCCGGAGCGGGTCGATGGCCGGGTCAAGCCCGGCCATGACGTTCTCGGGCAGTCCGCCCCGGGCACGGATGAGCGCGGTACGCCGCGGATACATGGTCGCGTGTAGCTCAGCCTCGGTGACCAGGGCCTCGGGGTCTTCCTTGGCTGCCGGTTGCGAGGCAGGCGGCGGGTCGGAAGTTACCTCGGGAGGAGCCTGGTCCAGCGCAGCCGCCATCAGGCCGATGGCGCAGTGCTCGACCCAGGCCGCCTTGCCGGAGGCGGCACCGTCCGCCTCGCGTTTGTGCCGCTCGGCCTGGAGGCGCTGCAGCAGCGAGCGTCCGCTTTGCGCGCGCCGTTCCATGCTGGCGGCCTGCGCGTTGCACTTGAGGAAGGCTGACAGATCGTCGCGGCATACCCGCGCCTGCCGCAGGCAGTGCATGCCATAGGCAGCGTGGCCGACACAGCGGGAGGCGAGGTCGGCTTCCTCGGCGTTGCCCGGCAGCATCGAGGCGACCAGGGCGATGGCGGCACGGTCCCGGCGGGTCTCGGCGTCGGGCGCGTCGGTGTCCGGCGGCGGCAGCAGCCCGCGCAGCGTGTGCAGCACCAGCCAATAGATGTCCCTGGGGAGCTGAAGGCTGAGGTCGGGCGGTTCAGGTTCCGGGCGCGGGTCCATCGGCGGAATATGCCGTTAGTATAGATGCGCGTCAATGGTTATTGTAGCTGCCTGATGGGCATCGCTGCAACAGCGGAAATGCCGGTGCGCCCGAGAGCTCAATCGACGGCTAGGGCCTCGCTAGGTTCACCGGATAAGGATTCAACGCAGAGATCGCCGAGGAGGACGCAGAGCTCGCAGAGCAGGAATTCGAACGCGCTTCGCGCGAAGCGCCATTTGCTTCCTCTGCGGGCTCTGCGGGCTCTGCGATCTCTGCGTCGATTCTTGCGGACCGCGCCCGATCCCCCGGCTGCCGGTATGGCCTATGAGCGGAAGCCGCATTGGAAAAGGCGGGTTAGCCAATTGGGCTGGGCTACCGAGTGGAAGCCTGATCCTCCACAGATGTGTCGGTCACAGGTGGTCAGCGGCGTCACGATTGGTGGGGCGGCGCGACATGTGACGCACACGCAGGATGCGCACGGTGTTGCCGACAACGCGGTATCGGATGATGTAGGGATAATTGGTCACCAACTCGCGCATATCCGTGCCGGGGACCAGCCGCGCTCGGTGCGGGAGAATTTCAAGGCTGTTACCGACAGCGAGCAGATGGGCGGCGACTTCCCGGCCGCGCGCGGATTGAACTGCTTGATGTAAACCCGGATCGCCCGCAACTGGGCGACCACCGCCGGCGACCAGATGACCTCGGGCACTACTCGGGCGGAAGCGGGCAGGGAAGCTCGTTTGGCTTCCCCCATGACTCAAGCCACGCACGCACGCGCGCATGCGGCACCCCCTTGCCGGCCTCGATCTCCGCGTCGGCCTCGGCAGCGAGCCGCGCTTCTTCCGCCTCATCGAGGGGGGATCGCAGATCGATTTGGTTTCAGTCTCGGCCATGGGCACCTTCCTGGGTTTCCTAGTACCACAATCCGAGGCGGCTCGCGGCTATGGCGCGCCGCGGTCCGCCTGTTCCCAAGCGGACCATTCGAGCCTCACGCGTTATGCCTGGCGCTTGCGGAGTACTGCTGCGCGCTGTTTGGTGAAATGTACCTCTACGTCATGACAAAAGCAGGCTGACGTCCCCGCTAGTACTCGGCGTGCTGTACATGTACCTACGCATGACCAGACTCCGCATTGGGCTGATCCTGAATTTCAATGCTCAACGCTCGACCGAGGGAATCCGCTGTGACGTCGTTCAGCCGCTGACTACGGAACCGCTCTGACTCATGTGGTTCACCGTGGCCCTCCGTTCTATCTCCGTGGTAAAAGTGCGCACTCACCGCAGGTACGGGATCAGCGGTGAGGTGCTGGGTCGCCTGATGGTGGGAACTTTGCCCTGATACCGTTTCGGCGATCGAACGCAACACGCCGTACAGGGTAATCCGACCGGGCAGGACGGCCGACAACGAACAACCAGACACGTCTACGACCGATCATCCAACGCTTTGTGTAGAGCTGCG
>DASXNR010000348.1:0-3830 GCA_036494925.1 Acetobacteraceae bacterium
CATCTCTGCAACCGAGATCTGCGTGACACTTCGTTTACGAAGGCGGCATCCTTTGCCAAGCTGCGCCCGATAGCCTACTGACCGGTATCAGACCGGCAGACACCCTTGGACCATCAACGAACCGGACTATCCGTATGTTCACCGGCATCGTCACCGCCCTCGGCACAGTCCGCACCATCGCTCCGCTCGGCGCCAGCGCGGACATGCGGCTGACAATCGCCGCATCGTGGCCCGACATTGCGGCGATTCCGATCGGCGCCTCGATCGGCTGCTCCGGCTGCTGTCTCACCGCGGTCGAGATCGGCCCCGACTGGTTCGCCGCCGACGCGTCGGCCGAGACGTTGAGCCGAACCACGCTGGGACTCTGGCAGGCCGGCACGCGGGTCAATCTGGAGCGTTCGCTGCGCCTGGGCGACGAACTGGGCGGCCACCTCGTGTCCGGCCATGTCGATGGCGTGGGCGAGGTGCAGTTGGCCACGCCGGAACACGGCTCGACCCGATTCGTGTTCCGGGTACCCCCCGAGCTGGCGCGCTTCATCGCGGTGAAGGGCAGCGTCGCGGTCGACGGGGTGTCGTTGACGGTCAACGAGGTTACGGACGATACCTTTGGCGTGAACATCATTCCGCACACCGCCGCAGTCACCAGTTTCGGCTCGCTTCGTCCGGGCGATGCGGTCAATCTCGAAATCGACATGCTGGCGCGCTACGTCGCGAGGCTGGCGGAGTTCAAGTGATGCAGCAGAACCTCAAGACCGTCGAACTATCGCAATACCTGTCCGCCGCCGACGAACTTATCGAGGAGGCCCGCAACGGCCGCATGTTCATCCTGGTCGACGACGAGGATCGGGAGAACGAAGGCGACCTGGTGGTGCCGGCGCAGTTCGCCACGCCGGATGCGATCAACTTCATGGCGCGTCACGCGCGCGGTCTGGTCTGCCTTGCGCTGACCCGCCAGCGGGTTGAGCAGCTCGGCCTGCCGCTGATGAGCGCGCACAACGGCACCCGGCATCAGACCGCGTTCACCATTTCGATCGAGGCGCGCGAGGGCGTCACCACCGGCATTTCCGCGCACGACCGCGCGCGCACCATTTCCGTCGCGATCAATCCGGAATGCGGGCGCGACGACATTGTGACCCCGGGCCACATCTTTCCGCTGATGGCGCGCGAGGGCGGCACGCTGGTGCGCGCCGGCCACACCGAGGCGTCGGTCGATATCGCGCGCAAGGCCGGGCTGTACCCGGCCGCGGTGATCTGCGAGATCATGAACGACGATGGCACCATGGCGCGGCTGCCGGACCTCGTGGCCTTCGCACAGCGGCACAACCTGAAGCTGGGTTCGATCGCCGATCTGATCGCTTACCGGCGCCTGACCGAGCGGCTGGTGAAGCGCGTCGCCGATGGCACCTTCCGCCACATCGCCGGCGGCGACTGGCGTGCCGTGGTATACGCCAACACAGTCGAATATCAGGAGCACCTCGCGCTGGTGAAAGGCGACGTGAGCGGGCCGGACCCGGTGATGGTGCGCATGCACGCGGTCGATATCCTGGATGACATGACCGGCGGACCGCACTGGATCAACGTGCACAACGCGATGCACATGATCGGCCGCGAGGGCCGCGGGGTCGTGGTGCTGATCCGCGAACACCGCAAGACCGCGCTCGCCGAGCGTGTCAGCCAGCTCACCGCGGCCAGCCCACGTCCGCCGCGGGCGCTGCGCGACTACGGCATCGGAGCGCAGATCCTGCTCGACCTCGGCGTGAAGAATATGGTGCTGCTGTCCAACGTCCGGCGCACCATCGTCGGGCTGGATGGCTATGGACTGAACATCGTGGCGCAGAAGGCGATCCCCAACATCGTCGCCGAAGGCTACACCGGATGAGCACCGAGGACGCTCCGCTTCCGGCCGCACCGCGGATTGGCGGGCCGCCACCGCATCTGCTGCTGCTGCGCGCGCCCTATTACCGCGCGGTGGTCGACGGGCTGACCGATGGCGCGACCCGCATCCTGCGCGATGCCGGTGCCACGTTCGAACAGCTCGATGTCGCCGGTGCATTTGAACTGCCGCAGGCGGTGCGAATCGCGATGCGCGGTTCGCGGCGGTTCGATGGATTTGTGGCGCTTGGGTGCATCGTGCGCGGCGAGACCGACCACTACGAGTTCATCTGCCGCGCCGCGATGGAAGGCCTGATGCAGGTCGCGTTGCAGTTCGGCCTGGCGCTCGGGACCGGGCTGTTGACCTGCGACACGATCGCGCAGGCAGAGGCACGTTCCGGCAAGGACGGCCACAACAAGGGCGCGGAGGCCGCAGCGGCTGCCCTGCTGCAGATCGGTGCGGCACGGCATCTCGGCGCGGTGTGATGGGCAGATCGCCGCGCAGGCCGCGCACCGCCTCGCGTGTCGCGGCGGTTCAGGCATTGTTCCAGAGCGAACAGGCGCAGGACAATCCCGAGACGGTGATCGATCAGTTCGTCCGCCATCGGCTGGGTGAATTGCCCGGCACCGGCGGGTTCGAGGACGGCCGCGTGCCGGATGCCGAGGTGCCGCTGTTCGCGCGGATTGTGCGTGCCGCGGTGGCGCAGCAGGACACCATCGACCGCATGCTGGCCGAGGCGCTTCCGGCGGACTGGCCATTGGCGCGCATCGATCCGGTACTGCGCGCGCTGATGCGAGCCGGCGCAGCGGAGCTCGGGATGACGGGCGGTGCGCCGGCGAAGGTGGTGATCAACGAGTATCTCGATGTGGCACGTGGGTTCTTCACCGGCGCCGAGCCGGGGATGGCGAACGCGGTGCTGGACCGGCTGGCGCACCTGTTGCGGCCGGCGGAGTTCGGCACATGATCGGCACGCATGTGCGGCCGCAGGAGCGCAATCGTAGGATGGGTAGAGCGAAGCGAAACCCATCGTAGCCCGCAATCAGGAGACGATCGAATGACCGACACCAGCATCGGCACCGGCTCGTACCGCTACCGCTTCCGGCGCGACTGGGCGAAGTTGCCGCGCTGGTGGAATTTCGGCGAGGCGCACCTGCAGGGTACGCCGCGCACCACCGTGAAGGGCGCTGTCGCCGCCAACGGCGACGTCTATGTGCTGTGCCGTGCCGCGCATCCGGTGCTGGTGTTCGATGCGGATGGCCACTTCGTCACCTCATGGGGCGATGGGCAGTTCTCCAGCTTCGTGCATGGACTGACGATCGACGCCGCCGGCAAGGTCTGGATCACCGACACCGGGCTGCACACCGTGACGCAGCACGAGCCCGACGGCACCTTGCTGCGCACCTTTGGCGTGCGCGACATGGCGATGCCCACGCTGTACGGAAAACCGTTCAACATGCCGACCGGCGTGGCGTTCACCTCGAACGGCGAGATGTTCGTCTCCGACGGCTACGGGAATCGGCGCGTGCATTGTTTCTCGACCAAGGGCGAGCTGAAGCACTCCTGGGGGGAGCCAGGCGAGGGACCCGGTCAATTCGCGTTGGTCCACTTCATCACCGCCAGTGCCGACGATCAGCTGTATGTCTGCGACCGCGAAAATCACCGCATCCAGATCTTCGCCGCCACCGGCGAATTTGTGGCGCAGTGGACCGGCTTCACCATGCCGAGCGATCTCGCGTTCGGGCGCGAAGCGATCTATGTCGCCGGCGCGGACGGCGTGTCGATCTGGACCAAGGATCGCCGCAAGCTCGCGCAGTTCGCCCACGACGACCCGTTTGCCGGCGCGTTCAATGTGCACGGGATCTGGCTGGACGCCGACGAGAACATCTACCTCGCGCAGTTCGACCGTGCGGTAAGCCGGCTGAGCCGCGAGTGATCACCACACCATCCGCCGCGTCGT
>DASXNR010000349.1:0-10325 GCA_036494925.1 Acetobacteraceae bacterium
AGCGGATGTCATCAAAATTCCCCGCCAGTTATGGGATCGCGCGGCAAACGCACTCGCCTATGCCGCGTGATTCGATAAAGTCGAGCTGAGCTGTCCTGATGGATTTCCCCGCGGATCGGAGTCCGCAGGGAAATCCATCACACCTTCACGCCGACAGCGCCTGCGGCTCGGTGCGCACCCGCTTCACCAGCAGCTTGTTGAGCGCGTGTATGTAGGCGCGGGCCGAGGCCACGATGGTGTCGGTATCGGCGCCCTGGCCATCGACCAGCTTGCCGTTCTCCTCCAGTCGCACCGTGGTCTTGGCCTGCGCGTCGGTCCCCTCGGTCACCGCGCCGACCGAGAACAGCACGAGCTTCGCGGTGTGCGGGAAGATCTGCTCGATCGCCCTGAAGGTCGCATCCACCGGGCCGTCGCCGCTCGCGGTGGCGGACTTCACCACGCCATCGACCTCCAGCTCCATCTCGGCGCGCGGCGGCGACTTCGATCCCGCATGCAGATCCAGTGACACGAAGCGGATGCGCTCGTGGTCGCGCATCACCTCGTCGTCCACCAGCGCGACTATGTCGTCGTCGAACACCACCTTCTTGCGGTCCGCCAGATCCTTGAAGCGGCGGAACGCGTCGTTCAGCTGGTTGTCGCCGATCTGGTAGCCCAGCGTCTTCAGCTTGTCGCGGAACGCGGCACGGCCGGAATGCTTGCCCAGCACCAGGCTGTTCTTCGCCCAGCCGACGCTCTCCGGCGTCATGATCTCATAGGTGCCGGCGTGTTTCAGCACGCCGTCCTGATGGATGCCGGCCTCGTGCGCGAACGCGTTGCGCCCGACGATCGCCTTGTTCGGCTGCACGTCGAAGCCGGTGATGGCGGCGAGCAGCTTCGACACGCGCAGCAGGCTGGTGGTCTCGATCCGGTTCTTGCGCGGAATGGCGTCCTGGCGGGTGCGGATCGCCATCACGATCTCTTCCAGCGACGCGTTGCCGGCGCGTTCGCCGATGCCGTTGATGGTGGTCTCCACCTGGCGCGCGCCGGCGCGGATCGCCGCCAGCGTGTTGGCCACCCCCAGCCCCAGGTCGTTATGGTTGTGGGTGGACAGCACCACCTTCTCGATCCCCGGCACGCGATTGGCGATCGCGGCGAACATGCGCTCCATGTCCTCGGGCAGCGCGTAGCCGACGGTGTCGGGCAGGTTGATCGTGGTGGCGCCGGCGCGGATCGCCGCCTCGCAGCAGCGGCACAGGAAGTCGATGTCGCTGCGCGTCGCGTCCTCGGCCGACCACTCCACGTCATCGGCGTGTTGCCGCGCCAGCGTCACCGAATCGACGGTGGCGGCGATCACCTCGTCCGGCTCCAGCCGCAGCTTGTATTTCATGTGCAGGGCACTGGTGGCGATGACGATGTGGATGCGGCGGCGCCTGGCCGATCGCAGGGCGTCGGCGGAGCGCAGCACGTCCATGCTGCCGGCCCGCGAAAGGCTGGCGATCACCGGCGTGTTGTCGCGCTGGCCGATTGTCTCCGAGATCGCCTTGACGCTCTCGAAGTCGCCGGGCGAGGCGATGGCGAAGCCGGCCTCCAGCACATCGACGCCCAGCTCGGTCAGCGCCTCGGCCATGCGGATCTTCTCGTTGAGGTTCATCGAGAAGCCGGGCGACTGTTCGCCGTCGCGCAGCGTGGTGTCGAAGATGATGATGCGGTCGTCGTCCAGCGTGCCGAAGCTGGGATGTTCGATGCTCATTGGGTCGGATCCTTGGACTGATTGCACGACATTGGCCTCGGGGGTCCCCCTGAGCGAAGCCGGCGTTCAGCGACCCGGCGCAGCGCTCAGGGGCGGCTAAGTCGAAGGAGGAGGCCGATGGCCAGCAGGCATGCGCCGCCCCGCGCGACAGCGCGGGCAGTCCGGCAGGCGAGGCGCAGGCCACAGAACATGGACTGTGCATATCCCATTGCGTGGAGGATGGCAACCGAGCGCTTGGACTCGGGCCGGTTGCCCGCGACGCATCGTTCTGCCGGCTGGGCGGACCCCTGTCGCGACGAAGCCTAAGCCGCGACTGAAACCGATCCCTAGTCCGCGGCCATGGCGGTCCGCGATCGTTGCCGCCGTTGTGCCGGCCGCTCCTCAACATCGTCCGACCGCAGAGTCATAATTGCCTCGCGCACAATTCTGAGTGCCGGCGGCTCGGCCCGCCCGCGTCGCTCGACGAGACCAAGCGTGCGCACCAGCGGCGGATCGAGCGGTCGCACGACGACGCTGTTCATCGGCGGCCCTTCGCTCATCGCGGGACCGGGAATGATCGCCATGCCCAATCCGGCTGATACGGCGCTCTTGATCGCCTCGATGCCGTCGAACTCCATTGCAGGCCGCACTGGGACGCCGCCGGCTTCCAGCCAGGCACGGCTCAACTGTCGGTGGGGCACACGCTGATACTCGAGGATCAGCGTACGGCTCGCCACATCGGCCGGCGTCACCTTGGCCGGAATGCTGGGCTCGGTGGCGGGGAGGATCGCGACCATCGGATCGGTGCGCACCGGCACTGCTTCGAGCTCCGTTGCTTCGACCGGCAGTGCGGTGAAGCCGATGTCGATGTCGTACGACAACAAGGCCTCGGAGATGCTGTGAGTCGTGCCGGTGGTCACGACGATCTCGATGTGCGGATGGGCATCGCGCACCTTGCGCAGCACCGGCGGGAGCAGATAGACGAGCGCCGTCGGCCCGGTGCCGAGATGCACACGGCCGGCCGCACCCTGCTTGTGATCGCTCACCGCCGCCAGCGCATGTTCCGCGTCCGACATGATACGTCGGCCATGCGCTATCAACTCACGGCCGGCCGGCGTGGCAAGCGCACGCCTGCCGACGCGCTCGACGAGCTGCACCCCGCAGCGGCCCTCCAGCTCGCGGATCTGCTGACTGATCGCGGGCTGGGTCAGATGCAGGCGCTTCGCGGCCTCGGTGAAGCTGCCGAGTTCGACGACTTCGATCAATGCGCGCAACTGGTCGAGGTTCAGATTCCGCATGATAAGCCGAGCTTATCCGAACCATCACAACAATCCAATTGATTGCCTCGCCCGCTGCCGCGATATGCCGCGGCACGGCACACGGGACTCCTGCCCGCCGCGCAAGCGGGCAACCCGAGCGCATGGACGGAGAGCCAACATGGACACCAACGCCTTTGCGCTAGGTCAAATTCTGCCGGCAGTCCCACTCGATCTCGTGGCCATCAAAGCGCGACAGCAGGGAGCATGGTCCGCCGGTGACTATTCCGTCGTCGGCACCACCATGCAGGTCGTGGGCGAGGAACTTTGCGAAGCCCTCGATCTCAGCTCGAATCAAAAGGTGCTCGACATCGCGGCCGGGAATGGCAACGTGTCCCTGGCTGCCGCGCGGCGCTGGTGCACCGTGGTCGCGACCGATTACGTGCCCGCGCTGCTCGAGCGCGCCCGTGAGCGCGCCGCCGCCGACCGGCTCAGCATCGCGTTCCGTGCGGCCGATGCGGAAGCTCTGCCGTTCTCCGACGAGAGCTTCGACGTCGTCGTTTCTGCATTCGGGGTGATGTTCACACCCGATCAGGATCGCGCCGCCGCCGAGATGATTCGCGTGTGCAGGCGCGGCGGGAAGATCGGCTTGGCCAATTGGACGCCGGATGGCTTCATCGGCCAGATGTTCAAGACCATCGGACAGCATGTGCCGCCTCCGCCTGAAGCCAGGCCACCGGCGCTGTGGGGAACCCGCACGCGGATCGAGGAGCTGTTCGGGCATCACGCAGCGCCGATCAAGTGCGTACGACGGGATTTTGTGTTCCGCTACCGCTCGGCCGAGCATTGGCTGGACGTCTTCAGGGCCTGGTACGGGCCGGTGCTCAAGACGTTCGCTGCGCTCGCGCCATCGGCACAGTCGGCGCTCGAGCACGATCTCATCGGACTTGTCGACCGGTTCAATCGCTCGAGAGACGGCTCGATGATCGTGCCCAGCGAGTACCTGGAGATCGTTATCACCCGGTTCTGACGCGGTAACCTCGCTGCTCTTGAACAGAGCGGCCAGGAATTGCCGATCAGGGCCCAACCTTCACGGTCTTCGAACATGGTTCGTACACCCTCGCTCGACGCGCTGCGGATTTTCGCCGTGGCAGCCCGCCATATGAGCTTCACCAACGCCGCGAATGAGCTGAACATCACGCAGAGTGCAGTCAGTCATCGCATCCGCGGACTGGAGGAAGAGCTTGGACTTGCTCTGTTCGAACGTCTCACGCGGCGGCTCGAACTGACCCCGCAAGGCCGCACTTTGGCAGGTAAAGTCGAAGTGGCGATCAGCGAGATCGACCGTAGCGTTGTCGCTCTTTCCAGGCTCGACGATGCGGCGCCGTTGAAGGTAACGATGTTGCCGTCTGTTGCATCGCATTGGCTGATTCCGCGTTTGCCGCGTCTGCGCAGTCAGCATCCGGGCCTCGAGGTGCAGGTGATCGCCGATCCGCGTTTGCTCGATCTGCGCGCCGAGGGGATCGACCTTGCGATCCGTTTCTGTCGTGTGCCGAACCCGGGCTATGCGGCGACGCGGCTGATGGGGGATCGGGTGTTTCCGGTCTGCGCGCCAGGCCTGCTCGCTGATTGCGGGCCGGTCGACAGCATCGATGCGTTGCTTGCGCTGCCGCTGCTGCACGATTCAGCAACCGACGGCGACCGAAGTGACAGCGCCTGGCGGACCTGGCTCGACCATCTCGGCAGACCGGACGCGGCCTGCCACGCCGGTCAGTATTTCAGTGAGGCCGGGATGATGATCGATGCGGCAGTCCTCGGTCTCGGTGTCGCTCTGGCCCGTGCCAGTCTGGTCGCCGACCGGCTGGCGAGCGGCGCCCTGGCCTGCCCGCTGGAGCTGTCGGCACCGACCGCGTTCACCTATTACCTGCTCGGTCTGCCCGAGGCGGCGGAACGGCCGAAGATCGCCTTGTTCCGCAATCTGCTGGTCGCCGAAGCCGCTGCGACCGAGGCAGCCGTGCTGTCGATCGGCGTGCCGCGGCCGGTCACGGATAATCGGGCGCTCGCAGCCGCCGCATAGCTGCGTCCGGCGGCCCGTGCAGCCGTCATGAGTTGCGCTCACCAGCAGATGAAAAGTGATCCATTGTCAATGGACCGTTTTCATAGCCGTATCAAGGACGAGTGCAATGGAGGCATCGATGGTCGGCATGTACCTCCCACCGGATATCGTGGATATGACAGCAAGGACTCCGCGCGCCTATCGGATGCGCAACCGAATGTCGGTGCAGATTGACACCGTCGTTCTGCATCAGACCTCGTTCAGCCGCGGCAACCTTCCTGAGCTGTACCTGTCGGTCCATGCACATTTTGTCGTCCTGCCGAACGGCAACCTGGTGCAGCTTCATCCGGTCGAGGCCTATCTCGTCGCGTCGAGCGCCTTCAACGAAGACGCTATCGCGGTCGAATTCGTCGGCAACTTTCCCGATGAGCGTGGTCACTACTGGAAAGGAGACACGGAAGGCCGCCATATCCTCTCGGAGCAGCAGATCAGCGGTGGCTGCGACCTGATCCGCTACCTGCGCGATACCTACGGCATCTCGTTCGTGTTCGCCCATCGCCAGGGTGAGACCGAGAACGCGCGGGGGAACTGCCCGGGTCCCGACATCTGGTACAACGTCGGCGAATGGGCCGTGCGCGAGCTGGCCATGGACGACGGCGGCAAGGGCTATAAGGAAGGCAACGGAAGCCCGATCCCCGACAGCTGGCGGCGTCCCCGCTCCTGACGGCGGCATCTGCGGTTGAACCAACGCAAACACCGGAAGGCGCGCGGATCGACGATGCCCTATCCGGCTGCTGTCCAGATTGGAGGCACGACAATGAGTTTTCGTATCCGCGGTCTTCCGGCCGAGCCGTTCGCCGAACTGTTCCGCCTGTCGGATGAAAACCTGAGAGCGCATGGCGCGGTGCGCCGGATCGCCGAACACGGTGCGCCCTGCCGTATCAGCCTGACCGATGCGGAGCCGGGTGACGAGGTGCTGCTGGTCAACTACGAGCATCATCCGGTTGACTCGCCCTACCGCATGCGCTTTGCGGTCTATGTCCGGCGCGGCGAGGAACGCTACGATGCGATCGATGATATCCCACAGCAACTGCGCAGCCGCACGCTCGCCGTGCGGGCCTTCAATGCAGGCGCGATGATGGTGGGCTGGGAGCTGGTCGATGGCCAGCAGATCGAACAGTCGATCGAGCGGCTGTTCGCCAATCCCGACGCGGCCTATCTGCACATCCACTTCGCCGCACCCGGCTGCTATGCCGCGCGCGTCGATCGCGCCTGATCTGCTGGCCGGACTGCCGATCGGCCGCCAGCGCGAGCCGATCGGCGACGGCGCGGTCGTGCTGCGCGGGTTCGCTTCCGCATTTGCCAGCGAGCTGTTGGGCGCCGTGCAACGAATCTGCGCGGCCGCGCCGTTTCGCCACCTCACCACACCGGGGGGCCATGTGATGTCGGTCGCGATGACCAACTGCGGCAATCTTGGCTGGGTGTCGGACCGAAGCGGCTATCGCTATCAGCGAGCCGATCCGCGCAGCGGCGAACCGTGGCCCGCGATGCCTGCCGTATTGCGCGCCACAGCGACTGACGCGGCGGACGCGGCGGGCTATGCAGGTTTCAACGCTGATGCCTGCCTGATCAATCGCTATGAGCCTGGCGCCCGCCTCTCGCTGCATCAGGATCGCGACGAGCGCGACCTGGCCGCGCCGATCGTCTCCATGTCGCTTGGGCTTCCGGCAATCTTCCTGTTCGGTGGTTTGCGACGCAGCGAGAAACCGCGGCGGATACGATTGGATCACGGTGACGTTGTGGTCTGGGGCGGCGCGACGCGTCTGGCGTTCCACGGCGTCGAGCCGCTTGACGACGGGGAGCATGCGGCTACCGGGCGGTACCGCATCAATCTCACCTTCCGCAAGGCAGGGTGAGATCGGCCATCGCTACGGCTGTGGCTATTCCTGCTCGACCAGTTCCCGCATCTGTCGCGCGGTTCGCAACACGTGGCGACCTTTCATCTGCGCATGCAGGAAACGGTTGAGGGCGGCCGTCAGTGTCGGTGCCAGGGCGGCATCTGCGCTCATCAGATTGACGCTTGCCAGCAACGTCTTGGTCAAATGCACCGATATGATGAAGCGCTCACGGCCGTGATCGAACAGCCCGCCAATGCTGTCGGCGATGAACCGATCCGCATCGACCACAGCATAACCGCTGGTATCGAGGTCGGGGTCCACATAACCGGCATTGCGGCCAACGAAGCACGCAAGCTGAAGCAGCACGGAAGGCCACAGGTCCGGCCGCCTTCGCACGACACCATGCGCCGCCTCGGCAAAGGTGAGAGCATGGGTAAAGTCGAGCCAGCCGACATTGTCAGCCAGCTTGCCGTCGGCCCGCGTGAACACGTCCTCGTCCGCGTGCAGCAGGTTCCATGCCGCCGCCTCAACGAGGAGTGGGAAGATCGCTTCAGGCGAATGATGCCCTCCCCACGCGGCGACAACCGCCATCACGGACTTCGGTGCCATCCCACGCAATGCTGACGAATGCAGCAACGGACCGGCCGGCAACGATTGACCCCAGGCAGCCAGCCGCGCCGCGTAGTCGCGGAATTCCGGCAACAGGTCCTCGCGCCGGGCATAGATCAGGTTCCGCGTGAGCAGACACAGCAGCGGTTCCGCGACCTCCGCACCCAGACGTCGTGTCAGTTCGACGGTCTTTGCAAGGTAGATCAGCGAGTGGCCGAAACCGGCGTAATGGGCCAGTGCCGCGGCGGCCAGCACCGGCAGCAGGTCATCCGGCGTCAGTCCGGTGTTCAATGCCCCGCGCACCAGTCCGATCGCGGCCGGTTCGTCCTCCTGCTCCATTGCGGCGAGAAACCCCGGCTCGTTCCAGGTGGCCGCGGCGGGCGCGAACGGATAATCGCCGCCGCCGCGCGCATCGTCGGCGATGTGGCCGAGAATCTCTCCCAGCGCCGCCAGCTTCTCATCCTCGGTGCTGGACGGCCGGTCGAACAGGCGGAGCCAGGCGGCCGCACCGCCAATCGCGTGTGTCATCCCGAATTCCAGCCGTTCCGCACACCAGACGATCGCTGCGCGCACCGCATCCGCCGGGTCGGCGTGCAGCTGCGCCAGCCGCGCGGTTTCCCGCACCAGGCGCTGCTGATCGAGGTCTTCCAGTCCACGTACCACTCCCGCGAGAATTTCCTTGTGGCGACCGACCGGATCGGGTGGCGTCAGATCAAGCCAGACACGGCCGGCTTCGACCCGCAGCGGAAAACGCGTCAGCCGATCGCCGCCTACCAGCGTGGCGCCGGATGCCAGGTTGAATTTCCAATTGTGCCAGTTGCAGGTCAGTACACAACCGTCGGACAGCGTGCCTTCGCTCAGCGGGTAGCCCTCATGCGGGCAGCGGTTCACGCATGCGAAGCTGCCTGCGGCGCCGTGCACCAGCAGGATCTGCCGCCCTCCGTGCCGAACGACGGCCTTGCCCTTTTGCGCCAGTTCGGCCAGCGACATCACGTCGGTCCAGCTCATTGTCCGTCTCCTTTCCGGCCTGCACCTGTTTGATCCGATACGCGCAGCGCCGCGCGCCGGCGAGGACATGCTCGGTGCGCTCCACGGCAACATCCGGGCCCAGCACATCACGGAACACTTCGAGTTCCGCGCGACAGAAACCCTGACACGATGCGGCCGCGGCGCAGATCGGGCAATGATTTTCCAGCAGCAGAAAGCCGTGGGCGTCGGCGCGCCATTCGGCCATGTAGCCTTCGCGCGAACGGATCTGTGCCAGGCGCGCCACGCGGGCGCGCAAAGTAGCGGCGCTGGCGAGCGCGGCATCGTAGGCACGCCTGGTTTCGTCTTCGCGCACGCGTATGAGCTGCTCCAGTGCCGCCTCGCCAAGCGTCGAGCGGACCGCGTCGATGAGACGGACGGTGAGCTCGGCGTGCGTGTCCGGGAAGCGATTGTGCCCCGCCGGCGTCAGGTGCCAATGGCGGGCCGGCCGACCCACACCGCGCTTTTCGGCCACGGCTTCCACCAGGCCCGCATTTGCCAGCCGCACCAGATGTTGCCGTGCCGCCTCCGCCGTCGTGGCGAGCACGGCAGCGATATCCGACGAACGCAGCGGCCCACGCCGCTTGATCAGCCCGAGGATCCGGTCGCCGGCGGGCGTATTTTCCAAGGTCATCCTTGGATATTAGACCCAGGGTCGCGCCACTTGCAATCGGTTGATTCGACGCCAGGTGGCGATCGAGTTGGCTACCGCTCTTGGTTTCTGGTGCGGCTCGGTTCGATCCCCGGAGCTTTGTCGCTGCCGCCGGCAGTCAGCATCGGTGAAATCTGTTGCGCCACAGCGAACAGGAACGCGGTGCTGATGCCGAACAGCAGCATGCCGTCGGCCGCCTCCAGGGCGCCCATCAGCCGCCATTCCTCGGCCACCTCGAGACCCGAGGCACCGCGAGTCGTCATCGAATCGATCGAATACAGCACTGCGTCGGTCCACGTCCCCAGCGCGCCGATCGAAACATAGATGATGGCCCAGATTGCCATTTCGCTCGCATGCAGAAAGGCCAGAGCGCCGCCGCTGGCGGCAACGCCCAGGATCACGAGCCACACCATTGGCCGATAGCCAGGATTGAAGCTGGCGACCCGCCTACGCAGCCGAACCAGAAACAGTGCTATAAATACCAGTGCAATCGAGTGCAGCGCGATGGTCAGCGCGATCAGCGACAGTCCGCCAATCCAGCATGCCATGCCGCTCGCTGTCATGGTTCGGCAGTTCCCTCGGCTCCGCCGGACGACGTGGTACCAACAGCACGTCGTTTCCCGAAACTTTTCACTATCACCAGCGGCGGTGAATTCGCGCACCAGCGTGCCGCGAAGCCGCGGAGTCCGCAAGCCGCCGGCTTCAGACATACGGGCCAGCACGGAGCCAGACTCTAAAAAAACTTCTGGCTGCTCATTATTCTCAAACTGTTGGAGGGAGTCGTGGCGATCGTGCGTCTACTTCGCCTTCTGCTGCCACAGCCCCAGAGTGGCACCGGTCGGATCGGTGATGATGGAAAGCGATCCCTCGCCCATCACCTCCATCACGTCGCGCACCATCGTCGCGCCGAGTGACTTCGCCTTGGCGACGTCCTGCGTGTTGAGCTCGACATGCACGAACGGATTGGCCATGGGCTGCTCCTGAGGGTTGCCGCTGTCTCGACACGACAGAACGACGGCGGGCGGCTATGGTTCAAGCGAAGACTGCGCCGACACCAATAATCCATCCACCAAGGGAAAGAGATTGTGCCCATGCCCGCCATCGTCCTGTGCCGTCCGCT
>DASXNR010000350.1:0-15554 GCA_036494925.1 Acetobacteraceae bacterium
ATCGGGGGCGACCTGGCGCAGACCTATGGCTACGTGAACAGATCGCTGCCGGACGCCGAGCTCGACGGATTTGTCGACGCGATCGCCACCCGCATCGCCTCGTTCGATAAGTGGGCGATCGCGAACACGAAGCGGCTGGTCAACGCCGCCAGCTTGCCGCCGGATGTCGAAATCGCGGCCGGGTGGGACGCCTGCATGGCCTCGATCCCGCGGCCAGCCGCACAGGAGCGGATCAAGGCGCTGTTCGAGCAGGGATTTCATAAGCCTGGAGACGTGGAAGATCGCCTCGGATCCTACCTGGGGCGGCTCTCTGAGCGGAAAGCCTAATGCGAACCGCCGACCTGCTTCCGCTTGTGCAGCCTGGGCAACCCCAGTGGAGCGCCGCTCGCCAGCGAGGGCCAGGCGATTGCCGGCGACGGCGTAAGCGGTGGCAGCAGGATGTCGTTATCCTCGAGACGGGGCTTCTAGAAATCTAAGGATCTGACACGCTTTTCGGCGTGACCGGAGACTGATGCGATCACCTGGTTCGACGGGTTTCGCCTTCTCGCGATCCAGGCTCCAACCTCGAATTGTTGACGACCGCGGACCTCCGGGGACTGCTTGCGGCGGACACGGTGGAAGACCATCTCGCACAGGTCACCCACGCCGACCGCGGGCCAACCCTGCTGACGCCGTCACCGGTACATGCTCCGGTGGTCGTGCGGGCTCGTGCCGTCTGCGGCGAACTCTGAGAGAGGATTTGGTATCATGCGTAACAATGCTTCGATTGTCTTGGCCTTGCTGCTCCTGATCGCGGCCGCCCCGCTATTGGGAGCGTGCAACACCACTGCCGGCGCGGGCCAGGATTTGTCCGCCACCGGTCATGCGATCACGAACGGTGCGGACAAGCTGAAGCCCTGATAGCAGAGGGCGCGCTGGCCCCTCGATCACTACGCAGCGCGAAGCCATCCTTGGGATCTGACTTCCCCTCGTCATATCGATGCGGCACCACCGGCACGTGAGCGTCACGCGGACAGTCGCGGGCGCGCCGGATGCGGTGCTCACGCTGGCGTGGCGGGGGGCCACCGCGCGGGTCGACCAAGACGACTACACATGAGAAGTGATGCATCTCGCTGCCCCGATTTCCGTTAAAAGGGCATGGATGTGCTTATCGTCGAGCGCAACGAGCTGATTGCTGCCACGCTTGCGGATGCTTTGGCGGACGGTGGGATCGACGTCGAAATAACGACGGATGATGAAGCGCTGGCGCTGGCGCCCGCAGCCCCGCCGCAGGTGGTGATCACCGGAATGAACCGCACACCCCACGAGGATCTGGCTGGCCGGGATCTAATCCGCACGCTGCGCCGGAAATGGCCCGCCTTGTGCGTCGTTTATCTGGCCGCTCTGTGGCCCGCGCGGTTGCAGCGGTCGGCCCTCGCGGCAGGCGAGCGGTTCCTCTCGAAGCCGGTTGCGCCGACGAAGATAATCCGCGCCGTCCGGGAATTACTTGCATCAGGCATTTGTCAGCCGGGATAAACCGCCGTCCAGCAACCCCGACTGCGCCGACAATGAAAACCGGGGAGCATCGCTGCTCCCCGGCTCGCGTTCGGGCTCCGGTTCAGGCGGCTTTTCTGCGCCCGCCTGAGCGGCTGCCGCCCCGCTCGTCGCCGCCTTCCTCCTCCTCGCCGGCAAGCGCCTGCGGCATGATCGCCTTCTGCGTCACTTCGGTGAGCTTGAGATCCGTCTGCTTCTCCTCCTCGAGGGTCTGCGAAAGAAGGCCCGCAATCTCCTTCTCCCCCAGGGCTTCGGCGAGTGCGACATCGGTGCCATAAGCCGCAATCTCGTAATGCTCGATGCGCTGCATGCCGGCGACGATCACCAGGTCGAGGATCGGGCCCTTCCGCTCATGCTCTTCTATTTCGTGCTGGGCCTCCTCGACCAGACCGCGCATTGCCTCGCAGATCTTGCGGCCCGGCCGCACGCTCATCTTCTCCATCGCCTGCTCCACGCGTTCGATCTGCACCTGCGTCTGCTCGATATGGAGCTGAATGCCGTCGCGCAGGCTTTGGTCGTTTGCCTTGCGCAATGCCTTCTGCATGCAGCGCATCGCCTGCTTCTCGGCGCTGTAGGCGTCCTTGAGCTCTTCGCTGAGTAGTTCACGCACTTCCGACTTCATAGTTCACTCCGCGGTTGCTGTTCCGGCGGCCCTGTCGGCGCCGGTCGTAGAAATGCTGGTGGGTATCGATCTGACAGTTCGCGACGCCACCCGCCCGGATTTGAATGGAGACAGGGTGGAAACCCGTGTTGCCGCCGGGAGGTTGCGGAGCATTCCATCACAAGCCTGTCAGATAAGCTGCCGATCGAACGCGCGGAGAATGGTCTGCGCGTCGACGCAATCGATCAGGGCACTCCCGACGAACGCGGCAGTCCGGATCAGCGCAACGCAGACAGCACGGCGTTCTTGGCGGTTTCCGCCAGCGTTGGGTGGATATGAATGGACCGGCGAATTTCCGACGCCTTGGCGCCGCGGTGCATAAGCTACACAAACAGCTGGACGACTTCGGCGCCCTGCTCGCAGAGCGCGGTCGCACTTAAAATCGCGTCTGTCTCGCCGTCGACAACGATTTTGATGCTACCGTCCGTCTTGTTGATTTCGCGCGCCTTGCCGCTTTCCGTCATTGGCCGTTTCCCGACCTTGATACGCGCGCCGTCGCCGAGCAGCTGCGATTCCAGCACCCGATAGTCGTCGTAAGCGGGATGGGTAAACGCAGGGCCGCCACGAATGTCGCCGGCGGCAGGCGGACCCGGCAGCCATCCCTTTCCAGAAACTGCCGCAGCACGTCGCCAACATCCGGATCCTGGCGCGCGGCCAGGCGATCTGCCTTTTGTACGATGGTCACTTGCGATCCGAGGCGTTGCAAGGCTTGCGCCATTTCCAGCGCGATATAACTTCCGCCCAGGAAGATCAGCTGCGGCGGCAACTCGCGCAGCGCTATCCAATTCTCGGCGGCGATGAGTGGAATGTCGGCCAGACCCGGGAACGGGGGGGCCGCGCCGTGCGGTTGCCGGTATCCAGGACTGCGCTCCGCCTTGGCCAGAGAATTGCCGGCGCCGCCCGCGGCCAAGCCCTTGTAGCTGGCCGCGGTTGAACCGGCGCCGGAGCCTCACTGCCCGGCCTGACTGATGAGCTGTATAGGATCGCTTGCGTAGAAATTTGCCGAAGGGTCGGGACGGACATGGCGCCACATCCTCAACGACTGACAGTGACCCGCCGGGCGTGGCCGCTCGCGCGACCACTTATGACCCCGCAGGGGATGGAGACGACGGTCGACGTCGTTGTGGCCGAAATCTCCGACGTCGAATCACGCGGCCGCGGCGAAGGCGTGCCGCTTCGGCGCTACGGCGAGACCATCGACAGCGTCGTCGCCGCGCTTGAAGCAATGAAAGCCGCGATCACCTCGGGGCTCGACCGCGACACTTTGCAGACCGCGCTGCCGCCGGGCGCGGCCCGCAACGCGCTCGACTGCGCATTCTGGGACATGGATGCGAAGCGCGCGTATCGCAGCGTGGCGGAGTTGGCCGGTCTCGGCGCGATGACGCCGGTCATGACGGCGTTCACGCTCGCCCTCGATGCGCCGGACAAGATGGCGGAGCAGGCCGCTGCCAATCGCACCCGGCCGCTGCTCAGATTGGTATTTTCGGGCGGCGGCGATGTCGAACGGGTGCAGGCGGTGCGGCAAGCGGCGCCGGCTTCGCGCCTCATCGTCGATGTCAACGAGAGCTGGAATGCGGCCCAGCTTCGCGAATACATACCGGCTCTCGTCGATTTGAGGGTAGAACTGATCGAGCAGCCGCTGCCGGCCGACGCCGATGATGCGCTGGCGCGGCTGGAGCTTCCGATCCCGCTCTGCGCCGACGAATCCTGCCGGACGCTGGCTGATCTCGACCGGCTCGACGGGAAATACCAGGCCATCAACATCAAGCTCGACAAGGCGGGCGGGCTGACCGAGGCGCTCGCGCTGGCGGCAGAAGCGAAGCGGCGCGGCTTGCGGATCATGGTCGGTGGCACGATCAGCACGTCGCTTGGGATCGCACCGGCGCTGCTTCTCGCACGGCAGGCCGATATCGTCGATCTCGACGGACCATTGCACCTGGCGCTCGATCGCGGTGCGGGGCTGCGCTACGACAGCGGCATGATCCAGCCTGCCGATCCGAAACTCTGGGGCGGTCCCAGTTGATTTTGGATTATCTGCCAGTGGATCGGCCGGCGCGACTTCCTGGAATTGCGATGACTGGTCCCTCGCCGTTTGTCCGACCGCAAGGAAAATGGAACCGCAAAACACGCAGAGCACGCAAAGGGCGACGGTGCCCTATGGACCGAACCCCATGCGTGAGACGGGGCATGCTTCGTCGGCATGGCGCCTTGTGCGGCCTTCGCGTTGTGCTGGTTCACGGCGGCGCGCATGTGCCCGCGGATCGGGTTGCCACGTGACCGCCGACTCGGTGGAGGTAATATGACGCGTACCGCTCCACCTGTGGATGCTTCGCTGTAGTGGCGTTGATCACCTGACTGCCTCGAATTGCTCGTCGAGTCAGTCCGAAGCGCGTCGGTTGCCGAGCGATCGGTTCTGCATTTTGCAGTGGCCGCCCCCGCCCGCGCCCTCGACTGCGGTGAAGCGCAGCAGCGTCTTGGGGCAGCGCAAGGCATCGAAGAACGCCCCGCTCCGTTCCCCGTGGCATCGTTCTCCGCCTGGGTAATAAGGCTAGGACAGCGGCGGGTGATGGCCAAGGGCGAGCCCCCGTTGAAGGCGGCGGTCTGACGGCGAAAGGCGTCGAGTAGGCGCGGATCGACCGGGGCGCCGTAGAGCGGGTGGAAGGAGGTCGCATGGAAGGCGCTGGCGCGCAGGTACAGCCGTGCCGCGTGATAGGCGCCGTCATCTCCATCCCCGATGGCTGTCGCGACCGCGGCGATTTCTCCGAAATCGGCGCCGCCGTACGGGATGTAGCCGAGCGGCCAGGTGCCGAACTGCTCATGCAACTGATCTGCGAACAGGGTCGCCACCGGCCATCTCCCACCGTGCCAAGCCCTTACAGCCTGGAACAGGCGAACGGAGCGTGGCAGGGCCCGCGGTGGGTGAACGCGGTGCCGCGGTCGATCAGGCCGTCCGGTCGGCTTCCACCCCCAGCGCCGCCTGCGCCGCCGCCAGCCGTGCCACCGGCACCCGGTACGGGCTGCACGAGACGTAGTCGAGCCCCACCGCCTGACAGAACGCGATCGACGCCGGATCGCCGCCGTGCTCGCCGCAGATGCCCATCTTCAGCTTCGGCTTCGTCTTCCGTCCGCGTTCCGCGGCAAGGCGCACCATCTCGCCGACGCCCTCCACGTCGATCGATACGAACGGATCCTTCGCCAGAATCCCCTGCTCGACATACCTCGGCAGGAACTTGCCGGCGTCGTCGCGCGACAGGCCGAATACCGTCTGCGTCAGGTCGTTGGTGCCGAAGCTGAAGAAGTCCGCCATCTCGGCGATCTTGTCCGCCACGATCGCCGCCCGCGGCAGCTCGATCATCGTGCCGACGGTGTATTCGATGCGATGGCCGGCCGCCTTGAACACCTCCTCCGCCACGCGATCGACCTGTGCGCGGGTGATCTCCAGCTCTTTCTTCACCCCGACCAGCGGGATCATGATCTCCGGTACCGGCGCGCGGCCGGTCTCCTTCGCCACCGCCAGGGCGCCTTCGAAGATCGCCTGCGCCTGCATTTCGTAAATCTCCGGGAACGATACCCCCAGCCGGCAACCGCGATGGCCGAGCATCGGGTTGGCCTCGGCCAGCTCCGCTGCCCGCCGGCGCATCGCCTCGACGTTCGCGCCGAGCGCCTGCGCCACCAGTTCCAGTTCCGCATCGGCATGCGGCAGGAACTCGTGCAGCGGCGGGTCGAGCAGCCGGATCGTGACCGGCAGGTCGCCCATGATCAGGAACAACTTGTGGAAATCGTCGCGCTGGAACGGCAGCAGCCGCGCCAGTGCCGAGCGCCGCCCGGCCTCGTCCGAGGCCATGATCATCTGCCGTACCGCGCCGATGCGCTCGGGGTCGAAGAACATGTGTTCGGTACGGCACAGCCCGATGCCATCGGCGCCGAATTTCTTCGCGGTCTCGGCATCCAGCGGCGTCTCGGCATTGGCCCGCACGCCCATCGTCCGGGCCTCGTCCGCCCATCCCATCAGGGTGGCAAAGTCCCGCGACATCGCCGGCTCGACCATCGCGACGGTGCCGACGAACACCTCGCCGGCGGCGCCGTCGAGCGTGATGGTCTCGCCGGCGCGCACCGTCCTGCCGGCAGCCGACAGCGTCTGCGCGCCGTAATCGACCGAGATGCCGCCGGCGCCGGCGACGCAGGGCCGGCCCATGCCGCGCGCCACCACCGCGGCGTGGCTGGTCATGCCGCCGCGCGTGGTCAGGATGCCGCGGGCGGCGTGCATCCCGTGGATGTCCTCGGGGCTGGTCTCGACGCGCACCAGGATGATCGCCTCGCCCTTCTGGGCGCGGCTTTCCGCCTCATCGGCAGTGAACACCACCGCGCCGGACGCCGCACCGGGACTGGCCGGCAGCCCCTTGCCCAGCAGCGTGCGCGGCGCGGCGGGGTCCAGCGTGGGATGCAGCAGCTGGTCGAGCGACGACGGGTTCACCCGGCGCACGGCTTCCGCCTGATCGATCAGCCCCTCGCGCGCCATGTCGACCGCGATGCGCAGCGACGCGGCGGTGGTGCGCTTGCCGTTGCGGGTCTGCAACATGTACAGCTTGCCCTGCTGGATGGTGAACTCCAGGTCCTGCATGTCGCGGTAGTGCTGTTCCAGTTTCTCCCGCACCTTCAGCAATTCGGCGTACGGGCCGGGCATTGCCGCTTCCAGCGGGGTCTCCCCGGGCTTGGCGCCCGCCTTGGACAGCGGCTGCGGCGTGCGGATGCCGGCGACCACGTCCTCGCCCTGGGCGTTCACCAGGTACTCGCCGTAGAACACGTTCTGGCCGGTGGACGGATCGCGGGTGAAGCAGACGCCCGTGGCGCAGTCGTCGCCCATATTGCCAAACACCATCGTCTGCACGTTCACCGCGGTGCCCCATTCCTCCGGGATGTCGTGCAGCCGCCGGTAGGTGTTGGCGCGCGGGTTGCGCCAGGAGCCGAACACCGCGCCGATGGCGCCCCAGAGCTGCTCCTCGGGGTCCTGCGGGAACGGCTTGCCGGTGTCGCCCTCGATCATGTCCTTGTAGCTCTGCGCCACCCGGTGCCAGTCCTGCGCCTTGAGCTGGGTGTCCTCGGTCACGCCGGCATCGAGCTTGGTGTGCTCGATGATCTCCTCGAACCGGTGATGATCGACTCCCAGCACCACCGAGCCATACATCTGGATGAAACGGCGATAGGAATCCCAGGCGAACCGAGGATCGTCCGCTTCCTCGCCAAGGCCCTCCACGGTCACGTCGTTCAGGCCAAGGTTGAGCACGGTGTCCATCATTCCGGGCATCGAGACGCGTGCGCCGGAGCGGACCGAGACCAGCAGCGGCTTGTGCTTGTTGCCGAACTTCAGCCCCTGCGCCTTCTCCAGCCGCCCGAGCGCCTCGTGGACCTGCACGCTCAGGTCGTTCGGGTACTTGCGCTGGTTCTGATAGAATGCGGTGCAGACCTCGGTGGTGAGGGTGAAGCCCGGCGGGACGGGCAGGCCGATGCTTGCCATCTCGGCCAGGTTGCCGCCCTTGCCCCCCAGCAGATTGCGCATGTCCGCGCCGCCCTCGTTGTGGCCGGCGCCAAAGCTGTACACCCACTTGGTCATGACGGTTCAGCCCTCGATTTTCGAGAAATCCGCGATCCGATCCATCGTTGACCGGACTTTATGAAGAAGACGCAAACGGTTCAGGCGCAAGTCAGGCTCCGGTGCGTTCACCGTGACCTTATCGAAAAAGGCATCGAGCGGTGATCGCAGCTTCGCGAGCACCCCCAGCGCAGTCTCATAATCATCGTCCCGGAGCAATCCGGTAATGTACGCATCCGCGTCGGCCGCGGCACGGTGCAGATCGTGTTCCTCCGCGGTTTTCATCTGGACGTCGATCGGCACGCCGTCGTGAGGTCCGTCCTTGCGCGCCTCGATCCGCAGGATATTGGCGGCCCGCCGATACGCCGTCAGCAGGTTCGCGCCGTGCTCGCTCGCCAGCAGCGAGGACACCGCGTCCGTGCGCGACAGCAGGCGCGGGATGTTGTCGTCCGCGCCGGCGGCGAATACCGCGGCCAGCACGTCGTGGCGCCTGCCCTCGCCTCGCAGCTGAATGCGCAGCCGCTCGGCAAGGAAGTCCAGTACCTCCTGCGCCGGGACCGGGTGCACGCCACGATGGTGGAACGCCTGCCCCGCCATCTCGATCAGCGGCAGCAGGCCGATCCGGAGTTCGTTCTCGCGGACGATGCGGATGATGCCCAGCGCCGCGCGGCGCAGCGCATAGGGGTCGCCGGCACCCGTCGGCCGCTCGCCGATCGCGAAGAACCCCACCAGCAGGTCCAGCTTGTCGGCCAGCGCCACCGCGACCGACACAGCCGCGGTGGGGACCGCATCGGCTGGTCCGCGCGGCGCGTAGTGGTCGCGGATGGCATCCGCCACCAGATGATCCTCGCCGTCGTGCAGCGCGTAGTAGCGGCCCATCACGCCTTGCAGTTCGGGGAACTCGCCGACCATGCCGGTGACCAGGTCGGCCTTGGCCAGCCGTGCCGCGTCGCGCGCCAGCGCAGGGCCGGCGCCGACCAGCGCGGCGATCTCTCCCGCCAGGCGTTCCAGCCGCCGCACCCGCTCGCCCTGCGAGCCAAGCCTGGCATGGAACGTGACGTGGTCCAGCAGCGGTACGCGGGATTCCAGCCGCGCCTTGCGGTCGAGGTCCCAGAAGTAGCGCGCATCGGCGAAGCGGGCGCGCAGCACGCGTTCATTGCCGGCAACCGAGGTAATACCGCCATCCGCCGGCTCGATATTGGCCACGAAGCCGAAATACGGTGCCGCCGTGCCATCCCGGTTGCGGAACGCGAAGTAGCGCTGGTTCACCCGCATCGAGACCTGCCGCACCTCGGCCGGCAGGTCCATGTAGGCGTCGTCGATGCGGCCCAGCAGCGGCACCGGCCATTCCACCAGCCCCGCCACCTCGTCCAGCAGACCGGGGTCGTCCACCAGCGACACCTGCCGCGCGGTGCCCAATGCGGCGATGCCGTCACCGATGATGCGCCGGCGTTCCTCGGCATCGACCAGGACGCGATGCCTGCGCAGCTTCGAGGCCCAGTCCCCGGAGGATGCCACCGCGAACGCACCGGGAGCGTGAAAGCGATGGCCCTCGGTCAGATCGCCCGACGCCAGGCCGTGCCCGTCGTCCTCACCATCGCGCAGGCTGAACGGCACCACAGCGCCGTCCAGCAGGCAGACGATCCGGCGCAACGGCCGCACCCAGACGAAGCTGCTGACACCGCCCCAGCGCATCGATTTCGGCCAGGGGAAGCGCCGCAGCAGCGGCGGGATCGCACCGGCGATCAGCGTGGCAGCCGCTACTGCATCGGCGGTCTGCTCCAGCACCCAGTGGTCGCCTTCCTGGCGCAGCTGCTCGCGGTTCGCGCCGTGCTTGCGCAGGAACCCCGCCAGCGCCTGCTCCGGTGCGCTCCGGCGCGGACCACGCTCGGTCGTGCTGAGGGCGGCGACCTGTGGTGCCACTTCGGCGGCCAGCGCGATGCGGCGGGGGCCGTAATAGGTGCGCACCCCCGATGGCGCCAGCGGCGCCAGTGCCTCGGCGCACAGCCGGCCCAGGTCGTCCGCGGCGCGGGGCTGCATGCGCGCCGGGATTTCCTCGCTGAGCAGTTCGAGGAACAGTTCCGGCATCGTCAGTCCTTCAGCGCCGGCTCGATGTCGGTCCGGGAGAAGTCGTCGCCCTTGAACAGCAGCGGCTCGCCGCGGCGTTTGGCGAGTGCGTACGCGAAGCAATCGCCGAAGTTCAGTCGCGCCCGATGATGACCCCGTCCATAGTCGCTGTACGCAGCCCGGCTTCGATGTGCGTCCTCCACCGTGACCGGCTCGATCTCCAGTCGCAGGGCGCCGATCAGGTCTTCGAACCGGACCTGCGCCATAGGATTCCTGTATGCATCGACAACGATGGCGGTCTCCACCCAGTTGGCGGCCGACATGCGCAGCGACGGCGCATCTATCATCGCGGCGGTGAAGCGAGGCTCATCGTCCTCGTTGAGGATCACCGCAAGCAGGGCGGAACTGTCCACGATCACCGAGGCAATCCATTCTCGTCATACAGCCAATCATGGTTGGAGCCAGGCAGAGGGTGTCGCAGATGCCGGCGGATATCGGCCGTGATCTCCCGAACCCGCCGGAGCCTTTCCTCGCGATCGCGCGCGTGCTCCTCGCGGGCGAGCTCGGCCCGCAACGCCCTGGTGACCACGCCGGTCAGGCTCTCACCGGTCAATTCGGACAGCCGCGACGCGAGCCGGTAGGCGTCCGCACTTTTTATGTTCAATTGCGTGCCCACACCGGATCCCTGGTAGAAAATTGGCAGCGAAGGTAGAATTAGTCATTCGGGTACCGGAAGTCACGCCTTCCCTCGGGCCGCCCTGATCCCTGCTATGCGGCTATGCTGGAGCCGCGTGCGATCTCACGGGTGATCGCCATGATGCGATCGTGTCGCCGCCGGCGGACCAGGGCACGATCACGCTCCTCGCGCAGCGCGGTCACCACCGCCATCCGCAGGCTGTCCCCCGTGAGTTCCGCCAGCTCGGCGGCGAGCTCGCAGGCTTCCACATCCTCGATCACCAGTTCCGTCATGGAGTTTCCTTCCGTTTCTTCCATTGGTCTTAACCTGCCACCCAGGCCTCGCAGCACCCCTTCGCCAGGGTCCGTACGCGGCCGATGTAGCTCGCCCGTTCGGTAACGCTGATCACCCCGCGGCCATCCAGCAGGTTGAACAGGTGGCTCGCCTTGATGCACTGGTCGTAGGCCGGCAGCGCCAGCCGCTGCTCCAATAGCGCCGCACACTCGCCTTCGGCGTCGGCGAAATGGCGGGTCAGTAACGCGGTATCGGCGTACTCGAAGTTGAAGGCGCTGTATTCGCGTTCCGCGCGCAGGAACACGTCGCCGTAGCGCACGTTGCGGTCCCCCGGGGCACCGTTGAAGTCCAGGTCGTAGACGTTGTCGACGTCCTGCACGTACATTGCCAACCGTTCCAGGCCGTATGTCATCTCGAACGACGGAAGCGTCACCGGGATGCCGCCGACCTGCTGAAAATACGTGAACTGCCCTACCTCCATGCCGTCGCACCACACCTCCCAGCCCAGACCCCAGGCGCCGAGCGTCGGGCTCTCCCAGTCGTCCTCGACGAAGCGGAAGTCGTGCAGCAGCGGATCCAGCCCGAGTTCGCGATAGCTGCCGAGCAGCAGCTCCTGCGAGTCCTCCGGGGACGGCTTCATGATCACCTGGTACTGGTAGTAGTGCTGCAGCCGGTTCGGGTTCTCACCATAGCGGCCGTCGGTGGGGCGACGGGAGGGCTGCACGTACGCCGCCCGCCACGGCTGTGGCCCGAGCGCGCGCAGCGTGGTCGCGGGATGGAACGTGCCGGCGCCCATCTCCACGTCATAGGGTTGCAGAATCACGCAGCCCTGCCGCGACCAGTAGTCGTGCAGCCGTAGGATCAGTGCCTGAAAACTGGGCTTGGTGCCGTGCATCTGACCGGATGGGTTGGTTGCGGGGCGACATAGAACACTGGCGCGGGCGCGGCAACTCCAGGCATGATCGCGCCATGACGATCGACGGCCAGTCCGACGACGCGATCCGCGGCATTCTCACCGCAACGCGCCGGATCGCCGTGGTCGGCGCGTCGGACAAGGCGTGGCGGCCGTCGTACGGGGTGTTCGGCTTCCTGCTGTCGCGTGGCTACGACGCGACGCCGGTGAACCCGCTGCTCGCCGGCCGCAGCATCCACGGCCGCGCCGTGGCGGCGCGGCTGGAGGATGCGATGCCGATCGAGATGGTCGACATCTTCCGTGCCTCGGCCAACGCCGGTGCCGCGGTGGACGCGGCGATCCGTCTCGGCGCCCGCACGGTCTGGATGCAGCTTGGCGTGATCGACGAGGCTGCCGCAGAACGCGCGCGCGCGGCCGGCATCACCGTGGTGATGGACCGCTGCCCGGTGATCGAAGTCCGCCGCCTGGGCCTGACGCACCATTGAAGCAACGACGGGGCGGAGCCACATCGCAGGCCACGGAACCCGGAGGGTGCCCCAATGACCAATGAAGAACGCGACATCATCACCCAGTTCATCGCCCGCGTGAGCGGGGCACAGGGGGCCGCGCAGCCGGCGTTCGGCGGGTCGGTGCCGGCCACCGCGACCCCGGCGCTGCCGCCGGTCGATCCCGAGGCGGACCGGCTGATCGCCGACACGTTCACCCGCTATCCCGAGGCCCGCTACCGGCTCACCCAGCTCGCTTTCGTGCAGGAGCACGCACTGGCCGAGGCGCAGAACCGCATCCAGCGGCTGGAGTGGGAGTCCCAGCAGGCGCAGCAGGCGCTGCAACAGGCCCAGCAGCAGCGCGGCGGCGCCGCCGGCGGCGGGTTCCTGAGCGGCCTGTTCGGCGGCGCGCGACCGGCAGCACCGCCGCAGGGCGGGCCGGGACCCGCCTGGAACCAGGGTCCGCAGCAACAGGGCTATGCCCCGAATTACCAGCAGGCCGCGCCGCCGCCGCAGTACGCCCCGAGCTACCAGCCGGGCATGTTCCAGCGCTCCGGCTCCGGGTTCCTCGGGTCGGCACTGACCACCGCGGCCGGCGTCGCGGGCGGCCTGGTCGCGGGCAACGCGCTGATGAACCTGTTCTCCGGCTCGCACAGCGGCGGCGGCTTTGGCGCGCCGGCGGCCGGCGGGCCGTGGGGTGGCGCGCCGGCGGCCGAACCGGGCGGGTATGTGGACCAGGGCACCTGGACGGATCCGTCCGGCGGCGGTGGCCAGACGGACCCGGGCTATGTCGACAACGGCACCTGGGACACCTCGGGCGGCGACCAGTCCTCGTCGCTCACCGACAACAGCGGCGGTGACTCCGGCTGGGACAACAGCGGTGGCGGCGGATCGACCGACGATACGTTCTGAGGCCGCAGCGGCAATCCAGACAAGGAGACGGTTCGCATGAACGACAGCGTCCAATCCGGCCCATCCGCGGCCGTCACGCCGGTCGGGCTCAACCACCTCGTGCTCAACGTTCGCGACATCGCCGAGTCGCACCGGTTCTGGACCGAGCTGCTCGGCTTCCGCAAGGTGGGCGAGGTTCCCGCCGGCCTCGGCGGCGTGCGCCGCGGCGCCATGCACTTCTACAGCGGCGTGCGCGACGGCAAGGTGCACCATCACGACATTGCTCTGGTGGACACGCCCGATCTGGTGCAGCCGCAGGGTCCGAATCCGATCGGGCACGTGGCGATCGCCATGCCGGACCGCGAATCCTGGCTGCGCCAGCTTGCCTTCCTGCAAAGCCGCGGCGTGCCGTTCGAGCGCCGCGTCGAGCACGGCATGACGCACAGTCTGTACATCCGCGACCCGAACGGCTACAGCATCGAGCTGCTGTACGAGTTGCCGCGCGAGACATGGGAAGGCGACATCAACGCGGCGCTCAACCATTATGTGGCGCTGCCGACCAAGGGCGCCGAGGCGCTGGACGACCGCGCGGAGTACCCGGCGTTCAGGCGGTGAGCCAGCGTCACGCTCCACAGACAAAATGGGATGGCCGGGCAGGGCTACGACACTGACCTGACGCTATGGGCGGAGCGCCAGGCGTGCGCGCTGCGTGACGCCGGCCATGCTGGCACCAACCTGCCACGACCGGGAGAATGTCGCCGGGGAGATCGAGGCGTTAGGTAGCAGGCGCGCGAACTGGCGAGCCGGATACGAACCATCCTCGTCGACCTGATCAAGCTGCAAGCGTCACCGGCGGCCGAGCCCCGCGCTGCATCGCGCGCAGCCGTCCAGGAGCAACGCAGCGAGGTCGAGGCAATCCTGGCCGACTCGCCGAGCCTGCGCCCGACCATTCCAGGCCTGGTCGAAGGCGAGTCCGGTAAGGCAGGACGGGTGGCGGCCCTCGCACTGGCCGAACATGGCGAGCAGGCGCGGACGGACCTCGGGTCTATCCGCCACACCGCGGAGCAGGTGATGGGGGACTGGTTCCCCGGCGAGGTTTGACGGGCGCTTCTCGCAGGGCCGGCGGCCTACAGCAATACTGCGCTCTCGCATTATCTTCTTGAGCCCGTCTGTCCAGTATCGCCCCCGCAGGGCAGGCGCCCCACAACAAATGGTGCTCCGTGGCGAGCGAGACCGCGGACATCGCGGCGGTGCCGCAAGCCGCTGTGGCGCTCCAGCCGCGCGTGCTCAGTCCCACGCCATGAAACTCAGAGGGGATCAGGTAGTTCTGGATAGGCCAATCGGCAGGCTCGTGTGGCGCACGCGGGGGTTTGAAGGACATGGTCGATCCTGACGACGACAGCCCGGTCACAGGTGGCCTCGACACGCACTTGCAGAACGGCCCGCCTGGCCCGGTCCGCAAACCAGAGCGCCAACAGCGCAGGCGTTGGCCCTTCGTGCTGACGGGTGCGGTCCTGGTCGCCGGCATCCTGGCGACCGTATGGGACTGGGACTGGTTTCGTCCGCTGGTTGAGCATGAGGCCTCGGCCGCGCTGGGTCGATCCGTGACGCTGCACCACTTCGACCTGCGGCTCGGCAGGCAGACCGTGGTGGTGGCAGACGGGGTCCGAGTAGCCAACCCCGAGGGTTTCCCGCAGGACGTTCCCCTGGCCATCGTGGACAAGCTGACGGTGACCATCGACACGATTGAGTGGCTGCGCCACCGCATTCTGGTGGTGCCGGACATCCTCATCGAGCAACCGAGAATCGCGGCGACCCAGCGCGAGGACGGCAGCACCAACTATTTGTTACCTGTTGCTTCTCCCGGAGCCAGCGGCTCGGCCGCCAGGCTCGGCAATCTGCGTATCATCGGCGGACAGGCCCACGTTGTGCTGGATCGGCTGCGTGCTGACTTCCGGGTCACGATCGAAACCCGCGATACCGCTGACACGCCGGAAGTGGTGGCGGAGGCCAAAGGCACTTATGCCCGCCAGCCGATCGAAGCGAGCTTTGTTGGCGGCGCACTGCTGTCGCTGCGCGACGCCGCCATCCCCTATCACCTGAATCTGAAGCTGGCGAACGGAGCGACCCGCGCCACGCTCATCGGCAGCGTTCAGGATCCCCTCAACTTTGCCGGGACCAACCTGAAACTCGAATTGGCCGGCACTGATATGGAATTGCTGTTGCCGCTGATCGGCATTGCCTTTCCGAAGACCCCGTCGTACCGGATCAAAGGCGATCTGGATTATGCCGACGGACAAATCCACTTCCGCAACTTCAGCGGCCAACTTGGCTCGAGCGACGTGGAAGGGAATATCGCGGTCGAGCCTGGGCCGAAGCGTCCAGTGGTGACCGCCGATGTCACCTCCCGCCAGGTCGATCTCGCCGATCTCGGCGGCTTCCTC
>DASXNR010000351.1:0-43725 GCA_036494925.1 Acetobacteraceae bacterium
GCGCCGGCCACCACCGAACCGCCGGTCGGGCGCGCGTTCGGCGCAGGCTGCGCCGCGGCGGGCAGGGTCGCCAGCACCGAGATGGCGGTCAGGCCAGTCTGCAGGGCAGTCCCGAGCAGCAGGTGTCGCGCCATCACAAGCTCCGATCCGACGACACGCTAGCGTATCGGCCGGCGTAGCCATGCGATAGAGCACACAGACCGGTGTTCACGTTTGCATGATGATCCCGCTTCGCTGTGCCACTTCGTCGATCTCGTTCTGCGCTCGGCGCTCCGCCTCCGCCTGGGCCGTTGCCGCGCGCTTCTCCAGCATCTCCTCGACCGCCCGTACCGATGCGCGCGCCGCGCCGAGCACCGCGCGCGCGCGCGTCGTCGCTGCCTCGGCTTCCACTTCCGCCGCGTGTGCCGCCTGCTGCTTTGGGCGGATCCGGCGCAGCCAGGCAGCGAACGCCTCGACCTCCGCGTCGCCGGCAGCGAGGCAGGTGGCGGCCTCGGTCTCCCGTTCGATGGCGGCCTCGATGGCGGCAACCGCCGCCGCCGCCTCACTTTCGACCCGCAGGCACTGCGCCAAGCCGCGGCGCGCTTCGTCCGCCGCCATCCGGCGCAACCGCAGCAGCGCTTCCAGCGGATCGTCCGTCATGATGGGGACAGTGCCGCGCGCAGGAGCGCGAAGCTGCCCTCGATGTCGGTGCGTTGGTCGCGCTCCTGGCGCAGCATCGCCTCGATGCGTGGTGCCAACGCCACCGCTTCATCAACCGCGGGATCGCTGCCGGCACGGTAGGCGCCGAGACGGACCATGTCGGCCATGTCCGCGTGCAGTGCCAGCAGTGCGCGGGCATGGCGGGACAGAGCGTTCTCCTCCGGTGCGTTGCACCCGGGGACGGCGCGCGACAGCGAGCGCAACACATCGACGGCCGGGTAGCGTCCGCCCTCGGCGATCCGACGGTCGAGGACGATATGGCCGTCCAGGATGCCGCGCACCGCATCGGCGACCGGCTCGTTGTGATCGTCGCCCTCCACCAGCACGCTGAACAGGGCGGTGATATGGCCGACGCCGCCATCCGAGCGGTCCAGCCCCGGACCGGCGCGCTCCAGCAGACGCGGCAGCTCGGCGAACATGCTTGGCGGATAGCCGCGTGTCGCCGGCGGTTCGCCCGACGACAGGCCGATCTCCCGCAATGCCAGGCAGAACCTGGTGATGCTGTCCATCAGCAGCAGCACCGACTTGCCCTGATCGCGGAAGTACTCGGCCACCGTCATTGCGGCAAACGCCGCCTCGCGACGCAGCAGCGGGGGCGAATCCGAGGTCGCGACAACAACTACCGAGCGTGCCAGCCCTGTCTCGCCCAGATCATCCTCGAGGAACTCCCGCACTTCGCGACCGCGTTCGCCGACCAGGGCGAGTACTGCGACATCGCAGGCCGTGTGGCGAGCCAGCATGGCGAGCAAGCTGGACTTGCCGATACCGGACCCCGAAAAGAGGCCGAGCCGCTGCCCTCGCCGGCAGGTCGCGAAGCAGTTGAGCGCGCGCACGCCGACATCCAGCCGAGGCCCCAATCGGGCCCGCCGGGTCGCATCGGGCGGCACAGCGCGTACACGGCGGACGCTTGGGCCGGACGGCAGGGGTCCGCGCCGATCCAACGCCCCACCCAGTGGATCCAGGACGCGGCCTAACCAGTCATTCGATATCGACAGAGTCCCGCCGTTCGGCTCGCCGGCCGGATGCGGATGGAACAAGGCGGCGCTGCCTGGACCGAGCCCATCGAACGAGCCGAACGGCATTGCCTGGGCCAGGCCGTTGCGGAAACCGATGATCTCGGCTGGAATACCATGTCCATCGCGTGCCGCCAGCAGCAGTCGATCGCCGACGGAAACGTGCCCGCTCAGCCCATCGATGTCGATCGCTAGGCCGGACAACCCAGCTACCCTCCCTTCCAGGCGCGGCAGTCCGATATCGCGCAACCGGGCCGAACATGCGGCGGTACGTTCGATCAGGGTTGTGCATCTCATTGAAATGCTGATGCTCCGCATCCAGGGATATGTTGCGATAATTGGGCTACGAACCATCGCGTGATCCGTCGCTCCGAGGAAAGATACACGTAAATGGTGAAAATTCTCTAGCAATCTACACGCAATGGTGGTATTAATGAGTTCATCAAAACCAGGGGAAGCAGATCAATGCGAATCCTGCTCATCGAAGATGATCTCGTCGCAGCACGCGGCATATCATTGATGCTGAAGTCGAGCGGTGCCGTGGTCGACCACGCCGATACCGGCGAGGAAGGCCTCGAACTGGCCCGCCACTACGACTACGACATCGTGGTGCTCGACCTGATGCTGCCTGACATTGAGGGCTTTGAGGTAGTCCGGCGGATGCGGGTTTCTCGCAACGACACCCCGGTGCTGATTCTGTCCGGACTGTCGCGCCCACAGGCCAAGGTGAAGGGCCTCGGCCTCGGTGCAGACGACTTCATTACCAAGCCATTCGACAAGGCCGAGCTGCTGGCGCGGATGCAGGCGATTGTGCGGCGGAGCAAGGGGTTCAGCCAGCCGTCATTGCGCGTCGGCCCGCTGGTGCTCAATCTGGACAGTCACGAGGTAGCGGTGGATGAGCGTCCGGTGCACCTGACCGGCAAGGAATACGCAATTCTCGAACTGCTGGTGCTGCGCAAGGGGATGGTGCTGACCAAGGAGGCGTTTCTCAACCATCTGTACGGCGGCATGGATGAACCGGAGATGAAGATCATCGATGTGTTCATTTGCAAGTTGCGCAAGAAGCTGGCGATGGCCGGTGCTGATAATCTGATCGGCACGGTGTGGGGGCGGGGCTACATGATCCGCGAACCGTCGGCCAACCACGTGACCGTAGCGTCCGAATCGGTGAGCCAGCTTACCGCGGCCTGAGTCCGGATTGCGCATCCGCCAGCCGGCTGACAGGATGCCGGCGGGGAGAGCGATGCGGATACGCGCGGACTTACGGGCCGCCCAGGAGCATGCCTGGGACGGGATCGGCCAGGCCGGCAGCTGGTGGAGCGGTGCCGAGCGGGTGGCGATTGCGTCCGAGACGCGCCATGCCGTGCGATGTGAGCTGTGCGCGGCACGGCGCGAGACGCTGTCGCCAGCGATGGTGGCGGGGGATCACAGCTCACTCGGCACCCTCCCCGCGGCGGCGGTGGAGGCAATCCATCGCATCCGCTCTGACTCAGGCCGGTTGAGCGGGCAGTGGTACCACCAGGCACTGGACGGCGGTCTGAGCGAGGAACAATACGTCGAGCTGGTAGCGATCGTGGCCGTCGTCGTGGCGGTCGATACGTTCCGCACGGCGGTCGGCGTTTCGCCGTTGGATCTGCCGCACCCACACGATGGCGCGCCGACACGCATCCGGCCGCGCGGGGCACGGCACGGCATAGCCTGGATGGCGACGCTGGCACCGGAGGATCGCACCGCCGAGGACCCTGACCTGTACCGCGAACACCCGGGACCGCGCGAGCGTTACGGCGCCAACATCCACCTCGCACTCAGCCTGGTGCCGTGCGCAATGATGCAGTGGTGGGACATGTTCGAGTGCATGTATCTCACCTCTCCAACGATGCGCGACTTCGGCCACGAGTATCGCGCGGTGACCCACGCGCAGATGGAGATGCTGGCAGCGCGCGTCGCGGCACTCAACCGGTGCCATTATTGAACGGTCAGCCATCTCAGCCTGCTCCGTGCGAGCGGCCAGCATGACAATCGCAGCTTCGACCTGCGCGGTGTGATCGACCGCGCGAGCGAGACCGGCGTGCCGCACGCGGCGCTGCTGCTCGCGTTCGCCGATGCGGTCATCGCGGGCAATGCGATCGAGGCGCAGCGCGATCGGGTGATTGCCGCGTTGGGCGATGCGGCGATGATCGATGCGGCGGCGGTGGTCGCCGGGTTCGACGGGATTACACGGATCGCCGACGCGACGGGAATCCCGATCGAGCCGGCGAAGGCCGAGCAGACGGCGGATTTTCGCAGCGAGCTCGAATTGGGGTGAGGTGAGTTATTGCAGCACCCAGCTCCGAAACAGTGCCAGATCGATGTTGCCGCCGCTGATCACCAGCCCGACACGCTTCCCAGCCATCCGCGCCCGTTCCTGCATCAGTGCCGCAAGCGGTGCGGCACCGGCGCCTTCCACCAGATTGTGCGTGTCGGTCCAATACGCCCGGATCGCATCCGCGATCGCGTCATCCGACACGGTAACGATGCGCGCCGCGCCCGCACGGATGATGGCGAATGCCTCTGCGTCCGGCTGCCGAACTGCCATGCCGTCCGCGTGCGTCTCGGCGCGGTTGAGCGCCACCACGCGGCCTTCCGTGAGCGAACGCGCGTAGGCCGGCGCGCCGGTTGACTGCACGCCGACGATCTCGGTCCGCAATCCAAGCAGATCACGCACCATGATAGCGCCGCAGATGCCGGAGCCAAGACCGATCGGTACATACAGCGCATCGAGCGGCGGCGCTGCGCGGAACAGCTCAAGCGAATAGGTCGCGACGCCCTTCACCAGATCGGGCGCGAATGACGGCGCGAACTCCAGCCGTTCCGCGACGGCGAGCCGCGCCGCTTCCTCACGCGCCATTTCGAAGTCATCGCCGTGCTCGACCAGGCGCGCACCGAACGCGCGCATCGCCGCGTTCTTCTCCACGCTGTTGCCGTGCGGCACGACAACTGTCACGGCAATGTCATGACGCCGTCCCGCCCAAGCCAACGACTGTCCGTGATTGCCGCGCGTGGCAGAGACGATGCCGCGAACGTCCGGCCGTTCGCGGCGCAGCCGTTCCGCGTAGATCAAACCGCCGCGCAACTTGAAGGCGCCGGTCGGCGTGTGGTTTTCGTGCTTCACCCACACTTCGGCACCGCTTCGTTTCGCCAGCAGCGGCCAGGCGTATTGCGGTGTGCCGGGAAAACTCCCATGCACGAGTGAAAGTGCTGCTTCGAGCTCGGGCAGCGAGAACATGCCGGATCACCCAATAGAAAGCGGGCCGTGACCGGAACGATCGCTCCGGCCAAGGCCCGCTTTGTCAGTTGTAAAGCGCCGCCGTCAGGCGAGCTTGAGATTGGTGGCTGCGGCCTTGCCGCGTTCCATCACCACCTCGTAGTTTACCTTCTGACCATCGTTCAGGCCGTTAAGCCCTGCCGCCTGCACGGCGGTAATGTGGACGAACACGTCCTTGCCACCGTCCTGCGGCATGATGAAACCATAACCTTTGGTTGCGTTGAACCACTTGACGGTTCCAGCGGTCATCATTGTCACTCCTTCCGGTGCGCGTCCCCTGTCGCGCTAAGGGGGAATGGGTGGATCGAGCCGGTGCTGTGCCGGCTGGTTCAGGCGAGCTTGAGGTTGGTGGCCGCGGCCTTGCCGCGCTCCATGGCAACCTCGTAGCTGACCTTCTGGCCTTCATTCAGGCCACGAAGTCCAGCCGCCTGTACTGCTGTGATGTGGACGAACACGTCCTTGCCGCCGTCTTGCGGCATGATGAAGCCGAAGCCTTTGGTCGTGTTGAACCACTTGACTGTACCGATAGCCATTATCTGCGTCACTCTCTGTCAGGCGCACCGTGCAACAGCGCACAATGCTGGTAGACAACCGGCCCTTTGGACGTCTTGAGGGCACCCGATCAGACGGAGGCGCAGCAAGCCAAGCCAAAATGCGATTGCGTTCCGCAGTTGGCACAGAAAGGTCGTGAGCTGTCAATCACAGTCGCGAGACAGTTACATGCAACGCAGCAACTTGCACAGAATGCGAGAACCGTCGCAAAACCGAGAATAGTACCGATCAGAAGCCGCTGCGCGATCCACGCGATGTCATTGCCCGTGCGAATTCGCCACCGGCAGCGATCGCACGTCGCCCGGCCGCGAGTTCGCGATAGTAGGTGTGCCAGACGTGTATCATTTCCGGCCAGATCTGCAGATCGACCGCGACATCGGCCGCACCTGCGACCTGTGCCAGCCGAATCGCATCGTCGAGCAAAGTTTCGGCCGCACCTACCTGTATCAACAACGGCGCCAGACCACGCAGATCCGCATAGATCGGCGCAGCGAGCGGCGAACGCGCATCGGCGCCATTCAGATACTGCTTCGCCATGTCGAGGATACCGGCCCTCTGCACGGTGGGATCCGTTGCGGCCTTGCCGACCATGCTGTCGCCGATCGCCTCCATGTCGATCCAGGGCGAGATCGTCCAGCCGCACGCCGGCTGCGGCAGTCCGGCATCGCGGATCGCCAGCATCGCCGCGACGACAAGTCCGCCGCCAGCGGAATCGCCGGCGATGGTGATGCCGCCGGAAGGCACGCCGCTCGCCAGCAGGAACCGATAGGCGGCGAGCGCGTCATCGACCGCGGCGGGAAACGGATGCTCCGGTGCCAGCCGATAGTCGACCGCGAGCGAACGCGCCCGCGCCGCGCGTCCGACCTCCGCCGCAAGATGCCGGTGGCTGTCGAGCGAACCGATGACGTAGCCGCCACCGTGTAGATACAGCACCGCCTTGCCGTGGTCGGCGTCGGGGGTCGATGTCCATTCCGACGTCACGCCATTTGCGGTGACCGGTTCCACCGCGACATCCGTCGGCAGCTTGTTCTCCAGGCCGCGCGCGTCGATGTCGCGGCGGCGCTGGGCATAGTCATCGGAGCGTGGCCGCTTCGCAATCACCTCACGCAGTGCGACGATTTCCGGATCGCTCATCGTTTCGTCTCCTGTGTTCCCAGGCGTTCGCGCATCTGGCCGCCGTTCGCCTGCCACCAGTCGTGCAGGATGCCGACATCCCAACCGAGGCAGAAGTGCCGCACCCCCATCTCCTGATAGCGTGCGGCCTGCGCGGGATCGTCGATCTCGACGCGCGGATGAATGCCCTTCCGCAGCGCGGTCTCGATGGTGAGACGCTCGGCCGTGACCACATCGGGGTGCGACCACTGGCCGGCGAGGCCGATGCTCATCGCATAATCGGCGGGGCCGAACTGTACCATGTCGATGCCCTTGACCGAGAGGATCGCATCGAGATCCTCCACGCATTGGCGCTTCTCGATCATCAGCACGACCACGACGTCATCCAGCGCCTTGACATAAGCGGGCGAGCCGGCCTCTCGCACCGTGCCGACGTCGCGCCGCATGCCGACGCCGTGCAATCCGTCCGATCCCGGTGCCTCGGCGCGTACCGCGCGGACGCAGGCCGTCGCGTCCTCCACCGTCCGAACGTCGGCAAACAGCAGGCTCTGGAAGCCCGAGCCGATCGCGCGCATGGTCTGGTGCATCCGCTGCGCCTGCTCGATCTTCATCATGCCGGCGAGGTTGGCGAGCTCGAGCGCGCGGCCGAGGTTGTCGAGCTCGTGCAGGTCGAACGGTGCGTACTCGGCGGTGAACTCGATGTAATCATAGCGCCCGGTCTGGCCCACCAGTTCGACCAGCGTCGGCCAGGTCGACAGCAGATGCGTGCCGAGTGTCGGCTGGCCGGCATTCAGCAGTGCGCGGAAGCGGTTGGTTCGCATGTGTGTCCTTCGCTCGTATCAGCGCGGCTTGCCGTCAACGTCGTTCTTGCGCACCTCCGCCACGGGCAGCTGGAAGAAGCGGGCGAACTCGAACACCGTGGTGTCTTCCTGGTTCCAGCAGACATAGCCACGGCAGTCGCGCGGCCGCGCCTCGTAGACGGTGCAGCGGCGGTTCTCACCGAGGAACTGGCAGGTGCCGAAGCCCGACTTGATGCGCTTGCTGCCCTTGCGATTTCGCTCGACGATGTGCCGTGCCTCGAACTCGCGCACGGTCAGGTTGAGGAACTTCGCCAGACGCCTGATGTCGTTGCGGCTGACCTCGACATAGCCGGCCGTCCGGCAGCAGAAGGCCGGGCATTTCAGGCAATCAAGCGATTCGTCGCTCATCCCGGCAGTCTGGCCGTGAGCGGTCCGGCGGGCAAGGGCGACGCCCGATGGCGGGCGCAGTGAGTATTTGACGGACCCCGGGGGGTTTGCCATAAGCTGCCGCCCAAACAAGCTTACGAAAGTAACCAAACTCGGCCGCCGCCTGAGCGAGCGGCCAACAGGGAAGGAGGGCGGACATGCGGAAGGTAGGCCGGCGTTCGGTGCTTGGGGGAACTCTGGGTCTGGCTGCGGCCGGGACCCTGGGGCGACCGTATATTGCCAATGCCCAGGCAAAGACGGCGGTCTGCTGGATCAATCAGGGCTTCATTCCCGAGGAGGATGAGGCCATGAAGAAGGTCTGCGAAGACTACATGAAGGCGAGCGGCAACAAGCTCGACTACAGCATCATGCCGTTCATGGCGCTGAACCAGAAGACGATTTCCGCGCTCACCAGCGGCGACGTTCCGGATCTGTTTTTCGAGGACGCGCCATCATCGATCCTGCCGCAGAACGCGTGGGACGATAAGCTGGTTGACGTCAGCGACGTGGTCGCTCCCTACGAATCGCAGCTGTCGGAAACCGCCAGGCTCGGCTCCACCTTCTACAACAAGGCCGAGAAGAAGCGCAGCTACTACCTGTGCCCGATCAAGCAGGGCGCGACGCCGTTCCACATCTGGGGCGACCTGGTCGAGAAGGCTGGGCTCAAAATGTCGGAAATCCCCAAGGAATGGGATGGGATCTGGACCTACCTGAAGGAGGCTCAGAAGCCGCTGCGCGCCAAGGGGATGCGGAAGGTCTATGCCTGTGGCCTGCAGATCACCACGGTCGGACCAAACGACGGCAACAACGTTTTCACGCATTTCCTGATCGCCAATGGCGGTGAGGGCATCATCACGCCGGATGGTAAACTGCATACCGACGACCCGAAGATCCGCGAGGCGGCGATCAAATCGGTCGAGTTCATGACCAATCTTTACAAGGAAGGCGTGGTGCCGCCGGAGGCGCTGAGCTGGAACGACGCCGACGACAACAACGGCTACCACGAGAAGCTGTTCGTGATGGATTTCGACGGCACGCTCTCGACCGAGCTGGCGATGATCAAGGACAAGCAGGCCTTCTTCCACGACATGCAGACGTTGGCGCCGGTGAACAAGAACGACGGCACGCCGATGAAGACCCAGGTCAACGCCGGCGGCGGCTTCATTCCGAAAGGCGCGAAGGGCGTCGAGGTCGCCAAGGACTTCATGAAATATTTCATGCAGCCAAAGGTGATGAACGAGAACCTTAAGGGTGGCCTGGGCCGGTGGGTACCGGCGATTCCGCAGACCGTGAAGGACGACCCGTGGTGGCTCAACAGCGGACTGCCGCCCGTGACACCCTATGTCACGGAGGCGGTGCTCAATCCGACCCTGCCGGTTTATGAGGGGTACACCCCGGCCTGGGGCCAGGCCAACGCCGAGCAGCTCTGGGGTCAGGCGCACGCCGATGTCATCAAGAACGGCATGAAGGTGGCCGACGCGGTCGACAAGGCGTTCAAGCGGTGCAACGAGATCTTCGCGAAGGTCGTTCTGTAATCCTGGCGAGGCGAACATGAGCGTCACACAGCAGGCACTTGCCGTCGGCCGGGGTGTCGGCGCCCGCCCGGCGCGCCGCACATGGCACGCCGGACTACAGGGCTCCGAATTCACCTGGGCGGTCGCCTTCGCCGTTCCTTACGCGTTGATATTCTTCGCCTTCGTCGTCTACCCGGTCTGTTACGGGCTCTGGCTGGGCGGCCAGTCGGAGCTCTACCGCCAGCTATTCGACGATCCCCGCTACCTGACGGCCGTGGTCAATACGCTGATCTACGTCGGCGTCGGCGTGAATCTGAAGATGGCCCTGGCGTTTTTGCTGTCGGGCTTCTTCATGCGCAAACGGTGGTGGAGCAAGGCGCTGCTGGTTGTGTTCATCCTGCCCTGGGCCACGCCGGCGCTGCCTGCCTACATTTCGATCCACTGGCTGATGAACGGCCAGTGGGGCATGCTCAACAATGTCCTGTATCTGTTGTTCGGCATCGACGGTCCGGTCTATCTGAATGACCGCTGGATGGGGCTGGCGTCCAACATCGGTGCCTATATCTGGAAGAACATGCCGTTCTGGACGGTGATCCTGCTGGCCGGCCGGATGGCGATCCCGCAGGAACTCTACGAGGCGGCCGAGGTGGATGGTGCCACCGGCCTGCACCGGTTCAGGCATGTCACCCTGCCGCTGATGGCCAACCTGTATCTCGTCTGCATCCTGCTCGATACCATCTTTGCGCTCGGCGACTTCAACTCGACCTACTTCGTCTCCGGCGGCGGGCCGGCGATGTCCACCGAGGTGCTGGCCACGCTGGGCATCCGCTACGCGTTCACCACAGCACTGCCTCGCCTCGGCGTGGCGACAGTCATGACGGCGCTGCCCGTGCTGATCCCACTCGTCATCATCCTGATGCGCAAGCTCCGGATCAAGGAGGGCCAGTTGTGAGCGTCACCACCGCCGGCCACCGTCGAATCGCTTCGCCGCTGTACTACCGGATGCGACGCTATGCGGTCGAAGCGGCGTGCATGGTACTCGGCTTCGTGATCGTCGTCTGGTCGGTCACGCCGATCTACAACATGGTGATGATCGCGCTCGACAGCCATGCCGATATATTCAGCGGCCAGGTCTGGCCGGAGAACCCGTCGCTGGAAAGCTTCCGCGTAGTGGTGACCCAGGATTTCTGGTACCTCGCGCGGTTCTGGCATCAGTTCGGCAACAGCTTCTTTGTCGGCCTGATGACGATGTTTCTCACATTGGTCATCGGCTCGCTGGCGAGTTTCACGGTCGGGCGGATGCGTCTGCGCAACGGCTGGATGCTGAGCAATGCGGCGCTGATGACCTACGTGATCCCGGCGTCGTTCCTGGCGATCCCGCTGTATCGAATCATGCAGATCTACGGGCTTACCAACAGCCTTTGGGCGGTGATCCTGTCGATCGTCACCTTTGCAACACCTTATGCGATCTTCATCTTCTCGCAGTACGGCAAGTCGATCCCGATGGAGCTGGACGAGTCCGCGCGCATCGATGGCGCCAATCCGTTCCAGATCTATTTCCGGATCTACCTGCCGTTGATGGCGCCGGCGCTGGTTGCCGTCGGCACCTATGCGCTGCTGCTGGCATGGAACGAGTATCTGTACAACTTCCTGATGCTGTCCACGCCAGAAAGCATGACCGTGGCGGTCGCGTTGGCACAATTCCTCAACAGCGACGAGTCGCCGTGGAACTATATGATGGCGACCGCGATCATCTACGCGCTGCCGCCGTTGATCCTGTACTACGGCTTCCGTCGTTACATGGCGGCGGGTCTGACCATGGGTGGCGTCAAGGGGTAGGCGCCGCCGCCGCGGCAACGCGGGAGCGCAGCGATGAGCAGTACGCAGCAGGTTTTCGGTGTCGCACGGCCCATGGCGGTCAGCCAGTCGCGGCGTCCGCCGTGGCGTATCCGCCTGCAAGGCTCCGATACCGCCTGGGCGATCGCGTTCGTCATCCCCTATGTAGCCGTGTTCGCCGCCTTCGTCGTCTATCCCGTCATCTACGGGCTGTGGATGGGTCGCGATCCGTCGTTGTACGGTCTGCTGTTCTCCGATCCGGTGTATCTGACCACTGCGATGAACACGCTGATGTTCGTCGCCATCGGCGTGAACGTGGCGATGTTCCTGGCCTTCCTGCTGTCCGGTTTCTTCATGAGCCGCAGCTGGTGGGTGCGCTCGCTGCTGGTCATCTACCTGATCCCCTGGGCGTTGCCGGCGATGGTCGTGTTCACCGCGATCCATTTCATGCTCGTCACCCAATGGGGACTGCTCGACAGCCTGATCCGGGAAATCACCGGCCAGGATGGACCGCTGTTCCTGGTCAACGAGTGGCTTGCCAGAGGAGCGAACATCGTTTCGTTCATCTGGAAGTGGATGCCGTTCTGGACCCTGGTCTTCATCGCCGCCCGGATGGCGATCCCGCAGGACATCTATGATGCGGCCGATATCGACGGTGCCAGCGGCTACAAGCGCATGATCTATGTCACGTTCCCGCTGTTGGGGAACGTCTATCTGATCTCCACGCTGCTCGCGACCGTCTGGACGCTGGGCGACTTCAACACGGTGTTTTTCGTCACCAATGGAGCGCCCGGCCGGTTGACCGATGTGCTGGCCACCTATGGCTTCAACGAGGCGTTCAATTTCGGTTATCCAAACCTCGGCGTCGCGGCGATGATGACTGCGCTCCCCGTCATGATCCCGTTGGTCATCCTGCTGATGCGGCGGGTCCGCGCGACCGGGGTGCAGCTATGAGCATCGCGCTGACCCAGGCAGCGCCGGCGTACCGGCCCCGCCATCGCCGGCGGCGGCTATGGGCAAAGGCGGGCGGCATCGGTCTCGGCGTCGGGTTGCTGATCTGGACGCTGCTGCCAGTCTACAACATGGTGCTGATCGCGCTCGATTCCGACGCGGACGAGTTCACCGGCAGCATCTGGCCGCCTGATCCCGACTTCAGCAGCTTTGCCTCGGTGTGGAACGAAGACTATTGGCTCCTGGAGCATTTCTGGCACCGGTTCGGCAACAGCATCTACATGGGCTTGGCGACGATGGTGCTGACGGTTGCACTTGGCTCGCTTACCAGCTTCGCGCTGGGCCGCATGCGGCTGCGCCGGGGATGGGTGATCACCGACTTCGCGCTGCTGACCTATGTGCTGCCGACGGCGTTCCTGGTCATCCCGTTCGTCCACATCATGCATCAGTACGGGATGGTCGACAGTCTCTGGTCGGTGATCGCGGCGATGGTCGCTTTTGCCACGCCCTATGCCATCCTGATCCTGCACCAATATGGCAAGCTGATCCCGATGGAGCTGGACGAGTCGGCCAAGGTCGACGGCGCGTCGCCGTGGCAGATCTATCTGCGTATTTATCTGCCGCTGATGGCTCCGGCGCTGGTCGCCGTCGGGGTCTATGCTCTGCTGTTGGCGTGGAACGAGTATATCTATCAGTTCCTGCTGCTCTCTTCGACGCGCAGCATGACCGTTGCGGTGGCCATCGACCAGTTCTTCGACAGCGACGAGGCGCCGTGGAACTACATGATGGCGATCGCGATCATCTACTCGCTGCCGCCGGTCGCGATCTATTTCGCGCTGCGCCGCTTCATGGTCGCGGGGCTGACGATCGGCGGGGTGAAGGGGTAGCGCGAGGGTTGGGGGCGATGGGTTTCGCTGCGCTCAGCGACAGCGGTCGTGGCATGTAGGATGGGTAGAGCGCAGCGAAACCCATCGACACAAATCAGCCGGCATCCAACTCGCGCCGCATCAACGCGCAAATCCTGCTCCGATGATCGAAATACTCGACCGTATGCCAACCCGCGCGCGCGTAGATGCGTTCGGCCGCGTGCGTGTACAGCCATAGCGATGGAATGGCCGCGGCACGGCCGGCTGCCTCGACCGCCTCGATCAGGCGCGCGGCATGACCGCGTCCGCGTGCCCCCGGCACGACGAACACGCCAGCCAGCCACGGCGTCAGGTCCGGCCGAGTGTCGAGATCTTGGCCGACCAGACTTGCCGTGCCGACCGGCTCATCATCGATCAGCAGGACAAAGGTCTGCGGTGGCCCGGACGCTGCAGTCGATGCAGCGATACGCTCATGGACATGCTCAAGGGGCCGGCCGCTCTGCCGCGAGAACTCCTCCCACAGCCAATGTGCGACCACCGGCACGAGATCAGGCTGATCGGCGGTCCTGACGATTACAGCCGGCACTCGAACAATCGCCCCGCACCCGGCACCGTGTCGTTCACCCGCGCGAGCCGCAGGCAGTGCCAGGCCAGCGCATAAGGTGACCGGAATCCCGACCTCCGTCTCGATCGCCGCCACGCTCTCGGCCAGGCGCAGGCTGGTGCACGACACGAACACCGCGTCCAGCCGCGTCCGGCGCGCGAGTGTGGCGATCCCCGCGGCGATCGAAGCCACCGAGATCCGCGCCGCCTCCCGATCGTCGCGCTTGTCGAAGGTCGCGAACGCCGCCACCTCGGCTCCGTGCGCGTCGAGATAGGCTCGCACCACGGCGTTCACTTCCGGCGAGTACGGGGTCAGCACGCCGATCCGCCGCGCGCCCAGGGCCTTGAACGCGGCGAACGCGGCGGTGACCGGCGTGGTGCAGGCAACGTCAGGCCGCACCCGGCGGATCTGGCGAAACACCTCCGCCTCGCCCAAGGCCATGCTGGCCGAGGTGCAGCCGAACGCCACCACGTCGAGATGCTGCGACGGCAGGATCAGCTCGGTCGCGGGCGCGATGCGCTCGCCCATCGCCAGCAGCGTCGCCGTCGTGATGTCGGCATCGTTGAACAGCCGCGCCTGATACACCGCGACGCCCGGCAGCCGGATCAGGTGGCGGAACTCGTGCTCCATCGTCTGATCGGTCGCCAGCACCAGCAGACCGATCGCCGCGCGCGCGGCGATGCCGGCGTCGAGCGTGCATGGCAGCACGCCGAGATCGGTGAAGCCCGGATCGAGATCCATGCGCGCCTCCTTCAGTCGAGAGGAATCGCCGGCGTGCGTCCGCCGATCAGGTCGGCGGTGATGCGTGCGGTGCCGTGCGACATGGTCCAGCCGATGTGGCCGTGGCCGGTATTGAACCACAGATTGCGGTGCCGCTTGCGCCCGAGCACCGGCAAATTGTCGGGGGTCATCGGCCGCAGCCCTGCCCACATCTCGGCACGGTGATAGTCGGCGCCGTCGGGATACAGCCTCTGCACCACCGACGTCATGAACGCGAAGTCGGCCGGCTTGTGGCTGGTGTCGTAGCCGGCGAACTCCGCCGTCGCGGTGACGCGCACGCGGTCGCCGAAGCGCGAGATCGCCACCAGGTTGGTTTCGTCCACCGAACCGATGGTCGGCGGCGCCTGATGATTTCCAACCGGGATCGTCAGCGAGTAACCCTTGATCGGATAGATCGGCAGATCGACCCCGATCGTGCGCGCCAGCATCGGGCTGTAGCTGCCCAGCGCCATGACGTAGCTATCCGCGTGGAATGCCTGGCCGTTGGCGCGCACCGCGGTTACCGCATCGCCCGATGTCTCAACCGCGCTGATCGCCGTGTTGGTATGCAGCTCCGCGCCCATCGCCACGCAGCGATCGGCCAGCGCGCGCGTGAACTTGTGCGAATCACCGGTCTCGTCGGTCGGGCAATAGATGCCGCCGGCGATGTCCCCTTGCAGAGCCGGCTCCAGTTCCAGCACCTGGGCGCGGTTCAGCACGCGGATTTCCTGCCCGTCATCGGCCAGGATCTGCATATGCGCGACGCCCGCCTCCAGCGCCGCCTGGTCGCGATGGAAATACAGCACGCCACGCGCGTTGCGGTCGTAGTCAAGCGGCTCGGCCGCGATCACCTCGTGCAGTATGCGCTGCGAGTACGTCGCGATCCGGTGCTTACGCAGGGTGTTGCGGTGCGCCTTGGCCGCAGTGCACTCGGCCAGGAATTTCAGCGACCAGCTGTACAGCCGCGGATCGGTCGAGAACCGAAACCGCAGCGCCTGGTCCTTGCGGAACAGCGACTTCAGCAAAATCCAGGGCGCCCGCGGTGAGGACCACACAAAGGAATGCCCTGGTGCGATCATGCCGGCGTTGCCCCAGCTCGTCTCACGCGCGACTGCATCCTGCCGTTCGAGCAGGACGACTTCGTGGCCATCCCGGAGCAGTTGATAGGCCGTGGTGATGCCGACCACGCCGCCGCCCATGACGAGAATGCGCATGGCGGATTGTTGGGCCGAGATGCCGACGGCCTCAAGCCCTGCTGAAATCACCCCACCAGGTGGCACGCCACCGCGTGCCCAGGGGCCGGCTCGGTGATCCGCGGTTCCTGCTCGCGGCAAACCGGCATGGCGTGCGGGCAGCGGGTGTGGAAACGGCAGCCGGACGGCGGATGCAGCGCGCTCGGAATGTCGTCGGCCAGACGCTCGCGGCGGCCGCGTCTGCGCCGTGCCGGATGGACGGCCGGCACCGCGGCGATCAGCGCCTGCGTATAGGGGTGCAGCGGGTTGGCATACAGCGTACGCTTGTCGGCGAACTCGACGATCTTGCCCAGATACATCACCGCGACGCGGGTCGAGATGTGCTTCACCACGCCGAGGTCGTGGGCGATGAACAGGTAGGTCAGCCCCAGCTCGGCCTGCAGGTCCTGCAGCAGATTGACGATCTGCGCCTGCACCGAGACATCCAGCGCCGACACCGGTTCGTCGCACACCACGAACTTCGGCCGCAGCACCAGGGCGCGGGCGATGCCGATGCGCTGGCGCTGGCCGCCGGAAAACTCATGCGGGAAGCGATCCCGCACGCGGGCGGGCAGTCCGACCAGATCCAGCATCGCCGCGACCTGGCGCCGAGCCTCGGCATCATGACGCGCGCCGTGGATCAGCAACGGCTCCATGATGATGTCTTCCACCGCCATGCGCGGATTGAGCGCGCCGTACGGGTCCTGGAAGATGATCTGCATCGAGCGCCGCTTCTCGCGCAGTTCGCTCGGGTTGAGCCGCGTGATGTCGGCGCCGTCGAAGACGATGTTGCCCGCGGTCGGCGGCAGCAGGCGGATCAGCAGCCGGCCGAGGGTGGACTTGCCGCACCCTGACTCGCCGACCAGCCCCAGTGTCTCGCCTGCGTCGATGCGCAATGCGACATCGTCGACCGCCCGCAGCGCGATGGTGTGGCGATGCAGCAGGCCGCCGCCGCGCACCGGGAAGTGCTTGGTCACGCCCACGGCCTCGACCAGCGGTGTCACATATGGATCCGGGCGCGCGCCCGGCCTTCGACCGTCGTGGCCGGACCTGATCCGGCCATCATGTCAGCTCCCCGACGCGGATGCAAGCGGCGGTGTGGCCGGGATCGAACGTCGCCAGCGGCGGAAGGGCGGCGGCACATGCCGGCACTGCATAGCGGCACCGTGGCGCGTAACGGCAACCGGCGGGGCGGCGTGCGGGATCGGGAAGCGTGCCCTGGATCGCCACCAGCCGCTCGTGGTCCTGGTCGAGCGAGGGCACGCATTCCAGCAGACCGCGCGTGTAGGGATGCAGCGGATGGTCGAACAGACGCGCGACCGGCGCCGCCTCGACGATGCGGCCGGCATACATCACCAGCACACGGTCGGCGGTCTCCGCGACCACGCCCATGTTGTGGGTGATGATGATGATCGCCATGCCGAACTCGTCGCGCAGGTCCATCATCAGGTCGAGGATCTGCGCCTGGATGGTGACGTCGAGCGCGGTGGTGGGTTCGTCGGCGATCAGCAGGCGTGGGCGGCAGGCGAGCGCGATCGCCAGCATCACCCGCTGGCGCTGGCCGCCGGAGAGTTGGTGCGGGTAGTCCGCCATCCGGCGCGCGGCCGAGGGGATGCCGACCTTTTCCAGCATCTCCAGAGCGCGGGCGTAGGCGGCGCGCTGCGACAGGCGTTCGTGGGCGCGGATGGTTTCGATCACCTGCTCGCCGATGGTGAACACCGGATTGAGCGAGGTCATCGGCTCCTGGAACACCATCGCGACGCCAGGGCCTCGGATGCGCTGCATGCGGGCGTCGGAAAGCCTGGTGAGGTCTTCACCGGCGAAGCGAACCTCGCCGGCAGCGACGCGGGCTGGGGGCCGCGGGAGCAGACCCATGATGGTAAGGGCGGTGACGCTCTTGCCGCTGCCGGACTCGCCGACGATGCCGAGGATCTCGCCTTCATCGAGGGAGAAGGAGACATCCTCGACTGCGGTGATCTCGCCGCGCGCGGTGGCGAAGGCGGTCGTGAGGTTGGTTACCGCGAGGAGGGGCATCGGCCACGAGGCTGGGGCGAGCGACCACTTTTCCCCCTCCCCTTGCAGTGCTTCACTGCTGCACCCTCAACCGTGGATCCAGCACGTCGCGCAATCCGTCGCCCAGCAGGTTCAGCCCCAGCACGGTGATCATCAGCGCCGCCCCCGGTATCGTGATGATCCACGGCGCGTCGATCATGTACTGTCGACCTTCCGCCATGATGTTCCCCCAGGTCGGCGTCGGCGGCACCGCGCCGACTCCCAGGAACGACAGCGTCGCCTCGGTCAGCACCGCGTAGGCGAACAGGAACGACAACTGCACGATCAGCGGCGCCATCGCGTTGGGCAGGATGTGCCGCCGCAGGATGCGCCAGTGCCCCGCACCGGCCGCGACCGCAGCCTGCACGTACTCCATCTCGCGCAGCACGATCACCGATGACCGCACGATGCGCGCCGTGCGCGGCGTATAGACCACACCCAGCGCGATGATCACGTCGTTCACTGACGGTCCGAGCACCGCGGTGACGCCGATTGCCAGCAACACGGCGGGGAACGCCATCAGCGCGTCGTTGATCCGCATCAGCATATTGTCGAGCGCGCGGAAATAGCCCGCCGCGGCGCCGATCAGCGTGCCCAACACCGCGTTGATGGCCACCACCGCCGAACCGATGACCATCGACAACTGCGCGCCCCACACCACGCGCGACCACAGGCTGCGGCCGAAATTGTCGGTGCCGAACAGATGTGCGGACGACGGCGGCAGGAACTTCTGGCGCATCGCCAGCTTGTTCGGATCGATCGGCGCGATCCACGGTGCCAGCATCGCCGCCATCGCAATGATCGCGAACAGCGCAAGGCCGGTGACAAACAGCCGATGATGCAGCAGCCGCAGCATCGTCGCCCAGGCCGGATGGTGACGGCGGACCGCGACTTCGTCGTCCAGCTCCGCGGCCGTCAACGCGAGCGTGGCGGTGTCAGGCGCCATCGTAGCGCACTCGCGGATCCAGCAGCGCATAGCAGACATCGACACCGATGTTCACCAGCACCAGCCACGCGGTGGTGATCAGCAGGCCGCCCTGAACCATCGGATAATCGCGGTTCAATACCGCCTGGGTCAGCAACTGGCCCATGCCCGGAATCGAGAACAACGTCTCCGTCACCACCGAACCGGAAATCAGCAGGCTCGCGATGATGCCGATCACGGTGGTGATGGGGATCAGCGCATTGGTCAGTGCATGCTTCACCACCACCGTCCGTCGCGGCAGGCCCTTGGCGCGCGCGGTACGGATATAGTCCTGCCGCAACACCTCCAGCAGGGTCGAGCGCGTGATGCGGGCGAGGAACCCGGCGAGCAGCAGCGCCAGCGAGATCGCCGGCATTGTCGACGTCGCGAGCCAGCCCAGCGGATCGTCGCTGAACGCGACGTAGCCGCCGGTCGGCAGCCAGCGCAGATCGACCGCGAAGACGATGATCATCAGCAGGCCGAGATAGAAATTCGGCAGCGAGATGCCGAGCATCGCGAACACCATCGCCGCCTGATCGACCCAGCTATTCTGCCGCAAGGCCGCGACGATGCCGCTGCCGAGGCCGATCAGCAGCGTGATGACCAGCGCGTACGCGGACAGTGCCAGCGTCACCGGCAGGCGCAGCATCGTCGCGTACGCCACCGGCTGGCCCAGCAGCAGCGAACGGCCGAGATTGCCGTGCAGCAGCCCGACATACCAGCGCCAGAGCTGCGTCAGCAGCGGCTGATCGAGGCCGAGATCGTGGCGGATATTGGCGACCTGCTCCGGGGTGGCGGACAGTCCGGCGATCACCACCGCGGGATCGCCGGGGATCAGATGGATCATGGCGAAGGTGATCAGCGACACAATGAACAGGATCGGCAGCGCGCTGCCCAGCCGCCGGATGATGATCCCGGCCATGCCTCCCGCTCAGTTCGCGAACCAGACGTTGGACATGCGGGGAATACGGTACGGCACGTATCCCTTCACGTTGGAGCGCACCGCCTGCACCTTGGTCAGCGACCCGAGCGGCAGGGCGTAGACCTGTTCGAGGGCGTATCGCTGCATCTTGGCGAACGCGTCCTTGCGTCCTTCCGGTGTGGGCAGGCTGTTCATATCATTCCACAGCGACAGCAGCTGCGGATCGTCCTGGCCACCCTTCGGCATGAACATCGCGCCCGGATTGACGAACACCTGCATGGTCGCCAGCGCGCCCTGTGCCGTCTGCGTGCCCCAGCCGGTGTAGAACAGGTTCCAGCCGGTGTCCGGCTTCAGCGCCATGTTCGCCGAGGTCGGCCAGTCCACCACCTTGAGCTGCGCGTTGATGCCGATCGCCTGCATCTGCTGCTGCATCACCAGCGCCGAGTTGTACATCGCCGGATAGTCCTTGTCGGTGAGCAGGATGACCGGCTCACCCTGGTAGCCCGACTGCGCCAGATACTTCTTTGCCAGCTCGGGGTTCTTGACGTTGTAGGTCTCCTTGCCGGCATCCGAATAGAATGCCTGGCCTGGATACTGGAAGCCGACATTGAGCCGGTAATTGCCGTCCGACGCGGCATCCATGATCTCGTCCATGTCCAGCACCGCCTGGACTGCCTTGCGGAACATCAGGTTGTCGGTCGGCGGCACCGACGTGTTCACCTGCGCCATCTGGATCCACCAGTTCTGCAGTGGAATGATGGTAATGCCCTTGTCAGCCTTCAGGTCGGCCAGCGACCTGGTCGGCAGGTCCTCGACCCCCTGCAGTTCGCCGGTCTTGAGGCCGGCGACGCGCGCCTGCGGTTCGGTCACGATGCGAAAGGTCACGGTATCGAAGCAGGCCTGCTTGTAGCCGCCGAAGCCGGTCTTCTGGTCGAAGTTGGGGTTCGGCTGGTAGCCTTCGTAGCGCTTCATCTTCACATAGCCGCCGGGCACCGACTCCACCAGTTGCCAGGGACCGGTGCCGATCGTTTTTAGCTGCAGCGGCGGATCATCCTTGTCCTCTGCCGGAATGATGACGATCGGCGCGCTGAACGCGCTGAGGATTTCCAGGAAGGTCGGCTGCACCTTGTTCAGATGGATCACGAACGTGTCCTTGTCCGGCGCGTCCCAGCGATCGACATTGCCCAAAGTGCTGCGAAACAGGCCGATCCGCGCGTAGCGGTCGAACGAGGCGGCCACATCGGCCGATGTCATCTCCTTGCCGTTGTGGAACCGGATGCCCTGACGCAGCCTGAACGTGTAGGTCAGATGATCCGGAGACTCCGTGAGGGAATCGGCGAGCTCGAGGATCGGATTGAAGTTCTCGTCACGCGTCATCAGCGACTCGAACATGTTCATGGCGATGTTGCGTGTCGAAATCGTGCTGGAGGCCATCTGGTCGAGGCTGTTGATGTTGGCCTCCTGGCCGAAGGTGAAGTTGCCGCCGACATGCGGGCACTTGAAGGTTTCCGCTGAAACCGGTGTCGCGATGGCGGCGATTCCCACAGCTGCACAGAGGCTGGAAAGGATAACGCGTCGCAACATGCAAAATCTCCCGTTGGCCCGGTTTCCGCCCCTGTCCGCAGGCTGGCTGCTGCTTGCGTGTACCGTGGCGAGGTTGGGATAGGCCGTCAATGGCGCACCGGTTCCGTTGCCGGCACATGGCCCGCGTTCTACATCCGGCAATGTCACTGATGTGAAAGGCGGCCGGCGAATGGACCTGAAGGATCATATCCGGGGGATTCCGGACTTCCCCAAGCCGGGCATCCTGTTCTACGACATCTCGACGCTGCTGCGGGATGCCGACGCCTGGCAGGTGGCGATGGGGCGCATGGCGAAGGCGGTGCGCGCGTATCAGCCGGACCTGCTCGCCGGCATCGAGAGCCGAGGCTTCCTGATCGCCGCGCCGCTCGCACTTAAGCTGGGCTGCGGCTTCATCATGCTGCGCAAGCGCAACAAACTGCCCGGCGTCACCGTGGGGATGAACTATTCGCTGGAATACGGCACCGACCGCGTCGAGGTGCAAGCCGATGCAGTGGAGCCGGGCCAGCGCGTCGTGGTGGTCGATGATCTGCTCGCCACCGGTGGTACCATGGCGGCCGGCATCGGACTGCTGCGTCAGGTGGGCGCCGTGGTACCCGCTGCCGCGGCGCTGATCGAACTCACCTTCCTCAACGGCCGCAAGCGGCTCGATGTGCCGTGCGAGGCGCTGGTTGCGTATGACGAATAAGCGGCGGTCCTGGCCGGTTTTGCCTTGCCCTGGGTAACGGGGTAGGAAGGGTCCATGGGTAAGGGACCAGGATGACCCGGCCGCGACCCGGCCGGCGACACCTTCTGGCAATGCTGACCACCCTGCCCGCCGCAATGCGGGCGGGAAGGCCATTGGCTGCCCCGCCGACAGTGACCGCGCCGTTCGCCGAAACACCCCGGCTGTTCGTCGCCGGTCCGGCGGACGGTGCCCTCAACCGCTGGGCAGACGCTTTGTTGCCGGCACTCGAGCAGGCACTGCCGTCTGACACCGCGATCAAGCGCGTCGAGGTCGGCAGCGCCGATGGCGTCACCGGCGCCAATCAGTTCGAGGCGCGCGGAGCGCCGGATGGGCAGACAGTGCTGCTGGTGCCAGGTCAGGCGGCGCTCGCCTGGATGGTCGGAGACCCCCGTGCGCAGTTCGACGTCGCCCATTGGGTGCCGGTCATGGCGGGCGCCACTCCCGGAATTGTTGTCGGACGACCGACGGTGCTGGCACCGGATGGCCGCGCCCGCACCGCCGCTGCCGGCCCGGCCAGCTTCGATCTGGCCGCCCTGCTCGGCATCCAACTGCTCGGCGCCCGCATGGAGCCGGTGTTCGGCCTGGTCGAACCGGGTGCTGCGCAAGCCGCCTTCGCGCAGGGAGCGGTGGATGCGGTGCTGTTATGCGGGCAACACGTGCCTGAGCAGTTCGCCGCACTTGCCGCCACTGGCGCGCAACCATTGTTCACGCTCGGCGCGTTCGACGAAGCGGGCCGGTCAGTGCGCGATCCGACCTTCCCGGAGGTGCCGCACTTCGCCGAACTGTTCGCAGCGCGCTCCGGCGGCCAGCCGGGAGGCAGGCTGTTCGATGCGTGGAGTGCCGTCGCGTCCGCCGTACAACTGGATTTCGGCCTGGTGCTGCCGCAGCTGACGCCTGCCGCGATGGTCTCGCTGTGGCGGCGCGCCGGCACCGACGCCGTTGCCGCCCCGGGCGTGCAGGCCACCGCCGCGACAGTCAACGTGCGTCCGCTCACCGGCCCGACGGCAACCGCCAGCACCTCGGTCATCGCTGTCGGCGCGCCCGTGCTGCAGGACCTGCGGGGCTGGCTTGCCAGCCGCCTCAACTGGCGCCCGGCCTGACCCACAGGAGGTCCGTATGAAGCTCTGGTACCAGAGCATGTCCCGCCAGACCGAGTGGGGCGGTTATCCGCGCGTGTTGCGCGGCATCCTCGACAAGGTGCGCGATCTGGACACCGAGATCCATGTGGCGGGCATCACCGAGATCGGGGGCACCGGCGACCAGTTCCGGTACCTGGAATATCTCGAGACCGGCGAGGTGCTGAAGAATGTGCAGCACGCCGTGCGTCATGGATTCGACGCGTTTTTGATCGGCAACATCGCCGACCCGGGCCTGCAGGAGGCTCGCGAGATCGCCGACATCCCGGTGCTGGGCCTGTGCGAGTCGGCGCTGCATGTCGCGTGCATGATGGGGGCGAGTTTCTCGCTGGTGACGATCAACCAGAAGTTCACGCCGCGCATCGTGGAGAATGTGCGGCGCTATGGGCTGGGCAATCGGCTGGCGGCGGTGAACCGCATGCAGGTGGAGCGGCTGACCGATCTCGGCATTGCATTCGACGATGCGGACGCACGCACGCGTATCGTGGCTCAGTTCGATCGCGCGGCGCGGGCGAATGCCGAGGCGGGAGCGGAGGTGGTGATCGCGGCGGGCGGCGTGGTGATGGCGCTGCTGGCACATGCGGAGATTCACGAGGCCGCCGGGATGCCAATTCTGAACGGCATCACCAACCTGGTGAAGCTGGGCGAGATGGCAGTGAAGCTGAACCGGCTGATGGGTGGACGGTTCACGTCGAAGCGCTGCACCTATGCGCCGCCGCCGGCGGACCAGATCGCCGAGTTCCGCAGGCACTACGGCGCGGACATCTATCCGACGGTGAAGGTGCCATGACGGCGCTGACCCTCCGCACCGCGCTTGGCAAATCACCGCTGGTGCGCGCACTGAGGGCGGGCACCGTCGCCTCCGATCGCGTGGAATTCGACTTCGTCGAGGTCGATCCGGTCACCCGCGCCTTCCGCCGCATGACGCGCGCCATGGAGTTCGATCTGTGCGAGATCGCGCTGACGACGCACGCCCAGGCGCGGGCCTACGGCAAGCCGATCACCGCCCTGCCTGTCGTGCTGCTGCGCGGCCTGCATCATGCTGCGCTGATCTGCCGGCGCGACTCGCCGTTGCGCGGGCCAGCCGATCTTGTGGGCAGGCGCATCGGGGTGCGCGCCTGGTCACAAACCACCGGCGTCTGGGTGCGCGGCATGATGCGAGACGAGTACGGCGTTGCGCCCGATGCAGTGACCTGGATCACCGAGGAGGACGCGCATGTACAGGAATTCGTCGATCCTCCCTTCGTGCAGCGCATCGGGCCCGCTCAGTCCCTGCCGGCGATGCTGCTCTCAGGCGAGATCGATGCGGCGATAGCGCTGGCCGGCGTGGATCCCGCTCAGGTCCGCCCGGTGATCCCCGACGCCGATGCGGTCGCCGCCGCGTGGTCAGGCAAGACCGGCGTGTATCCGATCAACCATGTCGTGGTGGTGAAGGATGCGCTGCTGGCCGAGCACCCGTGGCTGGCGGACGAATTGATGCGTCTGTTCGCCGCCTCGAAGCGGCTTGCCGAGGAGACGGTGCCGTACGGCATCGACGCCAACCGCCCTGCCATCGAGCTGCTGATGCGTTATGCTGCGGAACAGGGACTGATCCCGCGCGCTTACCAGGTCGAAGAACTGTTCGTGACATAAGGAGGATACGATGGCCGACATTCCCCGCCTCAACGGCGCGATCAAGGCGCTGGAGTCCGGCAAGCCTGCATTCGTTCCGTTCACCAGCGGCGAGATCAGCAACGCGCTGAGCATCGGCAGTGCACCATATGACGGCGTGGTGTTCGAGATGGAGCACAACCCGTACGACATCAAGGCGCTGCGCGACTGCCTGCAGTACATGCTGAACCGCCGCCAGATCGCCGCCTCGGGCTCGGTCGCGCCGGCGGTGACGCCGTTCGTGCGGATCCCGCCGAACGGCGGCGAGAACAGCCAGTGGATCGCCAAGCAGGTGCTGGACATCGGCGTCTATGGCATCGTATGGCCGCACGTATCCACGGTCGATGACGCGCGCAACGCGGTGCAGGCCTGCCGCTATCCACGCCCGCGCGAGGCCAGGTATTACGATCCTCCGGGCCAGCGCGGCGACGCGCCAACCTCGGCCGCCCGCTACTGGGGGCTGACCGCGCAGGAATACTACCCGCGCGCCGACACCTGGCCGCTGAACCCCGCCGGCGAAGTCCTGGTGGTGATCATGTGCGAGGAGAAGCGTGCGATCGCGAACCTGCCGAAGATGCTGGAGCAGGTGCCCGGCATCGGCGTGGTGCTGATCGGCGAGGGCGATCTGTCGCAGGACCTCGGCTATCCGCGCCAGTACGAGCACCCCACGGTTGCTTCGGCGATCAACGAGGTCCTGGCGATCTGCAAGCAGCACAACGTGCCGTGCGGCCACCCGCATGTGGACGCGAAGAACGTTGAGGGCCTGATCGAACAGGGCTTCCGCTGGCTGATGCCCGGTCCGGTGCCGTCGTTTGCGGCGCTGGAGATCGGGCGACGGGTGTCGGGGCGGGCGTAGCACATTCCGCGACAACCAGGAGGATCGCCTGATGAGCGCCGACCAACGGCTGGCCGATCTCGGCCTTACCCTGCCGTCACCACCGAAGCCGATCGGCAACTATGTTCCGTTCCGGCTGGCCGGCAATCTGCTGTTCCTGTCCGGCGTTGGCCCACGCCGTGCTGACGAGACGATGATCACCGGGAAGGTCGGCTCCGACATCACGGTCGAACAGGGCTACGAGGCGGCCAAGCTGTGCGGCCTCAACCTGCTGGTCAACATGATCGCTGCGGTCGGCACGCTCGAGCGTGTCGATACGGTCCTGAAGGTGCTTGGCATGGTGAACGCCGTGCCGGACTTCACCCGGCATCCCGAGGTGATCAACGGTTGCACCGATCTGTTCGTGCAGGTGCTGGGCGAAGGCGGGCGGCCGGCGCGGTCCGCGGTCGGAATGGCGAGCCTGCCGCTCAACATCTCGGTGGAGGTGGAGGCGATTGTGCTGGTGAAGGGCGCTTAACCGCATCTTTACCGTGGCTGGAGCAGACTGGCCTGGTATCGGACGCCAGGACGGCGCCGCGTTCAGCGGTCAATGCCGCCATGCCCAGCGAAATTTCTGTTCAAGCCGTCGCCGTGGCCCATGCCGGCAGCGACGGCGCCATCGACCCGAGGGTGGCGACCGCGAGCGAGTCGCCGGTGCAGGCGGAACCTGCCCCCGCGCCATCGCCCATCATCAACCCGACCTTGCGGCTGGACGCGGCACTTGGGCTGGTGGTGATCGAATTCCGCAACGACTCCGGGGCGGTCACCACGTCGATCCCGAGCGAGCGGCAGATCGAGGCGTACCAGAGGTGGGCGCAAACCCACTCCGGTCAGGCGCCGACGGGCCAGGACGAGTCGGCTGCCGCGGCACCTGCGATCGCCATCGGGCAGCCCGCGGCGCACGCGTCCACGACCGAAAGGCGGCCGGCTCAGCCACCCGCAGACCGCGCGCCTTCGCCTCCCCCTGAACGTCGTCCGGCCCAGCGGACCGAGAAATCGTAATGGTGCCTCCTCAGCGTGGGTCGAACTGACGGCGCAGCAGCGCCGACATGACCCGGCTGCGGGAAGTGCCAGGTTTGATTTTCATGACACGAAGCGTGTTTACCGATTCCACGACGTCGAAGAACTGCAGCACCTCGTCGTAATGGGGGCGCGCCGGTCCGACATCGTGCAGCAGAACCCTGATTTTCCGAGTCAGGTCCGGGTCTGCCTCGGCGAGCAGGACCACCGACAGGCAGCAGGCGACACGGAAGCGCCCGTCGACAAATATGAGATCCGGCATCTCGTTGCGCTGGGTCCATGCGTCCCACGCGGTCGCAATGTAGGCTGGCCAGCTCCGGATGTGGCCGGGACCGCTTGGATGCCCCCATTGTGCCACCGGTCCGATGTCGGCGTGGCGGATGTCCGCGCGCCCTGCGCCGATCGCCACAGCAATCTCGGGATGCTTGCGCGCCGCTTCGACCCAGCCGCGGTCCGAGTCGACCGCCACCACGCTTTCCAGTCCACTGCGGATCGCCAGCACTGTACTGCCGCCGATGCCGAATTCCTGATATCGACGATGTCCATCACGCATGATGCGATTCATCGCCTCAAGCTCACCGCTGAACAGATGCGGATCCCCGAGGTCGAAGCTGAGGCATGGCGACGATGCCATTGTCTCCCCGCTGGTCGCGCCGCCGGACATTCGGTTCTGGCTCGCATCGGCACCAGCGATCTTCTGGAAGAGGCAATTCCTGACGACCTCCCGGTACCTGCCGCTCCTTCGCACCAGCAGATCGACGATCGCCCTGACCTGGAAATCATCGATCTGGGCATCGGTGTACAACGCCGCGGTGGCCGGGACACGCTCCGGATCAAGCGACGATCCACGCAGCCGCCAGCCGTAGTTGTCGAAATGAAAATAACCTCCGACCCTGAGCAGAAGATCGGACAGCAGGAAGGTGAGCGCGTCGACCGCCCAGGTGTGCGCACCGTTCAGGAATATATAGTCAAACCTGAGCTGTGGCTGGTTTTCAAGGATCAGCCTGAGGCTCCAATTGTACGAATCGAGATAGCGATACGAGCTGCCCCACGCCGTGACGTTGGTGAACTCGGCCTGTTCCAGCTTTTCCTTCAGTTCCGCGACCGTGTCATCGTAGTCGAACAGGTGCAGTTCGCCCTCGTTGTCCAGGAACCTGGCAAGCTGGCCCGTGGTCGCTCTCTGCCAAACCCCGAATTCGGCGAATCTCAGGAGACGCCGGTCCCTGCCGGCAAACAGCTGACCGAGCGCCTGTATCAGTCCGGTCGTGTATGCCGGCTCGGACAGGCGCGGCAGATAGTCATCGACGCTGGCGGCCATGATTTTGTCCGGGTACCAGCGATCCATCTGCCATCTCCAGTCCCGCGTCCTGTGTTGTCCGAGAACACCAATCCCGCCAGGCAGCCCGCAATGCCTTGCCCAGATTGCGGCCGAAGCGCGGCGCATCGCACAACGGACTGGCCTTGACGCGTGCCCGCAGCCCCGACCGCAGCGTTGCGAGGGCTGCGATGTCCGATGCCTTTGTCACCGCCAGGTCGGCATAGCTCGCCACGTCCGGCGCCACCCAGTCGTCGAGGCCGGCATTGCTGAGATGGCTGACCGAATGGCGGGAAGCGAAAATCTCGCCGGCCAACGCCACGGTCGGCACGCCCATCCACAACGCCTCGCACGTCGTCAGCCCGCCAGAATATGGAAACGGGTCCAGCACGATGTCGATATCGTTATACTGACCGATGAACGTCCGGTGTCGCGATGGCCCGCGCAGCTCGATGCGTGAAGCAGCGATGCCGTGCGCGGCAAAGCAGCCCAGGATGCGTTCCCGCGTCGATCCATCGGCGAACTGATGCGCCTTCATCACCAGCCGCGAGCCCGGCAGTCGGCCCATGATCCCGCTCCAGGTGGCGATGACCCGGGGTGTGACCTTCGCCAGATTGTTGAAGCAGCCGAAGGTGACGTGTCCGTTCGCCACTGCCGGCAGCGGCGCCACATCTGGCGCATAGGGTGGCGCGCTGTAGCACACGTAGCCGTCGGGCAGTCGCAGCACTCGTTCCGAATAGAGATGCTCGAGCTCCGGTGGCGTCTCCCAGCGATCGGTGATGATCCAGTCCATTTCTGCGAGGCCGGAGCTGTGGTTCTGCATGCCGACCCACTTCACCTGCACCGGCGCCATGCGGTGGGCGCAGGCCGTCATGCGCCCCGCATCGCCGTAGCCGCCAAGATCGATCAGGATGTCGATGCCGAGTGCGCGCGCCTTTGCCGCCAGCGCGGGATCGCTCAGCGCATCGACGTCGTGCCAGTCCCGCGCCAGTGCACGGAATCGCCTGGCGATCCAGTCGTTGGCGGCGTTCTGCGCCAGACAGACGATCGAGTAGCTCGCGGGATCCAGCGTCTCGAAGGCGGCGACTGTCAGCCAGCCCACCGGATGGACCCGCAACGAACCCGATAGCAGGCCGACGACGAGCGGACGATCCGGGTCGGGTGTGTTGGCGAATCTCGGCGGATGCTCACGCGGCAGCCGGTCGGAACAATCCCGCAGCGCCGCCAGCAGCTCCGCGCCGGTGACGCCGTCGCGATAGGTCAGCGTGCTGCACAGCGTACGGCGCGGCAGCAATGCATCCGGCGCAAGCTCGATGGCCCGCCGCGCGGCGGCCGCGCCTTCGTCCTGCAGCCCAAGGCAGGTGGTGGCATTGGCGAGATTGCACAGCGCGTTGACGTGTTCACCGTGGCGATCGAGCAGCGCGAGAAGTTCGCTGCGGGCCTCGGCATGGCGGTGCATGCGGAACAGCACCGTAGCGCGGGTATTGCGAAGTTCCAGGTTGTCGGGATCCAGCTCATTCGCGCGACGCAGGGCCGCCTCGGCGTCGTCCAGCCGATTCGAGCGGGCCAGCACCTCACCGAGGACGTAAATCGGCAACGGCGCCTCGGGGGCGAGCGCCACGGCAGCCTCCAGTGCATCGGCCGCCTCCTCACGACGGCCAAGCTGTTCCAGCAATAGTCCGCGCGACGTGATCAAAACGGCATTCAGCGGATCCTTGTGGGTGGCAACATCCAGCCAGGCCAGCAAGGTTTCCTCGGTCCCCGCAGCACGCGCGGCTGCGACCCGATGCAGCGCGAACGCAAGCACCTGAGGTGCCAGTTCCTGCGCCTTGGCGAAGGCGGATTCGGCCAACGAGGCCTCGGCGGTCCCGCGCAAGGCAAGTCCAAGCGTGTCCCAGGCATCGGCACGCTGCGGCGCAATGCCGCAGCAGCGCAGCAGCAGGTCGCGCGCCGTCGCGCAATCGCCGCGCATGATCAGCAGCCCGGCCAGTCCCAGCAACGCTGGTTCGCACCGCGGATTGATCTCCAGCACGCGGCCATAGGCCTGCTCGGCTTCCTGCATCCGACCCGCCGTGCGAAAGGCTTCGGCTAGACGCAAGGGCGGCTCGTACCATTCGGGTAGACGGCGCTGCAATTCCTCCATCAGGCGGAACGCACGATCGGCGTCGCCGGCCTGCAGTTCGGCGAGCGCCAGATTGAGCAATGTCGCCGGGGTGGTCTCGCCAAGCGCGACCGCCGCGCGCAGGGATGGAAGCGCCATGGCCGGACGGTGGTTGGCGAGCTGAACGACACCGCGTGCCACGAGCGCTTCGGCATCGAGCGCGTCGAGCGGCGACATTGTATCCAGCAGGGAGAGTGCGCCGGCATGATCGCCGGCATACAGCCTCTCGAGGGCGGTAACCGTCATCCGGCGCCCCGCTCCAGTACGACAAGGAAGCCCGCGACCGGCGCTTCGCCTTCAAACCGTACCGTCTGCCGTTCCAGCTTGCGGATCGCAAATCCCGCGTTGCGAGCGGACGCGGCCACGTAGCCCATGTTGTGCGCGTAGCGACCCTGGCATTGCAGCGCCCAATCCCCATTGTCTGGCACAGATCCAGGCGCGCCCGGCAACAGCTCCTCAAGCGAGAAGACCAGCCAACCGGCTGGTTCGAGACGGGCGTGCGCGATCGTCAGCAACTCGGTCAGTGCGCCGAAGTAGATCAGCACGTCGGCGGCCAGGATCAGCTGCCAGCGCCGTTCATCCTCCGTCAGGAAGTTCATCAGGTCGGCTTCGTGCAACTCTGCATAGCGCTGCTTTTCGGCCGCGGCCTCCAGCATCCGCGGCGACAAGTCCACGCCGACCAGCGGTGCCACGGGCAGATCGGAGAGTGCCACCGCGACAAATCCGGTGCCGCAGCCGAGATCCAGCGCAGGACCCAGGCATCCACCGCCGGCGATGACCGGATGCCGCGCGAGCACGGTACGGATCAATCCCGGAATCCGATAGCCGAGTGATATGAGATGGCTTTCGAAGCGCTCGGCATAGCCGTCGAACACGGCCCGCAGATATTCGGCCGGCGCGCGCGGTGCGCCCGGCAGGATGCCAGCGGCTGTGACAAGATGGCGGACATACGGATCTTCCGGCCCCAACTTCAGTGCCTCGGCATAGGCGTTGGCAGCTTCCGCGTGGCGTCCGAGACTGGAGAGCGCGTGGCCCATCAGGCCGAACGAGCAGGCATCGGCTATGCCGGCGACGCGGGCTTCCTCGGCAAGGGCGCACGCTGTGACGAAGTCGCGACGACTGACGCACAGCAGAATTGCGGCGTTACGTAGGTCCACCCACGACGGAACCAACGCAATACCGGCGTTGAGCGTAGCGAGGGCCGCATCGCTGCTTCCGTTCGCCTCCTGAGCCGCTGCGAGTCCCTGACAATAGAACGGGTTGGTCGGAGCGGCTGCCACGGCCTCAGCGAGGCAGACCAGAGCGTCTTCCGGACGGTGATGTTCCAGAAGCATGACGCCCAGCAACGCCTTTGCCGCCGGATCGGAGCGATCGAGGATCACCGCCTCGGCTGCATCAGCCAATGCTCCCAGCTTGTCGTCTGTCCGCTGGCGGAGATCGGCGCGGTATAACCGCAGGCCCGCATGATCCGGGAATTGTGCGACGGCGTCGTCCAGCTCGTCCAATGCCTGTTGCAGATACCCTTCACCAGCGGCGAGGCGCGCCGCGAGTTGCGCGACGACGGGCGAAGGCGGCGCGAGGCGCCGCACGGCCGACAGCAGTTGTCGTGCGGCGCCTAGGCGGTTTGCCGCGAGCAGCGCCGATATGCGGGCCGTGAGTGTGCCAACGTCGGCCGTTACCCGTAATTGCTCCATCTGTGGCTCCTTTTGAGCCGGTTGCAGCGATCGGATCGACCGCCTGAAACACCGATAAGGTTTGGATCAGGAACTTGGTGCGTCCGCTCGCGTCACACTTGCCCGGACAGGCCGGCGGCAATGTTCTCGTTGATCCCAATCAGGAACTCGAAGTCAGGCGCCTCCTGTTCCATCTCGCGCTGCACGGCCATGCCGACAGAGACGATCGAAGCGCGCAGGTCCTCCGGCAGCGCATTCAGCGGATCACGCATCAGGCCGGCCACGGTAATCCAGAGACGGCGATTGTCGGCGATCGCCTGCACGCGCTGGATCGGGTTCGCGTGACGTGCCGCCTTCAGTGCACCGCTGGCGCGGCGGAACACGTCCGCCTCCTGCTCGCGCTGGCTACGATGGGTCGCCGCCGCCTCATAGGCGCGGGATGCCTGACCTAGGGTTTGCATGGCTGTCGGTGGTCCCTTTGAGGTGGGATGGAGGAGTGAATCGCCGGTGCGGTGGTCGGTGTCACGCCCAGCACCGCATCTTCGTGGCGAATAATGCGCTTCGTGAGTTTCAGGGCCTGGTAGCAGTCATCTGCCTCGGCCGCGTTGAGCGCCCGATCGAGGATCTCGCATGCCAGCGCCGAGGTCGTTGCCAGCTTGAACGCGGCAATCAGCTCGCGCGCCGCGACGAGGCCATGGACCCGCTCCTCCTCGGAGCCGATATAGGCCGACTGCAATGCGAAGTAGATGCGCCGCGCCGGACTGTCGGCCTGATCGGGTGGCATAATCTGTTTGCCGAACAGGAAGCGCGCCTTGGCGGTCAGTTCGATGCGAGACTTGGTACGAAAACGGATAGGCGCTCCGTTGACGATCATCACTTCTCCCTGGCGCAACTCCAAGACGAGGTTCGACATGGTGCCTTCCCGGCTTCGCGTCGCCCTGGACGGGGCGATGCGCTGCCTTCGACAGCGTGATCGGAAACCGCTCCGGCGGGACATTCTGCCCCGGCCGGAACACCGGTTGCCTAAGGCATTACTTGAACAGGCTGAGCAGCGTCTGCGGCGCCTGGTTCGCCAAGGACAGGGCCTGCGTGCCCAATTGCTGACGGATCTGCAGCGCCTGCAGGTTCGCCGATTCCTTGGCCAGATCCGCGTCCACCAGCGAGCCAAGACCGGTGTTGAGCGCATCGATCCTGTCACTGTTGTAGGTGATCTGGTTCTTCACGTAGTTAACATTGCTGCCGATCGTGTTCAGTTCTCCTCCGACACCGTTCTGCTGCACGATGAAGGTGCCGCCGGTGGTGCCGGTGGTCAGCAGCGCGGCGACTGCGGCAGCCTGCGTACCACCAGCCAAGGCCAGAACTGCCGAGAAGGTGATCGCGTTATATAAGGCCGAGCCGCTATAGGTCAGGAGGCCGTAGGTCGCACCCGCCTCATTGCGGATGGTGTTGACCTTTGTCATCGTTCCGCTCGATCCGGTGATATTGCCGATCAGAGTCTTGCCGTTGTAGCCGGCATCCTGAATGAACGACTTCACGTTCGCCAGCAGCGAAGTATACTGGTTGACATATTGGGTGCGCTGATTGCCGGACACGTTGGCATCGGACAGGCTCACCAGCACGTCGCGCATGCTGGCCATCGTGTTGGAGATGTCGTTCAGGCCAGACTGCGTGGTGGCCAGCAATCCCTGCACGTTGCCGAGCTGCTGGTTCGCGGTGGTGAGTGCGCCAACGGTTGAACGGACCGACTGCGCCACCGCATAGGCCGCGCCGTCATCGGTGGAATCCGCCACGCGATAGCCGGTCGAGACGCGCTTTTGTGAGGTAGCCAGATCAGCGTTCGTCTTGTTCAGCGATTCGAGCGCGATCATCGCGCCCATGTTGGTATTCACGGAATTGAGGGACATGGTGTCTTACCCTTCTTGTCCATAGTTACGCATGCCCCCGCCTTTTTGCGGGCTTGAGGCCATACTGACCGCCCTGAGTTAACGGCCGATGAAGCGTGCCGCGTTTTCATCATCCGACCGGCAGGAACTTCACCAGCGACATACCGCCGAGTGTGGCAATCAGCTGGTAGGATGCCTGCATCTGCGTCTGCACCAGCGACAGCTTCGACAGCGTAGCCGCCATGTCGACATCCTCGGCCGGCGTGACCTGCCCGGTCAGTGCGGTCTGGGTGTCCGCGAGCCTGGTCTGCGTGGCGGTGAGCGACGACTGCACGTTGCCCAGCACCCCCGCATCCTGCGCCATGGCGCTCGTTGCTTGCGACAGACTAATGCGTGTGTCCTGCATCAGGTCATCGAAGCCAGGGGCGTTCGCCTGTGAGCTGCTGAGCGACCCGATCGTCGCCAGCGCTCGCAGCACGTCGCGCATGTACGAGCCCGTCGTGGAGGGTGGGCCGCCGACGATGGTGTTTCCAGTGCTAACCGAATCCGGGATCAGCCCGTTGGCGCTGGCAGGAATGCCGACCGGTTCGGTCTGGTTCTGCCCGACCTGCACTACGGGCGGGTCGGCCTGCAACGTCGCGGACGGCTGCGACAGCCACGCGGAGAACGGCGACGTGCCGGCGGCATTGGAGGTCGCGACATCGTACGTCGTGTTCGCGGTCGCCGCCGATCCGTTGATGGCGAGATTGCCCACCGCGGCGTTGATCTGGGTATAGAAGCCGGACGTCAGGATGCTGTCGGGTGCAGGCACCGGCGGGTTGCCGGTATCCTGCCCGGCGAATACATAGATGCCGCCATCCTGGGTATCGAGCAGGCCCGCCACCTGCCTCAGCGCATCGCGGGCCGAGGCCGCGATGCTGTCGACCTCGCTTGCGTTCACGCTCTGCACGTTGTTGAGCTGCGCATAGAAGTTGGCGGCGATCGACTGCAACCCGGTCAGCGCCGACTGCGCCACCGACATCCGCCCGGTGGCGGCATCCACGTTGTTCTGCCAGGACTGCAGGTTCGCGATCTGCGGCCGCAGATCGAGCGACACGGACGCACCGGTGCCAAGGCCCGCGTAGTTGTCGGCGATCAGGCCGGTGCTCGCCTGATCGGTCAGTTTGTCGAGCCGGCTGTGGGTTGTCGTGCTGTCCAGGATCAACCTGGCGAGCGTCGGGTCGCCGGTGACGCCGGTCATCGTGATGCTGTTGCTCATGGTATGCGCCTCATGCCACCGACTGCAGGAGCTGCGTCCACATCGCCTGCACGGCGGAGATGATCTTGGCGTTGGCGCCATAGGCGTTCTGCAGCTGGATCATGTGCGACATTTCGGTATCCATGTTCACGCCGCTCTGTGCCGACAGTTTGCTTGCCAGCGAGGTCTGCACCGCCTGCTCGGTATCGGCCTGCGTGCTGGTCGTGGCGCTGTCCTGCGCCTGTGCAGCGAGCATGGTGGTGACGAGTTGTTGCAGCGTGGATGGTGACGCGTAGGGTGGCGTCGGGCCTGCGTAGGGCGCGTTCAGGTTGCCGGCGGGTCCGAGGCCGATGGCATTCGAATTGAGCGGCGGGTTGCTGCCCAGCGCGTTGTTCAACACCGCAGCGATGATGCCGGTGTAGCCGGCGAGATTACCGGCGTTGCTGTTTGGTGTCCCGTCGCGGACCAGGGAAGGATTGGCCTGTACTGTCGGGTTGACCTGGATCGTGCCGGCAAAGCCGACGTAGCCGTTCTGCGCCGGCATGCCGCCGCCCAAGGGCACGTTGCCGGCCGGATCGGTGAACAAGGTGAGCCCCTGCGCATCGAAGCGGCTCGCCAGGTTCTGCGCAAACTCGTCCAGCTCCGCCTGGTCGGTCGGCAGCGTCGCATCACGTAGCGCGATGTTGGCGCCGATCTGGCCGCCCTGAAGCTGAGTGGTGACGTCGACGCCACCAAGCATGATCGGCGGAATGCCGCCGCCAGGATATGAGGTCTCAGGCAACACGTTCACGTCGCTGGTGCTCAGTGGATCAACGGCGCCATGGATCGGCAGTGGCAGCCCGGCGGGCGTGGTGATCAGCACGTCGCCATTCGGCTGTTGCAGCACCTTCACACCGACCAGTTGCGACAGCGTCGCCACCGCGGCGTCACGCTGGTTCTCGAGATCGGCGGTGCTGCGGCCGGTGGAGTGCAGGCTGATGATCTTGTCGCTGAGCCCGCCGATCGTGCTCAGAGTGTCGTTCAGCGTTGCAACTTCAGAGACAATATTGTCCTGCGTCGTCTGGCGTTGCGCGACGTAGGCGTTGCCCAGCGTGTTGATGTTCTGCGCCAGGGTGGTTGCCGTCGATACCACCTGGCTCTGCTGCGCCTGGCTGCTCGGGTCGTTCAGCAGCGTGGAGAATTGGTTCTGCAGGTTGCCGAGCAGGCTGGCGATGTCGGTGTCCTGGCCCGGCGTGCCCTGCACTGCGTCGATCGCCTGCAAGGCGTTCTGCCGGGTCTGCAATCCCGCGACAGTGGCATTCTGGCTGAACACCTCCGCCTGCAACGCGGCATCGACGTAGCGCGTGGCCGGACCGCTGCGGACGCCAAGACCGACGCCATCGGCAACAACGCTTTGCTGCGTGGCGACTTCGGCCGCGTAGCCCGGCGTGTTGGCATTCGCCACGTTTTGCGATACCAGCGCCAGCTGGCTGTTGATGTTGGCCAGCCCACCGGTCGCGATCGACAATGCGGCGGCGATGGTCACGGTGTGGTTCCTACTGCTTCATATTGATCGTCTGCTGCACCATCTGGTCCGCCGTGGTCACCAATTTGGTATTGGCCGAATAGGCCTGCTGCGCGACGATGAGCTTGGAGAACTCGGTGGCAATGTCGACGTTGGAGCTTTCGACCGACTGAGTGACCAGGGTGCCCGCTCCGTTGGTGCCGGCGGACTCGGCGAGTGGCGTGCCGGATTGCGTGCTCGCGGTGTAGGCTTGGCCGTTTTGGCGTTGTAGCCCGTTCGGATCGTTGAAGGTGATCACCGGCACCTGCGCGATGGTGCGCGACTGGCCGTTGTCGTAATTCACCACGATGTCGCCGTTGACCTGCGTGGTAACGGACGAGAACGCGCCGGGCGGCACGCCGTTCTGGGTCAGGCCACGCAGGCTGTACTGCGTGCCGGCATACTGCGTCAGGCCGCTGGTCCCGCCATAGGTGCCAAGATCGACGGTGATCGTCTGTGGCCCGGAGCCGGTACCGAAGTCTCTGGTGAAGCTCAGGGTCGCCGCGGTGCCCCCGCCGGCCACGTAAGGGGTACATTTGATGGTGCCCGGGTCGGTGCCATTGGTTGCAAGTTGACCCACCGTCCCGGCGGACACGCCGTTGGTGCCGAATGTTACGTCGGCGGCGCCGACATCCTGCGTCGTCAGGTCCGGGTCCGGCACGTTTACCTGCACCGTCCAGTTGTTCGGCGCGGTCTGTACCCAGTTCAGTGTGACGGTGTGCATGGTGCCGAGCGAGTCGTATACGTCGATGTCGGAGGATATCGGCGCGGCAGTTACCGCCGGCGGGCCCGGCGAGGCCGGGACCGCTGTTCCGGCCGCAGGAGTGGCTGGCAGGTTGGCGGACAGCGTGACGGTCGAGGTGGCGACAGGATTGTAGACCGTCTGGGTTACCTGGATCGGCGTCAGCGTGTTCTGGTTCACGACGGGCGAGCCGGTATTTGGATCGATGGTGACTGGCCAACCGTTGAGATAGTTGCCCGCGCTGTTCACCAGGTAGCCGTTCTTGTTCATCTGAAAGTCTCCGGCCCGCGTGTAGTATTGCTGCGGATCGAAGGTCGGGATGTTGTTCACCTCGCCGCTCTGCTGCGAGACCGCGAAGAAGCCTTGTCCGGCGATGCCAAGACCGAGCGGATTGTCGGTCTGTGTGATAGTGCCCTGCACGTTGTTGACGTAATCGGGCGTCGCGACCACCGCGCCGGAATCATTCTGGGTGGCAGTGCTGGTGGTGAGGTAGTCGATGAAGTTGGTGTCCACCCGCTTGTAGCCGACGGTCTGGCTGTTCGCGACATTGTCGCTGATGTTGCTGAACGCGCTGGACTGCGCGGTCAGTCCGCTGATCGCGGTGTTCATCGCGCCGAACAATGACATGGGATTGCTCCGCTGGTTCGTCCGCACGCTGCGAGGCAGGAAGCGTGCCAACAAGGCGAGACGCGATCCGTGCGGGAATTGCAGGATATGCAGTGGGCTCTCGGCAGAACCGATCCGGCAATTTGTGCCGACAGGGCTGCACGGATCGGGCCTGGTTATGACGGCACAAGCGGGCGCGCGCGATGTCGCTCTCTGGCACGCGCCTTGCTGATTGCTCGCTCCAAGGAGTGAACGCGATGCAGTCAGCCGTTCCTGTCACGCCGCAGATACCTGCCGTGGCGTCATTGCTGCCGCTTGCCCTGCCCACGCCCCAGGTCATCGGCAAGATGCCCGTTACCCTGACGGAATTCGCGAGTGAACTGGCGAAGCTCGTCCAGGCTGCGGCACCCGCCGATCACTCGCTCCCCGCGGTTACCGAAGGGCCAGATGCGCCGCCCGGGGTTCCGTCCCAGCCATCGCAGGAGCCATCCGTCGGGTGTGCGGCGCCGCCAGAAGCACCGCCCACTGTAACGTCCCAACCATCGCCGGAGCCATGTGCCGCGTGTGCGCTGCCCCCGCCAGAAGCCGCGACACAAGCGGTCAGCGATACCGATACAGGCAACAATCCCCGCAACACACCGCAGGCTCGACGTAGTGCAGCGAGGCGGGATCCTCCGATGGACGCCCCGGTGGAACGCGCGTCCGCTCCAACCACCGTGCAGACGCCACCGATTGCCGCGCCCGTTTTCGAGAATACAGCCACGCGCGAGGTGCCGGTGACACCGCGGCAGAACACCGAAGCGGCCAAGGCAGCGGACAACGCCAGGTCACCAGCGATGCCGCCGGTCGCCGCCGGACAGCCCGAGCCGGGGCCGGTCGCCACCAGCGGGACGCCTCCGACGCCACCCCACGACGCACCAGCAACTCCGCCGCCGCAACCGGCTCAAGCGCCGGCCGTTGATCCGACTGCACCGGTGTTGCCGATATTGCCGGACCCGGTATCTCATCCAGCCCCTCCGACCGACGCGGCCGCTGCACCGGTGGCTTCGCCACACGCGGGTACCCCCGCGGCGCAGATCGCGCCCGCGCTGGTGCAGATGGGCCACGCGCCGGACGGCGCGCAGCGGCTGACGGTGCGGCTCGACCCGCCCGAACTGGGCCACGTGCAGGTGCGCATCGACCGCCCGCCCGAAGCGCCGGCGCGCGTCGAGATCACCGTCGAGAAGGCCGAGACCCTCACGCTGCTGCTGCGCGACCAGCCGCAGTTGCAGCGCGCACTGGATCAGGCCGGCGTGCCGGCCGAGGGCCGCAGCGTCACCTTCCACGTCGCATCACTCGAGCCGACGCCGCGGAGCGAGCCGGCAACCGCGCCGGCGCCGAGCGTCGCAGCGGGCGGGCCCAGCGACGATGGCTGGCACGGCGCGCCGCGCAACGGCGGGCAGCCGGGACGACAGCATGCCGGCGCGTCGGAGGGGGCCGATGCCGGATTGACGCCGATCGCACTGCCAGGCTGGGTGCGCGGCGGCCTCAACATTACCGCATGACGCGAAAGGGACACGTCCCATGAGTCTCGCCACCGTCGCCGCACAGCAGACCAGCGCGAGCACGGCGACCGCGCCGCAGACCGGCAGCGCCGCGCTGAATTCCCTGTCGGCGAATTTCGGTGACTTCCTCAAGCTGCTGATGACGCAGTTGCAGAACCAGGATCCGACCAGCCCGCTCGACACCAACCAGTTCACCAGCGAACTGGTGCAGTTCTCCAGCGTCGAGCAGCAGATCGACACCAACACCAGTCTGACCCAGCTGATCCAGCTTACCCAGGGCAGCGAGGTCATGCAGGCCTCGGCGATGACCGGCAAGCGTGTGACGGTCAGCTCCGATCATGTGCCGTTGCAAAATGGCCAGGGCACGATCCAGTTCACCGCGCCGGCAGCCGAACCGGTGGACATCTCGATCTACAACGACAACGGCGCCAAGCTGAGCGACGCGACGCTGATGGCGGTCAAAGGCACCAACGCCTGGACCTGGAACGGTACCAACAGCGCCGGCACCGCACTGCCCGACGGCAGCTACAAGGTCGCGGTGACCGGCGCCAATGCCGATGGCTCGACCAGCGCGCTGACGTTCAGCGTGGTCGGAACCGCGACCGGCGTGCAGAGCCAGTCGAACAGCATCCAGTTGCAGCTCGGTGCGCTGTCGGTCGATTTCTCCAAGGTGCAGTCGGTGGGGAACTGACGGCCGGTCACGGTCCCATCCGCATCGATGCCGGATGGCCGCCTGACTTGAACCGCTTGCCGGTGTTGGTGACAGTGCCGCCGTCCACCTTCAGGATGGAAAAATCCTGGTCGGCATAGTTGCCAACATACAGATACCGTCCGTCCGGCGTGAATGCGATCGGTTCGGGGAACGCGCCGACCTCGACAGTCGTGACCGGCGTGACCGTCTTGCCCTGGATGCGCAGGACCGTGACGCTGCCGTTCGGGTGGTAGAACCACGCCTGCTTGAAGTTCGAGCCATCGACATTGAGCGCCGCAGCGAGGTCGCCCTTCGGGCTGATCGCCAGACCCTCCGGCGCGTCCCCCACCGTGACATGCGCGATCGCGTGCGGGTGCTCGCCTTCGAGGTCGATGACCGTCACCGCATCGAGGTTGCCGTCGGACGAACCGCCATTGCCGTTGTCGGCGGTGAACGCCAGCTTTGCATCAGGCGTGACGACCACGTTGTAGGGGAACGCGTAGGTCGGGATGTCGAGCTTGTTGTAGCTCACCTTGTCGCCGTCGATGTCGAGCAGCGCCACCTTGTTGTCCGGCGACTTCAGCGCCAGCGCACGCTTGCCGTCGGGGGTGAACACGACATGCGATACGCCGGGGCCGATCGGCACGGTGCCGGTCTGCGTCACGTTCGCCCCGTCGATCTTCAGCACGCTGATCGTGCCGTCGGCGCGGTTGGCGACCAGCGCCATGTCGCCCTTCGGGCTGAACGACAGGCCCGACGGCTGCTTGCCGAGGGTCAATGTCTGCGCGAGCTTCGGCGGATTGGCCTTCATGTCGATCACGAACAGCTTGTCGGTCGGCACCATCTTGCGCGCGCCGTTGTCCTCGGCGACGGTCATCGAATCGGCGACCAGCGCGATGCTGCCGTCCGGCGAGATCGCCAGGTTGGTCGGCGGACCGACGATGGAGTTCTCCAACTTCAGCGATACGACGGGCTTCGGGTCCTCGGGGTTCGCCAGGTCGAAGATCACCACGGTGTCGTTTCCGGTCGGGTTGACGACCGGCTTGCCCTGCGCGTCGGTGCCAGGCTTCTCGTCGTTGCCGACGATCATGAACGGCGCGGCGCCGGCCGGAATGGCGGTGGCGGCGAGCAGCGCAAGCCAGGCAGCAGCATGCTTGAGCATCGTTTCTCTCCTTGATGGGTTTCTTCTTGTTCTGTCGCCTATGGGAAGGATCAGGCGAGGCAGTTTGTTTGCACGATTCTGCACGCACGGCCCAAATTGGGAAGGACCTGCGTGAAGCCATCACATTTTGCCGGCCCGTCGCAGCCGACTCACCGTGAGCCGCGCGATCGCGGCCGGCGCCTGCTCCGGGATCGCGAATACCGAACTGACGTTGATCTCGCACAGAGCATAGGTGTCATCGCCGGACGCCGTGCGCGGTCCATACAGGAAGTCGGCATCCCAGATGATCGGCAGCGACGCGACATCGATGCCCAGCACAGCCATCATCTGCGGCGTCCACTCCGCTTCCATTTTCGCCCTGAGCGCCTGAAACGGCTTCGCGTCGGGCCCATGCATGATGCGCGGGCCAGGTTGCGCGGCCTCGGAATTCGGCCCCTCGGGTGGTGGCGGCATCAGCGCCTTGATGAACTGGTGTCCAAAGCCGACAACCTTGTCCGCTGCCATGTAGCAGCGGATCATGCCGTCGGGCAGCCGCGGCAGAAACGGTTGATCGACGAGACAGCCGTCCTGCGTGATATACGCCTCGCAGCGCGTCAATAATTCATCGAGCGTCACGGTTTCCGGCACACTGCCCCGCCGAGCGTGGAGCACACGCACAAGCGCGGCCTCGCCGGCCGGTCGGGAGATCTGTTCCACCTTCCAGACTCCCTGGCCGCCATTGCCGCGGTTCCGCTTGAGGACACGCGGGCCGGTGGATCGGAGCCGTAAGGGGAACTCGTCACGCAGCGCAATCGCGGTGCGGTAGAGATGGCTATCGGTGCCCCACCCAAGATGCCTGGTGCGGTACAGCACCTCTTTCACGCCCATCCTGAGAATCACGTCCGGGTGCGCGCTGACCCAGGGGCCGCGTGACGCCACATCGCGCAGCATCGCATCCAGCGCCGTCCGGGTCTGCCCGTCATCGATCGGATCGACCCATACCAGCACACCGTCGACCGTCAGCAGCTGCTCTCGCACCTCGCCAACGATGTCGTCGGCATAGACCGCCGGCTCGGCTTGAATGCCAAGCGCGGTCAGCTCCTCGAACACGCGATGAAAGCGATTGTTCCCAGGCGTCGCGGTGCGTCTGGCTTCCCGATCGCCGCGCCAAAGCACCGCCACCCGGCAAGGCTGGGTCCCGGTCATCCCGGGCGGCGACGCAGGGCCTGCTCGGCTGGCGCTAGGTGCGCGCCAGGGACCGGTTCGAATCCTCGAACAACCGCAGCGCGCTCGCCACGTCGTATCGCCGCTCGTGCAACGTCTCCGGGTCCCACTCGCTGCGCTCCTGCTTCATGAAGTCGCCGCCATACACATGAATGGCGCCGGTCAGCCGCGCGATCGGATTGGTCACCGAATGGATGATGTCCGCCCCCAGCGGCGTGCAGTCGCCGCGGCACAGCGAGCGAGCCCCCGCCGCCTCGATCTCGCGGTCGGCATCCGTCGGCAGGCGACGCCAGTAGATGTTGTCCTCGCGGCCCGTGTAGACGCCGATCACCGCCCACATGCGATGGTCATGGGGCATGATCGTCATGCCGGGCCCCCAGACCACGTTGAGCACGGTCAGGTTCGGCGCGCTCAGGATCACCTTGATGCCCGCCCGCTCCGGCTCGCCCATCGCCGCGAGCACCGCGTCCGGCTCGCTTACCGCCCGCGCCACCACCTCGCGAACCAGCTTGTGGCTGGGATCGGCGGCCACCGCGTCCCGGCAATCGGTGAAGAACCGGTCGAGGTCAAACATGGGCTTTCTCCCTGCGGCTGACTGATCGCAAGGATTATTGCATAAAGGCGGCCAGCAGCAGCAGATTCATTCGCCAGTCTTGTCGTGACCGCCCGGTTCATCCGATCGCCCCGACCGCCTCCCGCGTCTCACAGTCGTCTCGTTGTAACATCGCGCGAGACTCGGCGCTGCGTCGCGCGATGTGATCGAGCGCGCACAGGATGGTGCTGGTGCCGTTGACCAGGGTCGCGACCACGTCCGGCCTGGGCGGGGTGAAATCGAGCGGTTCCGGCAACCCGCCGGTGGCCCGGATGCGCGCGGCGCGCTCCGGATTGGCCGAGGCGTAGTTCTCGGCCTCGGCGAGCACATCGGGCGCGGGCGACGCAGTCGCGGGGACCGAGGCTTCGCGGAACCACCAGCCGGCCCGCTCCATGGCCTCGGGATGCATCGCGGCTTCCGCCTTCTCGCGGGTGGACTGCCGGCGCTCGAGCGAGTGCCGCATGCGTTCGGCGGTGCGCATCATCGAGTTGGCCTGGGCGCGGTGGCGGCGCACCTCCTCCTGCGGCTGGCCCGGTTGGGCGGCGACCCGCAGGCTGTCGTCGGCGTGGTAGCTGGCGGCGACGATGCGGGCGGCGAGGTCGGCCTCCACGACATCGGCGGGCCGCAATTCGGTGATCAGGGCCAACGCGGTCTGTTGGCGGGCGGCGCGCGCTTCGGCGGTGTCGACGACCGGCGGCGGCAGGTAGCTGTACAGGGAGCCGACGATTTCGCGGGCGATCGGGGCGGGGAGGTTCGGGAGAGCGTGGGTCATGGTGGT
>DASXNR010000352.1:0-6073 GCA_036494925.1 Acetobacteraceae bacterium
CTGGTGCCAGGTGCCGCCGCCCCAAAGCTGGTGTCACGTGAGATGGTGAAGCAGATGCGGCCCGGCTCGGTGCTGGTCGATATCGCGATCGATCAGGGCGGCTGCTTCGCGAGCAGTCGTCCGACCACGCATTCTCAGCCGACCTACGTGGTGGACGGCGTGGTGCACTACTGCGTCACCAACATGCCGGGCGCGGTGGCGCGCACGTCCACCTTCGCGCTGACCAACGCGACGCTGCCGTTCGTCATCGCGCTGGCGGAAAAGGGGTGGCGGCGGGCCCTGGCCGAGGACCCGCATCTGCTGCACGGGCTGAACGTGCATGCCGGCAAGGTGACGTACGAGGCGGTGGCGCATGACCTGAACCTGCCGTTCGCGCCGGCGGAGACATTGTTGGCGGCATAACGCGGAAGTGGTGGAGGCCGTTATGCAGATCCTGTTCGTGCTGGCGTTGATCACGCTCGCGTTGCTTGGTTGCCCGGCCTCCGCGCGGGTGATGGAGACCGGCGATGCGGCGATCGTCAAACAGGCCACGCTTGCCGTGGTGAACATCTCCGAGTGGAAGATGCGTGCCGCGGCGCAGCCTGACCAGTTGCCGCGGCGCATCAAGGTCTATGCCTCCGGCTTCGTCATCGACCCCTCGGGACTCATCGTCACCAACCGGCACGTGGTTGACGGAGCGCTGGAAATCCATGCGATCTTCAGCAACGGTGAGCGCATGCCGGCGCGGCTGCTGGTCGCGGCGGCGATGCTGGACGTCGCAGTGCTGAAGGTGGACGTCGACCATCCATTGCCGACTTTGAAATGGGGCGACAGCGGCAGGTTGCAGGTCGGCGACCCGGTGGTGACCATTGGCAATCAACTGGGTCTCGGCATGTCGGTGTCCGCCGGGATCGTCAGTGCGCTCAACCGCAATCTGCCCGACACGCCGTTCGACAGCTACATCCAGACCGATGCAGCGATCAACCATGGCAATTCCGGCGGGCCGCTGGTCGATCGCGATGGCGACGTCGTCGGTGTCAATACCGCGCTTTACAATCCCGACGCGAACGGCGGGTTCATCGGCATCGGCCTGGCGATTCCGTCCAACCTTGCAGCGTTCGTCGTCCAGTTCCTGCTCGATCCCAACCATCCAAAGCCCGGATGGATCGGCGTCACCTTGCAGGACCTGGGCGACAGACTGGCGGAGGCGATCAAGGTTCCAAGGGCGACCGGTGCCATCGTATCGGCGATCGATCCGGCAGGTCCCGCCAGCCAGGCGGGCCTGCGGCCAGCCGATGTGCTGGAGACGATCGACGGCGTGCAGCAGAGCGATTCCAGCGCGTTCATGTGGTCGATCCTCAGGGTCCCCGAAGCGACGTCCGTGCGTATCACCGGCTGGCGTGGCGGCAAGCCATTGGACACCACCGTCAGGATCGCGGCATGGCCCAACTATATGCCGGCACAGGGTGTCATGCGGGCGCAGGCAGCGCAGATGATGATCGAAAAGGCACCCGATCCGGGCATGCGGCTCGCGCCCATCACTGACCAGGCTCGCCAACAGTACGGGCTCGATCCGGAGCTGGGTGGTGCCCTGGTGACGGCCGTCGAGCCCGATTGCGAGGCCAGCGAACTTGAGATCGTGCCGGGCGATGTCATCACCAACATCGAGGGTGAACCGGTGACCACACCGGACGATGTGCGGCACGCGATCGAAACCGCGCACGACGAACGCCGTCGTTATCTCGCCATGCTGGTGCAGTCCAGGAACGGCGTCCGCTGGGTCTCGCTGTCGATCACGACCTCCGGTTCATAGCGGGCCACCCGTGCGTGGCTGACCGTAGGTCCGGTATCGCTGGTGCGCCGCCTGCATTTCGTCGGCGGTCAGCAATCGGACGGTGCCGGCTGCTCGCGCCAGCAGGTATTGCCGGCACAGCGTCTCCAGCACGATTGCGTCGGTCAGCGCCTGATCAGCGGTCGGCGCGTGCACGATCATGCCGTGGTTGGCGAGCAGGCATGCGGTGCGCCCGGCCAATGCCGCCACCGCCAACCGCGCCAGTTCCGGCGTGCCGAACGTGACATAGGGCGCGCAGCGCACATCGTCGCCACCGAAATTCGCCACCATGTAATGGAACGCCGGCAGCGCCTCGTTGAGGCAGGCGAGCGCGGTGCAGGCGTCGGCATGTGTGTGCACGACGCACTGCGCCGCGGGATAGGCAAGGTAGATTGCCGCATGCATCGCCCACTCGCTGGATGGCGTCGCCGCGCCTTTCACATCGCCGGCCAGCGTCATCGGCACCAGTGCGTCCGGCGCCAGCGTCTCCGCCGAACAGCCGGACGGCGTGATGATCATGCCTGGCCGGGTGCGGCGGCTGACGTTGCCGGAACTGCCGGCAATCAGGCCGCGACGGCCCACCTCGCGGTAGACCGTCGTGACCTCCTGGCGAACCTGGGCTTCCTTCACATCAGGAACACGCCCTTGCCGTCCGCCTGCTGGTCGAACAGCTTGTACGCCTCGTCCGCCTGCTCCAGCTTCCAGCGATGGGTGAACAGCGCATCGACGTCGATGTTGCGCTCGACGCAGAACGTCGCGCACTCCGCCTGGATGATGTTGGAGAAGGTCCACGACGCGATCAGCGTCATCTGGCGGCGCAGCAGCATCGGGCTGACATCGATGTGCACGTCGCCGCCCTCGCCTACGAAGCACATCGTGCCCCACACCTTGGTGCTGCGGATCGCGTTCGCCCGCGCCTCCGGATTGCTCGAGGTGTCCAGCGACACATCTGCGTAGCGCCCGTGGGTCAGGTCCTTGATCGCCGCCACCGGATCGTTCGAGCCGGGGTCCACCACCTCGTCCGCGCCGAAATCCCTGGCGCGCTGCAGCCGCTGCGGGTTGACGTCGAGCGCGATGACGCGCGCGCCCATCGCCTTGGCGAACTGCGTACCCGCAAGACCCACCGGCCCCTGGCCGAAGATCGCGAGCGTGTCGTTGCCGGACAGCCGCATCCGTCGCAGCGCGCTGTACGCTGTGCCGGAGCCGCACGAGATCGCGGCGCCGGCCGAGAACGACAACTCATCCGCCAACGGCACCAGCGTGTTCGCCGGCACCTTCAGATAATTTGCGTGGCCGCCATGCGAGTTGCTGCCGTAGACCTTCACTGGCACCTCCTGGCAGAGCTGTTGCCAGCCGGAGCGGCAGTGGTTGCACTGCGTGCAGCCCTGGTAGTGGTGCACCATCACCCGCGCGCCGACCTTGGCTTCCTTGTCCGAGACGCCAGGCCCGACCGCGGCCACCACGCCGCACGGTTCGTGGCCGGCGATCACCGGATCGGGGTTCTGCGGGAAGCCGGTGGCCTGGCGCGTCTGGCCCTTCGGCCGGCGGTACTGGTGGAGGTCGCTGCCGCACATGCCGGAGGCCTTCATCTCGACCACCACTTCGTCCGGGCCCGGCGTGGGATCGGGGAAGTCCATCATCTCCAGCTCACGGCCGCCGGTGAACACGACACCACGCATGGTTCCCTCCTGGCTTCGGTTGCGCGGAGGTTAGCGCCCTATGCGCGGTCGTGCGAGGCGGGAGAGCCGCTGCAGCCAGTGGGCCGTGCGGGCGATCAGGAAGGCGAGGCCCAGGGCGGTCGAGATGATCGCGCCGAAGGTGATGCGGAAGTCACGCTCCCGGCGCTGGTACGGCGGCAATCTCCTCAAGGACGCGAACCCTGGCTTGCATGTCGGCAGGTAGTCGTGCCCGCCGCTGCCTGCAATCGGAGTGTCCTGCATGTCGAAGCGCCTCCCACAGCCGGGAATCAACGTCCGCGGATGCGGTAAACGGCGGGCGACGATCGCCGTGACGACGCTGGCGTCGGCGAGCGTTGATCAGCCCCGGTCTGCGTTGGGATGACTCGCAAAAATCAGGCATGTCGTCGTGCCATGGGCGAGTAGCCGCCCTCTGGAATCCGTGATCCGCCCTTCAGCGGTCCCGATACGGCGCCCACAGTTCAGCACGAAGCCCTCGGCCGTTATCAAACCTGTTTCCGGCGTGATCGGCCGTACCAGCGAAATCTTGAACTCGACGGTCGTCTGAGCGATGCCCCGCTCCAGGGCCGACTGAATCGCGAGGCCCATGCAACTGTCGAGCAGCGTCGCTGCCAGACCGCCATGTACGGTGCCGGCCGGGTTGCGGTGCCCATCGTGGGGGAGGGCTGTTACGACAACGCGGCCCTTCGAAACCTCGACAATGTCGTAGCCCAGAGTTTCTGCCATGGTGTTCAGCGGCAACGTGCCGTTGACGAGTCCCTCGACAAATTCAAGGCCGCTCATCGCTGTCTGCCTGGCGGCGCTGACCATTCCATATGTCTTGGTGGCGATGCTGTTCGGCATGTATTTGCCCCGTGGTGTTCGAATCGAGGTTGGTAATGGCTGCTGGGCTGTCGGGTCGGCCATCCGATCTGTGCTCCGACCTCCGCAGTCAGGTTGTTCCTGACGGGTCGCGTGCTACCATCCGAGCGTGAGTGACAAACCTGACAATCTGGCAGCTACGCGCGCCTGGAGGCTACCTTCGGGGACTACTTGAACGCCGCTCGCGAGGCGCTGACTATTCCGACCGCGCCGGCCGCGCCGAATCCCAAGCCTGCCGGATGGTCGGGTATCCGATTGCCGACGCCGCACCTGTTCAAGAGGACGATGAGCCTGCGTCGAAGTCAGACCGATAGATCGACGATTGAGGTTGTGGATCATGGAAAGAACCGCGAGGTGCCTGTGCGGCGCGTTCAGCGTCACGGTCGCCACCGAGCCGACCGTCGTCAACATCTGTCATTGCCGCGATTGCCAGCGGCGGTCAGGTGTTCCCTGGACCAGCAACGCCTATTTCCCAAAAGAGCTTGTTCGTTTGAGCGGCCCGAACAATGTCTACACCCGCACGAGCAACGCCGGCACCAGGATCAATCTGCATTTTTGCCCAACCTGTGGTGTGACCGTCTGCTGGACGCGCGCGGTCGGTTCGACACGTTTTGGAATTCCCGTTGGTGCATTCAATGACCCCGCGTTTCCCGCGCCGTCGGTGTCCTTCTGGGAGCAGGCGCGATACGAATGGTCGCCTGCGGTCGGAGATGTTGAGCATTGGGACACACAGCCTCCCCCGCAGTGAGTATCGTCATCGGTGGATCGGATGGTCTGGCGGCCTGCCTGCGCCTTTGACAGCCCTCGCGTGTGGTAAGCCCGACGACATCGCGCATTGGATCGCATTCGAGCGGCAGCGACCATGCGGCAGTTCTCAAGAATTGTACACCAACATCCGACATCCCTACCAGCGGTGCTTTTGGAGACAGCAATCAAGTGCAAGACTGGTAGAACGGTCAGACGACCCAAAGCGGCGCAAGAACTGAAGGCCGGATGTCGGCCAAGAACGAGAGCCGAAAGACCTCGCCGTTGAACTGTAACTCGCCGTTGAACTGTAATAAGGGAGCGTTCCATGGGCAGATTGTCCGGCCGAACGGCCATCGTCACCGGTGGTGCGAAGGGAATCGGGAGACATTATTCTCAGGCGCTCGCGGCTGAGGGCGCCGAGGTGGTGATTGTTGATATCGCCGACGGCGGCTCTCAGGCGCAGGAGTTCGCCACGAAGTTCGGCCGTAACGCCAGCATGAGCGTCACCGGTGATGTCAGTGACGAGGCTGCGGTGCGACGCCTGGTCGAGCGGGTGATCGAGCGGTTCGGCAAGATCGACATCCTCGTCAACAACGCAGCCGTTTACGCGTCGCTGCCGTGGCAGAAGGTCACGGAGATCGACGTCGACACCTGGGACAAGGTGATGGCGGTGAACCTGCGCGGCTCGTTCCTGATGGTGAAGCACGCGGCACCGCACATGATCGCGCGGCGCTATGGCAAGATCATCAATATCGGCTCAGGAGCAGCATTCCGCGGCATACCTTCGTTCCTGCACTACGTCACCAGCAAGGGCGGAATCATTGCGTTCACCCGAGCGCTGTCGCGCGAGCTCGGGCAGCACGGCATCTGCGTCAATACGCTCGCGCCCGGCTTCACGCTGAGCGACAGTATTGTCGAGCAGAACCCCGAGCATGTGAACGCGGCGCGCGAACTCGCG
>DASXNR010000353.1:0-6982 GCA_036494925.1 Acetobacteraceae bacterium
AACGAGATGATCCGCAGCACAGGAAGTCCGGCCATGTGGTCGATGCCTGCCTCGAGCAGCTCGAGTGTCGTCGGATCGGCCCAATGTGCGTCTTCGAACAGCACCAGCACGGGTCGCGCACTCGCCAGCCGTTGCAGCCAGCCGATCAGCATGTCGAACGTCTTTTCCTTCTGGCGCTGCGGACTGAGGTCGAGCCTGGGGTAGCTATCGCCCAAGGGGATCGACAGCATGGCCGCGAGCAGAGGGATGTCGTCCCGCTCGAGACCTCGCGATGCCATATTGGTTTCCAGCTTGCGGAACCGGTCCTCCGGCGTGTCGGCCCGAGCGAACCCGAGTTCCTGCTCCCATCGGGCAATGAACGGGTACAGCGCATCGTCCTGATGATACGGCGAGCAGAAATAACGCAGGCTGAGATGTTTCTCGTCAGTCAGCCGTTCCTCCAGTCCGGCGAGCAGACGCGACTTGCCGATGCCCGGTTCGCCGGACACCAGAACGACGCGGCCGTTGCCGGCGACCGTCTGCCGCCACTGGTGCAGCAGGGCGTCCAGCTCCGCATCGCGGCCCACTATCGGTGCGAGCATGCCGGCGAACTGGGCCTCCGATCGGCCGGAGAGCGCGGTCTCCCGCGACACGCGCCAGGGGCGCTGCGGGACAGCGAAGCCCTTCAGCTCGACCGGCCCGAGGTCTTCCATCTCGAACAGGCTGCTGACCAATGCATGCGTGGCGTCGCTCACCACGATCGTCGCGGGTTCCGCCATCGCCTGCAGACGAGCCGCCAGATGCAGGGTCTCGCCCACCGCCATCAACTCCGGCACTGCGCCGGCGCCGAGCAGGTCTCCGATCAGGACCAGGCCGCTGGCTATGCCGACGCGTATCGACACCTGATGCGTGCCGGTCGTCTCGATGATCGACAGCGCGGCCCGAACCGCGCTTTCGGCGTGCGCCTCGTCGGCATGAGGCCAGCCGAAGTAGACCAGCAGGCCGTCGCCGATGACGCGCGCCACATAGCCGCCGGTCGCGGTCACCGCGGCGGTGACATTGGTCTGATAGGTGCGCAGGAGCTCTCGCATTTCCTCGGGATCGAGACGCGTCACCAGCGGCGTCGAGCCGACGATGTCGCAGAACAGCACGGTTATCTGCCGTCGTTCCGACGCGGCGGCCGGCACCGGTCCACGCTCGGCGGGTGCCGCATCAAGCGGTAGCGACCCAGGGGTCCGATCTTCGTTGGCGGCGGCAGCGGCGCGCAGCGCCTCGATCGCGACGAGCAGCCGCCGGCGGTGGCCGACGGAGGTGATACCGAGGTCCTTGAGGTCGTCAGCGGTGAGATGTGGCAGGACCTCCGCCGAGATATGATGTTCGGCGAACAGCTGGGAATATTCCTCCAGCCCGATCTGTCGCAGCCAGTCCACGACGTTCATGCCCGGCTCCAAGGAGGTCTCGTTCTGGCGTGCCGCAGATCGCCGCCTCGGTTCGCCGGTGCCTGACCTTCGGCGACGGCGAGCGTGGGTGGAGCGGGTGAAGGGAATCGAACCCTCGTGTGCAGCTTGGGAAGCTGCCGTTCTACCATTGAACTACACCCGCATCGCAGCGGTGCCCCGGTTTACCGCAGTGCGCGATGGCGATGCAATCCACAGCGGTCATAACGGTTCGCGTGGTGAAGATTGCGCTATGTCAAGCTTCTCCACACCGTGATCGTCCGGCAGCAAACGCGCATCGGAGAGCGGCGTTGACGCGCTCAGTCAGCACCAGGACGGGCCCATGAGCCAAACGGTCGGCGACTTCTTTTGGCATCGTCTCCATGCCTGGGGTGTTCACACGATATTCGGCTATCCGGGCGACGGCGTGAACGGTCTGCTGGGAGCGCTCCACCGGGCCAATGGCCAGTTCCGGTTCATCCAGGTACGGCACGAGGAGATGGCCGCGTTTATGGCGTCGGCCTATGCCAAGTTCACCGGCGAGGTCGGTGTGTGCCTGGCGACATCGGGTCCGGGGGCGTCGCATCTCATCACCGGACTGTACGACGCACGGCTAGACCACATGCCGGTGCTGGCGATCGCGGGACAGCAGGCGCGCACCGCGATCGGCGGTCACTATCAGCAGGAAATCGATCTGCCGAGTATGTTCAAGGACGTTGCCGGGACCTTCGTCTGTCAGGCGAGCGCGCCGGCGCAGGTGCGCCACATGGTGGATCGCGCCATGCGAATCGCCAAGGGCACCCGCAGGGTCACGGCGTTGGTGTTTCCCAACGACCTCCAGGAGGCAAAATATTCCGAGCCGCCGCGCGCGCATGGGACGATCCATTCGGGCGTCGGTTACAGCGAACCGATAGTGATGCCCCGGCAACAGGACCTCCGTCATGCCGCAGACGTTCTCAACGCAGGCAAGAAGGTGGCAATACTGGTCGGCGCCGGTGCACTGCGTGCCACCGATCAGGTGATCGCCGTCGCGGAAAGGCTCGGTGCCGGCGTCGCCAAGGCGCTGCTCGGCAAGGCCGTGTTGCCCGACGATCTGGCGTGGGTCACCGGCGCCATCGGGCTGTTGGGCACCAAACCAAGCTGGGAGTTGATGAGCAACTGCGACACCTTCCTCATGATCGGTTCAGGATTCCCGTATTCGGAGTTCCTGCCCAAGGAAGGTCAGGCACGCGGCGTGCAGATCGACATCGAGCCGGAGATGCTGAGCCTTCGCTACCCGATGGAAGTGAACCTGGTCGGTGATGCGGCCGAGACGTTGCAGGCGTTGCTGCCCATGCTCGAGCAACAGCAGGACCGCTCGTGGCGCCAGCGGATCGAAAACGACGTGGCTGAATGGTGGAAGGTGTTGGAGAGCCGCGCGATGGCCTCGGCCAACCCGGTCAATCCACAGCGCGTCGTGTGGGAGCTTTCGAGCAGGCTGCCGGAACACGCGATCATCACCAGCGACTCAGGCTCCTGCGCGAACTGGTTCGCGCGGGACTTGAAAATTCGCCGTGGCATGATGTGCTCGCTGTCCGGAGGTCTGGCCTCCATGGGCGCGGCGGTGCCGTACGCGATCGCCGCCAAGATCGCACATCAGGACCGGCCGGTGATTGCGTTGGTGGGCGATGGTGCCATGCAGATGAACAACATGGCGGAGCTGATCACCGTCGCGAAGTACTGGCGTGACTGGTCGAACCCGAAGTGGGTCGTCTGTGTGTTCAATAACCAGGACCTCAACCAGGTCACCTGGGAGCAGCGCGTCCAGGAGGGCGATCCAAAATTCAACGCGACGCAGCAGATTCCGGACGTGCCCTATCATCGCTTCGCCGAACTGATCGGCCTGCGGGGCATCTACGTGGATAATCCCGATCGGCTGGCGGCCGCGTGGGACGAGGCCCTGGCGTCGGAATGTCCGGTGGTGCTGGAGGTGAAGACGGACCCGGAGGTGCCGCCGCTGCCGCCGCATATCACGTTCAAGCAGGCGAAGAATTTCATGTCCGCGATCGTCGCGCCGGATCCGAACGAGCGAGGCATGCTTCTCGGGGCTGCGAAAGAGATGATCAGCACGGTGTTTCCAGGCAGGAAGTGACGCCCGGCATACCGGCTTGGCCCCGCCATCCACGGCTTGCGATGCGCAGCAATAGACGTGGAGGGAACGCCAATCCCGGTTAGCCCGGTCCTCTTGCTGCCGTCCCGCGCCGAAAGACTTTGCGCAGTTTGCCCTTCGCGGCCTCCAGGGTGCGGCGTCGGGACGCGGACAGGTTCTTTCCGGCGCGATTGATGTAGAATGTCAGCATCGACATGGCCGACCGGAATGGATCGCTTTTCCGGCGCTTGCTGACCTCGGCCGAGTGCTTGAGGGAGCGTGCTATTTCGTCAGAACTCTTTGACTTGAACACGTTCTGTTTGACATCGAGGGCATCGCTGTGCTCCGTCACTTTCGCCGACCATCGGTGAGAGCCAGCCTTCTCCGCCATTGATATCCTCCGTGCATCATGCGTCCTACGGGACCGACCGCACAGGGCTCGCATAGTTCGCGCTCGCTTTGAATCTGCACGGTCAACACCCCTGCAATGAACCAGCAAGTCGATCCCGCCAATCAAATGACGACGATCAAGACCGGCAAGCTTGCCCACCGCCGGATACGCCCCGGCTGTCCTGCGTGACGCATCGTTGTCCCGCCACCTCGATGCCGCGTTGGGTGTTCTACAACTGACGCCGCAGGCTTGGTGACCAAACCGCGATTGCCGGCGACTTTGCCACGATGGCAGTCTGCCACCCATGGCGACCCTGGAACTGCACGGCCTGCGCAAGAGCTTCGGCCCGATCGACGTGCTGCACGGCATCGATCTGGCGCTCGCCGAGGCCGAGATGCTGGTGATCGTCGGCGCCTCGGGCTGCGGGAAGTCAACGCTGCTGCGTCTGGTCGCCGGGCTGGAGCGTCCGACCTCGGGACGCGTCCTGGTCGATGGCCGCGACGTGACCAACCTCGATCCGTCGGCGCGCGACATCGCCATGGTGTTCCAGAACTACGCGCTCTATCCGCACATGAGCGTGTTCGACAACATGGCCTACGGGCTGCGCATCCGTGGTCTCGCGCGCGACGACATCCGCCGCCGGGTCGATGAGGCGGCCGGGCTGTTGGGGATCGCCGCGCTGCTCGAGCGCAAGCCGCGGCAGCTTTCCGGCGGCCAGCGCCAGCGCGTGGCGATGGGGCGCGCGATCGTGCGCCATCCCAAGCTGTTCCTGTTCGATGAGCCGCTGTCCAACCTGGACGCCAAGCTGCGCCTGACGATGCGCGCCGAGATCCGGCAGTTGCAGCGTCGTCTCGGCGTCACCAGCCTGTTCGTCACCCATGACCAGGTGGAAGCGATGACGCTGGGGGATCGGCTGCTGGTGCTGCACCAGGGCCGGCCGGCGCAGCTCGCCACGCCGATGGAGGTGTTCGCGCGCCCTGCCGACACCTATGTGGCCAGTTTCATCGGCGCGCCGACGATGAACTTCCTGCCGGCAACACTGGCGTGCGGCGGCGCGGCGGCGCAAGTGGCGGCGGGGCCGCTGCTGCCGTTCCGCGACGGCCGGCGGCCGGGCGCCGCCGGCGATGGCCTCGTTCTCGGCATCCGCCCGGAACATCTGTTCCCGGGTGCCGGGCTGGATCTCGCGATTGACCTGGTCGAGCCGCTGGGGTCGGAAACACTCGTCCACGGCCATCTGACAAACGGCGTGGGACAGGCGCTGACCGTGAAGCTGGTCGGTCCGCCGCCGACGGGCGACCGGATCTCCGTGGCGCCGCAGCTTGAGCACCTGCACGTGTTCGACGAGGCCTCGGGGCGGCGGGTCGATCCGATCCGTGAAGAAACCGTGATGCCGCCGCTTGCCGCTGCGGACACGGCTGACTAGGGTTTCCCGGCCGCTTCCAAAGGGTTGCCGATTCGGATGCCCGCGCCTCCGGTCATGTCAGTTCCGACGATCAGCCCCGGAGAGATGCAACTTCTGCTCTCGCGCGCCGGGCTGGTGCTCAATCCGGGCCAGATCGCCGACCTGGTGCTGGCCTGGCGGCAGGTGGCCGGGCTGATCGCGTCGATCCCGCATGATCGGCCGTTCGCCGACGATATGGCGCTGGTGTTCAGCCTGCCGCCGCCTCGCCGCGCTGCGGCGACCACGCCGCCTGCGGCTCCGCCAGCAAAGCCGAAAGCCAAGGCAAGGCCCAAGGCGAAAGCCAAGGCCAAGGCCGCACCGAAACGCCGCGCCATCGCCAAGGCGGCGCCCCGCAAGCGTGCCCGCCGCGGGCGATGACGGGTTCCGCGGCGCCTTTCCTCACTATTGCCGAGGCCGGCCGGTTGATCGCTGCGAAGCGGCTTTCGCCGGTGGAGCTGGTCAAGGAGGCGCTTGCCCGGATCGAGGCGAAGAACCCGCAACTGAGCGCCTTCCTGCTGGTGACCGAGCGCCAGGCACTGACTGCCGCGCGCGCCGCCGAACGCGCAGTGATGGCGGGAAGGCGTACCCCGTTGCTGGGCATCCCGCTCGGCTACAAGGACATCTACGAGACGGCCGGCGTGCGCACCACCGCGCATTCCCGCATCCTGGCGGACAACGTGCCGAAGCAGGACGCCGAGACCGTTCGCCGGCTGCACGCCGAGGGCGCGGTGATGCTGGGCAAGCTGGCGACGCATGAGTTCGCCATTGGCGGCCCGGCGTTCGACCTGCCATGGCCGCCGGCACGCAATCCCTGGGACACGCGACGGTTCACCGGCGGGTCCAGCTCGGGGTCCGGCGCCGCGGTCGCTGCCGGACTGGTGCTTGGGGCGTTGGGATCGGACACCGGCGGCTCGATCCGGCTGCCGGCGGCGTATTGCGGTATCGCGGGTATCAAGCCGACGCCTGGCCTGGTGTCGCGCCGCGGTGTGATCCCGCTGGCGCCCAGCCTGGACACCGCCGGCCCAATGGCCTGGACCGCACAGGACTGCGCGATCCTGCTCGACGCGCTGGCCGGACACGATCCGGCGGATCCGGCTTCGGTGCCCGGTCCCCAGGTGTCCTATGCGGCCGCGATCACCGCTCCGTTGCGCGGCCTTCGCGTCGGCCTGCTGCGCCGGTTCTACGAACACGACGTGCCGGCGTCCCCCGAGATGCTGCATATGGTCAGCCGCGCCGCGGCGACGCTGCGGAGCCTGGGCTGCCGGGTGGAGGACGCGGCGCTGCCGGCGGTGCAGGAATACAACGCGGTAGGGCGGGTGATCATCTCGTCGGAGGCCTATGCGCTGCACGAGGCGACGCTGAAGACGCGGCTGTCGGAGTATTCGCGGGTGTTCCGGGTGCGCGTGCTGGCCGGCGCGCTGGTTCGCGCGGCGGATTACATCGCGGCGCAGCGCCACCGCACCGACCTGATCGCCGCGACCGCAAGGGCGTTCGAGAAGTTCGATGTGCTGCTGACGGTGCCTACGGCGGGGACGGCGCCGTTGCTTACTGAGCAGCGAGCGGATGATGGGTTTTCCCGGCCAATGCTGACGACAGTGGCGAATGTG
>DASXNR010000354.1:0-2081 GCA_036494925.1 Acetobacteraceae bacterium
ACGGGCGCCGGATCTTCCTGGAAATTGTCCGGCGGCAGCATATGGTCGGACGCGGTCACGAAGGTCTCGAAGAACCGCCAGGTTCGCCGTGCGATCAGTCGCAGGGCGTGGGCGTCGGTGGCCGACACGGACATATGCCCAGAAACCCTGGGCGACCGGCTGGTCCAGCGCGCGATTGCCGGCGAGGCAATCCAGATCGAAGCGAGTGGCATCGCCAAGGGCCACGTGCCATGCCTCGACAACAGCGAGAGCAGCGCGGCCAGAACACCGAAACCGACGCCGCTGACCATGACGCGATAGAAGCCAACGAGGTCGAGGCGGGGACTTGTCGTCGCCTGCGCCGCTGGAACCCATTCAAGGAGATGCCGGCGCGTGACGAGCAACCGTACCAAGGTCCGCGCGATCGCATCGCCCATCAGCCATGCCTGGTGTGCCACGAATGTGATGGTGAGCGCCGACTGAGCAAGTGCCGTGCGGAGGTCGGAATCAAGCGCGCCGAGATGGCTGCCTGGCGTGATACCTGCTCGGCGTGGCAGGACGACGGCGGCGACAGGTATGAGGGTGGGCAGTACGATCGTCAGCAGGATGAAGGTGATCCACACCGACGCGGCGGTGAACGGCAGCACCAATCCCGCAAGCAAGGCCAGCATGCAGGCCGGTGCCGATAATGTTCGCCGCAGATTGTCGAGCATTTTCCAGCGGCCGATCGCCGGAATGGCGTCGCGTATGCGATCATTGGCAGCAGCAGGCCCGTGCCCGAGCACCCAGGGTAGCAACTGCCAATCGCCACGCGCCCAGCGGTGGTGCCGCCTTGCGGCAACGTCGTAGCGGGCTGGAAAGTCCTCAACCACCTCGATATCGGAAGCGAGACCGGCGCGTGCGAAGATGCCCTCGAACAGATCGTGGCTCAGCAGGGTCGATTCCGGCACCCGGCCAGCGAGTGCTGCCTCGAAGGCGTCGATGTCATAAATGCCCTTGCCTGCATAAGAGCCTTCGCTGAACAGATCCTGGTAGACGTCGGATGCGGCAGCGGCATAAGGGTCGATGCCGGTCATGCTGGAAAAGACGCGCTGGAACAGCGAACCCTCGCGGCCGACCGGCAGTGACGGTGTGACCCGGGGTTGCAGCACCGCATGGCCTGTCGCCACCCGGCCGCTGGTGGCATCGAAGTACGGCTGGTTGAGCCTGTGCGCCATTTTGCCGATCAGCCGGCGGACCGTATCGCGCGGCAGCCTGGTGTCGGCGTCGAGTGTGATGACGTAGCGAACCCCAGTGGGCATCTTCGGCGACGGTCCGGCGAGGTGCAGGAAGCTGGTATCCGTCGCTCCGCGGAGTAGCCGGTTGAGTTCGTGCAACTTGCCGCGCTTGCGTTCCCAGCCAATCCACCGCGCTTCGCTGGCGTTCCAGACCCGCCGGCGATGAAGCAGCATAAAGCGGTCACCGCCAGGAGCCGGGCCGTAGCGCTGATTGAGCCGGGCAATACCGGCTACAGCCGTTTTCAGCAGTGCCTCATCGCCATCGACACGCTGTGTCGCCGCATCGAGCCAGTCGGAGAGCAAAGCGAAATGCAGCTCTCCTTCCGGGCTCGCAAGATGATGGACCTCGAGACGCTCGATCTGTTGTTCAATCGCTTCGGCCGTCGCAAGCATTGTCGGCACTGCGATGATCGTACGCAGATGTGCGGGCACACCATTGCGGAGTTCCAAAGCAGGCAGTTCTGTCGCGCCGAACCCACGCGTCACAAAACGGTTCACCAGCGCCACAGCCGCGTCGATGGCGGGCACCACACCAAGGATGCCGAGCAGGCAGAGCCATGCCAGGTCGAGACCCTGGGTGTGCAGCATGACGATCGGTATGGCGAGCAGGGCCGCGGCGACTGTAACGCCGGCGCCAACGTAACCGCCGATGCCAAGCCTCCGGCTCAATCGTCCTGGCCAGGCACTTGGCGGCGGTCGGAAGCCGATCGCAGTCTCGAATGCGCGGCGTCCGCCGGCGAGAAGGTGATAACCTGGATCGCCGCGGCGGTCCTCCTCGACGCCCAACGGCGCGCATGAGGGCTGCTTCGCTGCCAGGACAGCAGC
>DASXNR010000355.1:0-2695 GCA_036494925.1 Acetobacteraceae bacterium
AGCATCTTGCCCGTCTGCCGGCCAATGCGGTCGCTCCAGCCGTCGAACAGCGACGTGCGGTCTTTCGATGCCCGCGCGAAGTGGTTCTCCGCGACGTCCATCACCAGGGTGAACTCGTACTCGACTCCGTCCCTTTGGACAGGGCTGAGCCCAAGCTTGCGCACCGAGTTCTTGCCGCGGTCGTCCTTCTCCACGACGTATTCGGTCTTGGTGCGCATGGTGGCGATGATGTGCGCCGGACTGCCCAGCATCTGCTCGACCAGCTTGTTGTGCTCCGGCGTGATCTCGCGCCAGGTCGCGAAGCTGTTCCGGTATTTGCCGCTGTTCTCCAGCTGGCCCTGCTTGTCGAGCAGGCCCCCCTCCCCGCTCCAGGCGTGGCTCAGGTTGTCGACGATGATCGTGTCGTAGCCGGCATCCTCGAGCGCGACGATCGCGTCGCGATACTTCGCCACGGTGTACGGCGGCTCCAGGGTGATCACGTCGTAGTTGCCCAGATCGGCATAGAGATCGCCGGAGCCATGCTCGGTGTCGATCAGGCCGATCTGCGCTCCGAGCCCGAAAGCGAGCTGCAATGCGGAGTACGTTTTGCCGGAACCGGTTGGCCCTACGAGAGCAAGCCGCAGTTTCGCTTTCCTGCGCTCGGCCTTGCGGATGACAGGGCGACCGCCCTGGACGCGAGATAGTTCGTTCATCACGAGCAGCTCCTGAAGACGCAAATTGGTTCCTGATTGCCGATCAGCCGTGCGCCCGGCACCGCGGCGCCAGCGCGTAACAGCTTGCCGATTGCAACCTTGTCCGGTGCGGGCGGCGGCGTTCGCATGAACTCGCCAGGGATCGCGTCCCGATTCTCGATGTCGACGCGAGCCGGCTTCGTGCTGAGGTGCACGACGTGGCTGGCCAGCGCGACCGACGGGCAGCCGGTGTCGCTCATGCAGGCCGCCAATGCGGTGCGCACGGTGGTCTCGACCTGTTTGCCGGCAGCGGTGATCGCCTCGGCCGCCAGCACGATCCCGCCGGCGGCGCGGAGGACGTCGAGCAGGTCGGCCTCGGGCGTAAGCGCTGCACGCGCGGCCCGGTAGGTCTCGACAGCGGCGCGCAGCGGCCCGTGGGCAGCGGCGAGGGCCACGCGCAGACCGGATGCCGCGGCGGCGCTGTGCGTGCCGTGTGCGGGCTCCTGCGGGCTGCTGGTGATCGCGTCCATCAGACGGCGTCCTCGTCGGCGAGCCGCTCGAGCAGATCGGCGATCGCCTCATCTGCCGTCGCGCCGGTGCCGACCGGATAGTGGCAGTCAGGGCAGCCGCAGAAGGTGCTGGTGTCGTAGGCGTGCCACGCCTCGGACTTCGGCGCATAGCCGGTCAGATCGGGGAATGCCTCGATCGCCATCACGCGGCAGCCTTCAGCATCGAGAGAGAGCGGCGAGCCGCGGCCAGCAGTTCGGCGCGGCGCCAGTTGCGGCGCGCGCGCTCAGCAGCGAGCAACCGCATGGCGTAGCGGCGGTTACGCCCGCGCGCGGCACCGGCGCTGGCATGCCAGTCAACGATGGCGTCGAGCAGCGTCGCGTCGCGCTGGAGCTGGTAGGTGAAGGTGGCGGGATAGGGCTGCATCGGGGTCTCCTTGGCGACAAGAGACATACACTCACAATGATATCACTACAACATGATTACGCTGTGTCGCGCGAATGCCTGCCATGCTCGTGCGTGCGAGGCTTGGCGTCCGCCGCCGTGTTGCGATGATATCGCATCACCAGTATAGTGATCGGATGCCCAAGTCGGCCCCTCGCGCCAAGCGCCCTTCCCCACCGCGTTCTCCCGCGGTCAAAGACGGTGAGAAGCGTGTGGTCATCACGGTGAGCGTTCCGCCACGCCTTCTCAGTCAGTTCGACAAGGTGGCGGTGCGTCAGAATCGCAGCCGGGCCGGTATGATCATGACCTTGATGCAGCAAGCGGTGGAGGGCGAGCGGTCGTGAGCGAGACGGCGACCGAACTACGTCTGGACCGTCTGGAGGCAGACGTGCGCGATATGAGGGTCACGCTGGGGCGCCTGGAGCCGCTGATCATCCGCATCGACGAACGGCTGAACGCGACGCTGCCGCACTTGGCAACCAAGGCCGAGCTGGCGACGGCGGTCACGAGCTTGACCACCGCCTTAGGCGACAAGCCGGGGAAAACGTTCCTTGTTGGCTCTATCGGGGTGTTGCTCGCGGCCTACGCGCTTGGGCTGGCTGGGGTGGCGGCACTGCCCGTGCTGCGCGGGCTGATCCATTGAGCGGCCGCCTCGCGCTGGCGAACGCGATCGAGGACGCCGGCATTCCGCGACAAGGCGCAGCGGGTCGCCTCGGTGATCTTCGACGCGATCCACGATAACGTCGCCGCCAGGGCCGATGTGCAGGCGAGCGGCGCCCGACCCGCCGCCGTTCCGTCCCGCTGCCGGCATGCGGCCCCCTCCCCTACCCGCTGAGCCGCTCGACGCACGCAGCAAGACCGCGGCATAGGCTGCCCTTCCCTCGCCTGGAGTTCCTGATGACTGCCACCGTCACCGCCCGAGGCCCACTGAAGGTCGTCGCTGTCATCGACCCAACGGAACTGCTCGAGATCGAGGTGCCGGACGGCAAGCCGCGGTTCGTGCTGACCGTCAAGCTGCCGCAGAGCACCGTCACCGCCGACCTGGCGGCGAAGAGCGTACGGCGCGCGATCGC
>DASXNR010000356.1:0-3595 GCA_036494925.1 Acetobacteraceae bacterium
CTGGGATGTTGAGTATCGCCACTTGCATGGTCGAAAGTTGAAGTCGCTGTCCGACACTCGAGAATCCGCCTTCGTCACGCCTGTGAGCTGATACGTCAGGGTTCCACCGTGCATGAGGTGCTCGGCCCAACGGGCAAGTAGTGGGGCCGGACGAGGTCGAACGAGACTATCGGAAACGGCTTGCGGCCGGGCAGCTCATCTAGCGGGGTCAGCGCGCCCATGAGCGATCTCTACGACACCGACATGCTCGCCTGGTCGGAGCGCCAGGCCGATCTGCTGCGCCGGATGGCCGCCGGCGAGCGGGTCAACGATCAGGTCGATTGGGGGAACGTTGCGGAAGAAATCAGCGACATGGGCAACAACCTGGTGCGCGCGGTCGCATCGCACCTCGTGCAAGCCATGCCGGACGATGATACCGACGGCGCCGGCAAACCGGACAAGATCTGATGCGCGGGCATCGCGGGCGCGAGCAGCCAATCGCCCGTAGCGGCAAAGCGTAGGAGCCGCCAGCCCAGCCGCGGGGCCGGTAACGTTGCCAATACGCACCTGAATATATTCCTTGACATCCGCCGCGCGTTCGTGTTCTTGTTCCGTTCATGTGCGCTGAGGCCACCCAACCCGGTCCAACCTCCCAGCCTGCCCCCTGGCCGGCGAGCACGAACCGGCACGGCTGTCTCACCCGCCTGCTCAGTTTGGTCCGCAAGCTTATCGACCACGGGAGGCAACTCGCCGCCGCGGTCCGGCAGCGCAGCCACACCAACGACCCCGCCCTCGCCGGCTGCTGCTTCGGCACCAGCGACATCGCGCTGATCCTGTCGCGCATCACCTTGGCCCTGCACCGCGCCAGTGCGCTCGAGGCCAGGCTGGAGCGCAGCGCCGCCCGGCCGGACCCGAAACCTCAGCCGCCGCGCGTGCCGTCGCCGCGCACAGCGCGCGCGCCCCGCGAGGCACCGCGGGAGCCGGCCGCGGCCGATCCCCGCCTGGCCGGCCTGCCGACGGTGGAGCAGATCGCCGCAGAGATCCGCCGCCGACCGGTCGGTGCCGTCATTGCCGACATCTGCCGCGATCTCGGCATCATGGCGAACCACCCGCTGTGGCGGGAACTGCACCTGGCGATCATCCTGCACGGCGGCAACCTCGCCGGCTTCCTCGATGACATGTTCAAGCGGTCGCGTGCTGCCCGCCATGAGCGCATGAGCGCGCTTTCCGCCGCATCGGCGCCGGCGCCACCGCTGTCCCTGGAACCCGCGTCCACCGGTCCGCCCTGAACCCGCCGCTCCGGAGCCTGACCAACGGGACCAGCGCACGGCCGGCCCCGCGATTTCGATTCGCTGCTGGCGCGCGCGCACCTCGTGTGCAGCGCCGGCAATGGAGCAGCGGCTGACCCCGGAGTAATCTACCGCAATGGAAACGTCCGCCGTCAGCCTCCCCGCCGCCGATCTCCGCGCGGCGCGCCGCCATGCGATCCTTTATGTCCTCAGCGCCTCGGCCACGTTCACAGTGGGCTCCGCGCTGGTGAAGGCGCTCACGGCGGACTTCCCGGTGCTGGAAATCGTCATGTTCCGCAGCCTCATCGGCTTCCTGGCGATGCTGCCGATTCTCGTGCGCGCCGGCGGCCTCTCCGCGCTGCGCACCCGCCGGCCGATGGGCCACGTGATGCGCACCGTGTACGGCTTCATCGGCACGGTCACGTCGGTGTACGGCTTCGGCGTGCTGCCGCTGGTCACCGTGACGGCGCTCGGCTTCGCCATGCCGCTGTTCCTGACCATCGTGTCGGTGCCGCTGCTGGGCGAGCGCGTGGGGCCGCGACGGGCGACCGCGGTGCTGGTGGGTCTGCTCGGGGTGATGGTGATGCTGCGCCCCTGGCACGTCGATGCCGATTCGCTGCCGCTCGGTGCGGTGGCGATCGTGATGGCGGGTGTGTTCACCTGGTCGCTGTCGATGATCAACATCCGTCAGATGGGCGATGCGGGCGAGCGCAACGTGACCATCGTCGCCTGGTACAGCCTTGGCACCGCAACGCTGGCGGCATTCGGCTGCATCACCGACTGGGTGACGCCGAGCCTGTGGCAACTCGGCGCGCTGGTCAGCGCGGGGCTGATCTCGGGTATCGCGCAGTGGCTGATGACCGAGGGCTACCGTGCGGCGGAGACCACGCTGGTTGCGCCGTTCGAGTATGGCGCGATCATCTACGCCACCGTGCTGGGAATCGCGTTCTGGGGCGAGTGGCCGGACGCGTGGAGCCTGGTCGGTATTGTGGTACTGATCGCGTCGGGGCTGTATATCTGGCACCGCGAGGTGACGCTGGGCTTGCGACGCTGATTTGCCAGTGCGGAGTGGCGGACCCGATCCTCGCGGTCTACATTGGACGGACCGGCACGAGCAATGCATCGACGCAGGTTCATGCGCGCCGCGGCAGCGCTTGGCGTCTTGCCGTTTCTCCGCTGGCAGCAACCGGCTGCGGCCGCATCGGCCTCGCGCGTTCGTCCGGGCGATGCGGCATGGCCGTCCGACGCCGCGTGGGATCGCTTGCGCCAACAGACAGGCGGGCGATTGATACGCGTACGATCGCCACTGGCCGTTTGTTTGGACGCCCCGGTGGGACCCGCTTGCCGCGACCTCGTGCGGGAACTGAAAAACCCGTACTACCTGGGCGATGACCCGGCGCTGACCCAGACGCTCGGTTGGGTGGATGCCTGGACGTCCCAGCCGAGCACCTATGCGGTCGCCGCAGAGACCGCCGACGACGTTGCCGCCGCCGTCAACTTCGCGCGGGACCACAACCTGCGGCTGGTCGTCAGGGGAGGCGGCCACTCCTATCTCGGCACATCCAGCGCCCCCGATTCGCTGATGGTCTGGACACGGCGGATGAACGCCATCGCGCTGCATGACGCATTCACCCCGCAAGGCTGCCAGTCGGCACAGCCGGCGGTCAGCGTCGGTGCCGGGGCGATCTGGATGCACACCTACGATGCGGTCACCACCGGGGGCGGCCGTTACGTCCAAGGCGGCGGCTGTGGCACGGTCGGCGTGGCCGGCCTCGTCCTCGGCGGCGGCTTCGGCAGTTATTCGAAGAACTTCGGCACCGCCGCCGCGTCACTGCGCGAGGCCGAAATCGTCACCGCGGATGGCGCCGTGCGGATCGTCAATGCGTGTTCGCATCCCGATCTGTTCTGGGCACTGAAGGGTGGCGGTGGCGGCACATTCGGTGTGGTCACCCGGGTGACGCTGCGCACTCATCAGCTCCCCGAACGGTTCGGACTCGTGGGCGCCACGATTCACGCCGCATCCGATGCCGCGATGCGCCGGCTGATCGGCCGCTTCCTCGATTTCTATGCCGAGCACCTGAACAACCGGCATTGGGGCGAGATCGTCACGATCCGGCCGGGCCGCCGGCTCGAGATCAACATGGCTTCGCAGGGGCTCGATGATCGGCAGGCCGAGGCGATCTGGCAACCATTCCTGCGTTGGGTGGCCACGGCCGGCGACGACATTGCGTTTGTGGTTCCGGCGGTGATTCGCAGCGGCCCGTCACGGCATCGGTGGGATCCCGCGTTCCTGAAGACCCACCTGCCGGGTGCGCTGCGGTCCGATG
>DASXNR010000357.1:0-9760 GCA_036494925.1 Acetobacteraceae bacterium
CCGGAGACGGCGATCTGGCTCCCGGTCAGGTGGGCGGTACCGCCATCGACCTCCAGGTTCACCGCGGTCAGGTCGCCGAGCGTGCTGGTGCCGCCGCCGAACGCGACAGTGCCGGCGCCGTCGATCACGCCGCTGAAGCTGCCGCCGCCGTCGAACTCCAGGGTGCCGCTGTCGGAAGCGATCGTGCCGGTGTCGGTGACCGCGACGGAGATCCGGCTGGTGCCGGCGACGGTACCGGTCTTGGCCAACGTGCCCTGGTTGACGAAGCTCAGGCTGCCGCCGGCGTTGGCGATGTTCAGAAAGTCGGTGGTCAGGTTGAAGCTGGCGCTTGCCAGATTGGTCAGTGTGGCCGTGCCATTGGCGGAAATGTCGCCGTCGTCCTTGACCGTGCCGCTGTTGCTCCAGTCCAGCCCGCCGCCCAGCAGAAGGGTTTCCTCGATCGTCGTGGTGCCGGCGGTGGACAGCGTGCCCGGTCCGTTGATCTGCCCGGTGCCGAAGGGCCCGAACTGGGTAGCGCCGGCGACTGCCAGCGTGCTGCCCGCGGAGATCGCGACCGTGCCATTGGTCACGCCGAAGTTGCCAGAGACGGCGGCATTTCCATCGAAGGTCAGAACGCCACCGGTCTGGTTCAGATTGCCGCCCAGCGTCGAATTCGAAACGATCGTGAGTGCGCCGCCGGTCACCGTCAGGTTGGCGAAGTCCGTGGTCAGGCTATGCGCCGAAGTGGTGCCGCTCGCGTAAATGACGCTGACGGCCGTCCCGGCGGCGCCGATAATGAAGCCATCCACCGTCGCGGTCGGGACGCCATTGTCCCAGTTGCCGATGGTGCCGAAGTCCGTGCTGCCCGCTTTGCCGGTCCAGTTGGTCGATGTCATTCGAACCCTCCCACTTTGACCCAAACTTTGACCGCGTTTCGGGCGCATTCCAAATAACATTTGGCCTTGAGACCGATGACGGACCAAACAGTTCTGAAGACAAGAGGGGTGAAGCTAAAAGCGTCGCCAGTCTCCGACCGGTCTATGTTCCGGGCTTGCAACGCCCGATTCATGCGTGATGTTCCGATAATCTGCGAAACGGTTGAATTATTTATCCTTCAAGGCGAATGATTTCATGGAACGACCGCGCTGTCGCAAATCCCGGCGGCGGGCGGACAGCGTTGCGGGAGGCGGGCGGGCTGGCCGGCTCGATCGAGGAACGGAGCGCCCCCACCAAAGGGGCTTCCCCTCTGACGGCGCCGACGCACTCCGGGCGGTGCCGGGCATCCGCTTTGCGCGAAGCGCCCGATACTTCCTTTCCGTGTAATCCGTGGCTTGATCTGCTTATCCGTGTAATCCGTGTTATTCTTGCTGGCTGTCTGCACAGACCCGCATGGGCAGGAACCGTCGTTGCTACAATCCGGCCGCCCCATCCCGCGCCCGCTGCGCCGCCTCCCGCGCCATCTCCGCACACAGCCCGGTATACGCCGTCGGGTCCAGCAATGCCGCGATCGCCACGGCATCGAGATGCGCGGTCACCAGTGGATCCGCAGCCAGCAGATCCCCGAACGACCGCCCCTCCACCGCCGCCGCCTGCGCCGCGTCGTATACCACGTCATGCGCATGCTGCCGCCCGATCGTCGCCCCAAGTTCCAGCATCACCGCCTCGGCCATGATCAGCCCGCCACCGAGGTCCAGATTGCGCCGCATCCGCGCCGGATCGAGCCGCAGCCCCCGCATCACCTCGCCCAGCCGCGCCAGCATATCGCCGGTCTCGATACAGGCGCGCGCCTCAGCCGAGTCCATCATCAGGCTGGTGGTGCGGTCCGCCTCGTGCTCGGTCTGCATCGCCTCCAGCGCCAGCGGCACACACGCGCGCACCTCGGCCGCGGCGGCGATGATGTCCTGGCAAAGCTTCGGATTGCGTTTCTGCGGCATGGTGGAGCTGCCGACCGTGCCGGGCGGCACCGGCTCCTCCACCTCGCCGAACTCGGTCTTCATCAGCGTATAGACCTCCCGGCCGATCTTTCCGCAGGTGGCCGCCAGCAGGCCGAGCAGGCAGATGTTCTCCGCCAGGTGGTCGCCGAGCGCGCGCGACGGCACGGTCATGGTACCGAAGCCAAGCTGCCGGCCGATCGCCGCCTGCACCGGCGGTCCCTGCCTGCCCAGCGACGCGAACGTCCCCGCACCGCCGCCGAGCATGGCGACGAACAGCCGCGGCGCGGCCTGCCGCAGCCGCTCGACATGGCGCAGCAGCTCATCGATCCAGACCGCGACCTTGTAGCCGAAGGTGGCCGGCACCGCGTGCTGGCCGTGGGTGCGGCCGGGCATCGGCATCTCCGCGCCGCGTTCGGCGAGATCGGCCATCGCGATCAGCGCCTCGCCGATCAGGCGCAGGAAGATGCGATGCGCCTGCCGCAGGACCAGCAGGTCGCCGGTCTGGGTGATGTTCTGCGTGGTGGCGCCCCAGTGCACCCAGCCGCCGTGTGGCTCGCCCACCACGCGGGACAGCTCCCACACCAGCGGCACGATGGTGTGGCCGGTGCGGGCGAAGCCTTCGTCGATCCGTGCGCGATCCAGCAGTTCCAGCCGTGCCGATCGGGCGATCGCCGCGGCGGCATCCGCCGGGATGATGCCGAGTTCGGCCTGCGCGCGGGCCAGTGCGACCTCGACGTCGAGCCATGCCTGCCAGCGGTTCTCCAGCCGGTATAACGCACGAATGCCGGGATCGGAGACCCGCGTGGCCGTCGGCAGTTGGTCGCTCATGGCGCTCTGCTCCGTTGTCATTGCTAGCAGCGCAGCGACGAAGCAATCTATGTCACGGCGCAGCTCGAGCCAGATTGCTTCGTGGCCGCGCTCCTCGCAATGACAGGTACGGGAGAACATGTTGGCGGAAGGCAGACCGAACCGCCTGATCATCGGCATCTCCGGCGCATCCGGCATCGTCTATGGCATCCGCCTGCTGCAGATCCTGCGCAACACGCCGGTCGAAACGCACCTGGTGATCTCGCGCGCCGCCGAGATCGCGCTGGCGCATGAAACCAGCCGCAAGGTGGCCGAAGTGAAGGCAATGGCCGATGTCCATTACGCCGCGAGCGACATCGGTGCTGCCATTTCCAGCGGTTCGTACCGGACCGAGGGCATGATCGTGGCACCCTGCTCGATCCGCTCGATGTCGGAGATCGCCAGCGGAGTCACCTCCACGCTGCTGACGCGTGCCGCCGATGTGGTGCTGAAGGAACGTCGCCGCCTGGTGCTGATGGTGCGCGAGACGCCACTGCACACCGGCCACCTGCGCACCATGCTGGCACTGTCTGAGATGGGTGCGATCATCGCGCCGCCGGTGCCGGCGTTCTATGCCCAGCCGCAGAGCTTGGACGACATGGTGGACCAGACCGTAGGGCGCGCGCTCGATATGTTCGGTATCGAAACAGGCCTGGTGCGTCGCTGGCGGGAGGAGGACTGATGCGCCGCTATCTCGACACGCTGCTGGCCGAGAACCGCGTTCGCGTGGTGGAACGCGAGGTGTCCGGGCAGTTCGAGCTCGCCGCGGTCACGCAGCACTCGCAGCGCGAAAGCGACGCGCCGCTGCTGTTCCGCCGCGTCGCGGGCTCGCGCTATCCGGTGATGACCAACATCTTCGGCAGCCGCCCGCGGCTGACCAAAATGCTCGGCGGCAACACCAGTTTCTGCAAGCGTTGGATGGAGATCATGGCAACGCCTGTGGTGCCGCCGGTGGACGTGGCCGAACCGAATGACCTGGAGGAGATCCGGCTGTCCGATCTGCCGCCGGTCACCTATTTCGAACTCGACGCTGGTCCGTATCTCACCGCCGGCGTTTATCTGGCCAACGAGCCCGATACCAAGGTGCCGAACCTGTCGTTCCATCGCGCGCAGATCATCAGCGACACCGAACTTCGTATCCGGCTCGGCGGTCCGCATGACCTCACGCGGTACCAGGCCAAGGCGGAGGCACGCGGCGAGGCGTTGGACGTTGCCATCATGCTTGGCCCGCCACCTGAACTGGTGCTCGCCGCCGCCGCGCCGATCGCCTACGACGAAAGCGAGCTGGAGGTCGCCGGCCGGCTTGCCGGGCGACCGCTGCCGATGCGCCGGTGCCGCACGGTTCCGCTGTCGGTGCCGGCGGAGACCGAGATCGTCATCGAAGGCCGCATCCTGCCCAACGTGCGACGGCCGGAGGGGCCGTTCGGTGAGTTTCTCGGCACCTATGTGCCGGTCGGCGACAACCACGTGCTTGAAGTCAGCGCCGTGATCGCCCGGCGCGATGCGATCTACCATGCGTTGGTCTGCGGATCCCCCGAGGACCTGCGCCTGCTCGAACTATCGGTCGCGACACGGGTGTATCAGGCGCTGCTCGCGGCCAAGCAACGCGGGATCATCGACGTCGCCTGCGTGCCCAACGTCCTGAGCACGGTGGTGCAGATCGAACAGTTGTACGAGGGCCACGCCAGGCAGGTCATGCTGACCGCGATGGGCGCCAACCACGACTTCAACAAGAGCGTCCTCGTGGTGGACGATGACGTGGACATCAACGACTTCGACGATGTGTGGTGGGCGTATCTGACGCGCGGCCGCGCCGACGCGAGGGCATTGGTGGTCCCGGATGTGCCGGGCTTCTACCGCGATCCGCACAAGGATTTTTTCGGCCGCCTTGGCATCGACGCCACGGTGCCGTTCGGCCGGAAGGCCGAATTCAAGCGCAAGCGCATTCCCGGCGCGGAGGCGATCGATCTGGGCCACTACCTCACGCGCTGACTGGTAGTGTCTCGAAGCCGGTCTCTGGGGTCGGGCAGTCGAGCGTGGGCCTTGGGTCGATCAAGGCCGTTCCGATGGTCGCTATTTTCCGCCACGTCGTCCAGCTGATATGTAGCCGTGCCAGAAGGGGAAGCCTGACATGATCAACCTGAGCGGTATAGGTCACGTTCTGCTGCGGGTCACCGACGAGGAAACTTCGAAGCGGTTCTACCGCGACGTGCTGGGGTTTCGCATCGCCGAGCAGGACCCGGAGCATGGCGGCGTGTTCATGACTCTCGGCGACGGCTTTCATACAATTGATATTATGCAGCATCCTGCACCGCAGGATGCGTCAAGGCCGCAGCGCGGACAGCTCGGGCTCGCGCATGTCGCGTTCAAGGTTGCCAGCTACGCGGCTTTGCGCGAGGCCTACGCCCACCTGCTCAAGAACGGCGTCGAGATCCAGCGTGCCGCCGACCATGTTTGCCAGCGCAGCATCTATTTCGCTGATCCCGACGGCAATGGCCTGGAGATCTATTATGAGATGCCACGGGCGCTGGAGCTGTTTCCGAATGGCCGCGGCGACGAGGACGAAGTGCTGCCGCTGAGCGGCGCGGACGACCCGTTGCCCCACTGGCTCGTCGAGGAGTGGCCTGGCGCGGCAGCGATGGCGAAGGTCGAACGGCCGCGCCGCTAGACGCCGCCCCACGGCGGTCGCGTATAACGGCGGCCGCTCAGCGCCCGGCTTGGGTCGAGTGCTGCCTGTGTGCCAGGTCTGCATGGACACGATCAACGCCAGCGCTGGTCGAGGTCAGTGCGGTGATCGCGCGGCGCTGCCGCTACCTCGCGCGCTGACGGCTGCCGGAGGCCTGCACCTTCGACACTCCGCCCCGCGTCCGGCAACCCTTGCGCCGTGATCGCGCAGATAGAACAATGACCACACAACAAAATCGCGGTCACGCCGAAGGGGGGAATGCCATGGACCTAGGATTGCAAGGGAAGCATGCGATCGTGACTGGCGGCAGTCGCGGCATTGGCAAGGCCATCGCGCGGGAATTGGCTCGCGAAGGCGTCGATGTAGCGATCGTGGCGCGGACCAAGGCCGATCTGGAGGCGACAGCCCGGGAGCTAGGTGCGGAGACGAACCGCCGTATCGTTCCCTTCGCGGCCGATGTCACCGACAAGGCGCAGGTGGACCGCATGGTCGCCGAGGCGGCACAGCAACTGGGCGGCCTGCACATCCTGGTCAACAGCGGATCAGCGCCAGGCGGCTCGGCCACCGCGACCGGCCCGATCGAAACGGTCGTCGACGAGGATTTGCTGCAGGATTTCAATGTGAAGTATGTCGGAGCGCTGCGCTGTTCCCGCGCTGTCATACCTTTCATGAAGCAGGAGGGCTGGGGCCGCATCATCAACATCAGCGGAGCCAACGCACGCAACGCCGGCAATCTCAGCGGCGGAGCCCGCAACGCCGGCCTGGTGCACATGACAAAAACATTGGCAGTCCAATTGGGCCGTCACGGCATCACGGTCAACTGCATCCATCCCGGTACAACTCGCACCGAGCGCACGCCGAGCCTGCTCGCTGCTCGCGCCGCCCAGCTGGGCATATCCCCCGAAGCTGCGGAGCGACAGGATTTCGCTCCCGACTCCCCGCGCGGCAATGCCATATGCCGCATGGTGGACGCCTCGGAGGTTGCATTCGTAACAGTATTCCTGGCCTCGGACAGGGCCTGGGCGGTCTCCGGCGAGCTTGTCGCGGCAACCGGGGGAGCCGGGCGCAGCGTATTCTACTGAGCAGCAAGCCAAAATATGGGGGCACCATGCGGCGTCGCGACCTGCTGAAGGCCATACCCCTGCTGATGACCCCCTCGCTGGCACGCGCCGACGCGCTGCCGCTGCGGTTCATCCCGAATGCGAATCTTACATCGCTCGACCCGATTTGGACCACCGCGCTGGTGGCTCAGGCGCATGGTTATCTGGTTTACGACACGCTGTACGGGATCGACGCCAACAACCGGTTGCGGCCGCAGATGTGCGCGGGGCACGACGTCTCGACCGACGAATTGACCTGGACGTTCACGTTGCGCGACGGGCTCAGCTTCCACGACGGTGAGCAGGTCCTGGCGAACGACTGCGTGATTTCGCTGCAACGTTGGGCCTCGCGCGATTCGTTCGGCCAGCAATTGACGCGGGTGGCAAACGAAATTGTTGCTGCCGACGACCGGCGTTTCCAGATCCGGCTAAAAAAGCCGTTTCGTCAGATGCTCTACGGTCTTGGCGCGCGTAGCTGCTTCATGATGCCCGGGCGCATGGCGAAGACCCCCGCCTCCGAGCAGGTCAAGGAAACGATCGGATCGGGACCGTTTCGATTCCTGCCCGGCGAGTGGGTTTCCGGCGCCCGTGCGGGTTACGCGCGCTTCGATGGCTACGTGCCGCGTCAGGAACCACCCAGTTTCTACGCGGGCGGCAAGGTGGCGCATTTCGAGCGGGTCGAATGGATCGTGCAACCGGACTCCGCGACCGCCGCCGCCGCGTTGCAGAAGGGCGAGATCGACTGGATCGAACAGCCGCTGATCGACCTTTGCCCGATGCTGCGGACCGCGCCCGACGTGCAGGTCGCGGTGAACGATCCCTTCGGTTGGCAGCCGATCATCGCGCTCAATCACCTGACCGCGCCGTTCGACAATCCGAAGCTGCGACGCGCGCTGCTGCCTGCGCTCGATCAGAAAGCCTTTGTCACGGCGGTAATCGGTGAGCAAGCCGAACTCGGCCATGTGCCGGGCGGTTATTTCGCCGACGGCCAACCGATGGCGTCCCACGCCGGGCTCGAGGTGGTGACCCGGCCGCGCGATCTTGCTCTGGCGAGGCGACTGGTGGCGGAGGCAGGGTACCGCGGTGAACCGGTCGTGTTGCTGTCTCCAAGCGACCGGCCGGTCTACAGCCAGGTATCTTTCGTGGCCCGCGATCTGTTTCAGAAGCTTGGTCTGACGGTGGATTTCCAGGCGATGGACTGGGGTACGGTGGTCACGCGGCGAACCAGTCAGAATCCGACCGACAAGGGCGGCTGGAGCGCCTTCATTACCGCCTTGGATGGCGTCACCGTGTCCAATCCAGGCGGCAACTTTGCGCTGCGGGGCAGCGGGCAGAAGGCCTGGTTCGGCTGGCCAACCGATGAAAAGTTGGAGGAGCTGCGCGATGCCTGGTTCGATGCCCCGGACCTGACGTCACAGAAAGCGCTCGCCGAACAAATCCAGCTTCGCGGCCTGGAAACTCTGCCCTACATCCCGCTTGGCCAAATCTTTCAGCCGACCGCGTTCCGCTCCGACATCAAAGACATTGTGAAATCAATGTTCCCGCTGTTCTGGGGCGTGCACCGGGGGTAGCACCTTCTGGTTCGGGCCGGCGCGGCAATCCCGAAACCGCCAGCAGCCTGCCGGCGCTAATGGCCCGAGGTGACACGACTATTGGTTTGGTGCCCACTGATGTATAGGCGGGTCGGTGCGGCCTTCGGTTGATTCAGCCGGTGCGTGCGCGATTGATGCAGTGCAACCCATTCGTGGGATCAATGAACATCACCGGAGGTGTGACGATGCGGTCCAACAAAATCAAGCAGATGTGGCGTGCCGGCGAATGCGTGACGCTGGGCTGGCTTTCGGTGTCGCATGGGTTCACCGCCGAGGTCATGGCGCGTCAAGGATTCGATGCGCTGTGCGTCGACCTGCAGCACGGCACCTCTGAGATGAAGGACGTCGGGACCCTGCTGCAGGCGGTCTCGCAGACCGACACGGTTCCGGTGGTGCGGGTCGCATGGAACGAGCCGGCGGCCATCATGAAGGCGCTGGATCTTGGCGCCTATGGCATCATCGTGCCGCTGGTCAATACTGCCGCGGAAGCGGCGATGGCGGTGGCCGCGTGCCGCTATCCGCCTGTCGGCATGCGCTCCAATGGTCCCGTCCGCGCCATGCACTACGGCGGCGCCGACTACGTGGCCAATGCCAACGACGAGATCGTCATCATGGCGATGATCGAGACGAAGGAGGGCCTCGCGAATCTCGATGCCATTTGCGCCACGCCCGGCCTCGACGCCGTCTACATCGGACCAGCCGACCTGTCGTTCGCGCTGGGCCTGGCTCCGCGCGGCGACAACCCCGACCCGTTGCATCTCGCCACCTGCGACAGGATCCTGGAGACAGCGCATAACCATAACATCAAGTGCGTCATGCACTGCGCCAGCGCGGCGTTCGCGGCGGGCGCGGTGAAACGCGGCTTCGACATGGTGATGCTGACGTCCGATCTGTCATGCATGATCGCCGGCGCACGGATGCAGCTCGACGAGTTCAAGTCCAAGACGGCCTGAAGCGCGACCAAATAGCTCTGGCCCGGAATGATGGCCCGGCGCCCGCAGACAGCCGGATCGTGCTCGTGCGTCCGGGCTTTGCGCAGTGGAGCTACGGCGCCGATCCGAGAGAAGCGCCGACGACAGACGACGTTCTGGATAACATCCGGGGGGATACAGTGAGCGCCATTGTCAAAGCCGCCGCCGTACAGATCAGCCCGGTGCTGTACAGCAGGGATGGAACGATCGAGAATCGTCAAGCAGATCCGTGGGCTGGGTGAACAGGGCGTCCGGTTCGCAACCTTCCCGGAGACTGTGGTTCCCTACTACCCGTACTTTTCGTTCATCCAGCCCCCCGTGCAGAACATCGCCGGATCCGAACAGCGCAAACTGCTCGACCAGGCGGTGACGGTGCCGTCCGCTGCCACCGACGCCAACGGCGCGGCTGCCAGGCAGGCGGGAGTCGTCGTCTCCATCGGTGTCAATGAGCGCGACGGCGGAACCCTGTACAACACCCAGCTTCTGTTCGATGCGGACGGTACGTTGATCCAACGGCTGCCGTTCCCGGACGGTTCAATCATTGTGGCGCTGCATTGGGATGACGTCGCGTCCGAGGAAAACAACAAAATTTTCGGCCGCGCCCAATCTTTCATTGCGGGATCCTCAAGGAACATTCAGTTCATGGTCAAGG
>DASXNR010000358.1:0-14837 GCA_036494925.1 Acetobacteraceae bacterium
GGACGTGCCGCTTTGGCTGCGCGAGCTGGGCACGGTGCAGGCATTCTATTCCGTGCAGCTGCGCCCGAAAGTGGACGGCACTCTGCTGCAGGTGCCCGTCACCGAGGGTCAGGAGGTGAAGCAGGGCGACCTGCTTGCCGTCATCGATCCGAAGCCGTACCAGGCCATGCTCGACGCCGCCACGGCGAAGAAGCTGATGGACCAGGCCGACCTCGCGAATGCCAGGCGCGACCTGGAGCGCTACAACTCTCTCGCGAAGCAGGATTTCGCCTCGCACCAGCAGGTTGATACCCAGACCGCGCTGGTCAACCACATGACCGCCGCAATCGCCGCCGACGATGCGCAGCTCGAGGCCGCCCAGCTCAATGTGGCCTACAGCTACGTCACCGCGCCGTTCTCCGGGCGGGTTGGGCTGCGCACCGTCGATCCCGGCAATTTCGTCCGCGCGGCCGAGGCCACCAGCCTGATGCCGCTGTCGCAGATCCGGCCGATCGCGGTGACCTTCACCGCGCCACAGGATGTGCTGCCGGCGGTGCAGGACGCCTTGAGCAATGGCAAGCCGGCGGTGGTGGCCTATTCCAGCGACGACACGACCGAACTCGACCGCGGGACATTGCTGACCGTCGACAACGCGATCGACAGCTCGACCGGCACGATCAAGCTCAAGGCGGCGTTTCCGAACGAGGCCTCACATCTCTGGCCCGGCCAGTTCGTCAACGCGCGCCTGCTGCTCGGCACGGCCAAGAATGTGCTCACGGTGCCGTCGCAGGCGGTGATGCACGGCCAGGACCGGCTCTACGCCTATGTGCTTAATCCTGACCAGACCGTGTCCGTGCGCACGGTGCAGATCAAGAGCGACAACGGCACGCTCGCAATCGTGACGAGCGGGCTGGAGGAAGGACAGCAGGTCGTCACCGACGGCCAGTCGCGGCTGCTGGAAGGCGCCAGGGTCGCGGTGCTTCCTGCGGCATCGAAGCAGGCCGGCGGCTGAACCGGCGGTGGGACACAGCGACGCATGAGCATTTCGACCCCCTTTATCCGGCGCCCGGTCGGAACCTCGCTGTTCATCGCTGCTTTGGTACTGGTGGGACTGGCGGCCTATCCGTTGCTGCCGGTGGCACCACTGCCGCGCGTCGACTTCCCCACCATCAACGTCAACGCAAAGTTTCCCGGCGCCAGCCCCGAGACCATGGCGACGACCGTCGCGCAGCCGCTGGAGCGACAGTTCGCCCAGGTTCCCGGCATCGCGCAGATGACGTCGATCAGCGTGCTGGGCTCGACGTCGATCAGCCTGCAGTTCGATCTGGACCGCAACATCGACGCCGCCGCCGGCGACGTCCAGGCGGCGATCAACAGTGCCGGCGGCTCGCTGCCGAAAGCCCTGCCCTCGCCGCCCAACTACTACAAGGTCAATCCGTCCGAGGCGCCGATCCTGATCCTCGCGGTCAATTCCGACACCCTCCCATTGATCGAGATCGATGACTACGCGGACACGGTCCTGGCGCAGCAGATCTCGCAACTGGCCGGCGTCGCGCAGGTGTTCATCGCCGGCGAGCAGAAGCGCGCCGTGCGGGTGCAGGTTGACCCGGCGAAACTGGCCGCCATGGGCCTGACGCTCGAGGACGTCCGGTCAGTGCTGGTGAACGCCACCGTCAACGCACCGAAGGGCACGATCGACACGCCGCAACACTCGCTGGCGCTCTACGACAACGATCAGATGACCCAGGCGTCGGAGTACGAAAACGTCATCCTTGGCTGGAAGTCCGGCGCGCCGATCCGGGTGAAGGACATCGGCCGGGCCGTCGATGCCCCGGAAAACGCTTACCTCGGCGGGCTGCAGAACGGCCAGCGCGGCATCATCCTGATGGTGTTCAAGCAGCCCGGTGCCAACGTCATCGACACGGTGGAGCGGATCAAGGCGAAGCTGCCGGCGCTGGAAGCCGCCATCCCGCCATCGGTCAAGGTCAGCACGATCGTCGACCGCACGCAGACGATCCGCGCCTCGGTCGCCGACGTTCAGTTCACGCTGCTGCTGTCGATCAGCCTGGTCGTGATGGTGATCTTCCTGTTTCTGCGCAACATCTGGGCCACCATCATTCCGTCGATCACCGTGCCGGTCGCGCTGATCTGCACCTTCGCGGTGATGTATCTGATGGACTACAGCCTGGACAACCTGTCGCTGATGGCGCTGACCATCGCGGTGGGCTTCGTGGTCGATGACGCGATCGTCATGCTGGAGAACATTTTTCGTCACATCGAGAACGGCATGCGTCCGATGGACGCCGCGATCAAGGGCGCCGGGGAGATCGGCTTCACCATCGTCTCGATCAGCTGCTCGCTGATCGCGGTGTTCATCCCGCTGCTGCTGATGGGCGGCATCGTCGGGCGGCTGTTCCGCGAGTTCGCCATGACCGTGACGATCGCGGTCGTGGTCTCCATGGTGGTGTCGCTGACGCTGACGCCGATGATGTGCTCGCGCTTCCTGCACCACCATCAGGGCGGCCATAACCTGATGTACCGGGTCATCGAGAGATTCTTCACCGGGATGATCGCGGGGTATCGGCGCACCCTGGATGTCGCACTGCGGTTTCGCTTCATCACGCTGCTGGTGTTCTTCGCCACCATGGGCCTGTCCGCCTACCTGTTCGTCACCGCGCCGAAGGGCTTCTTCCCGCCGCAGGACACCGGCGTGATCATCGGCACCACGGAGGGCGCGCAGGACATTTCGTACAAGCGCATGTACGAATTGCAGCGGAAACTGGTCGATGTCATCGCCCAGGACCCGGACACGGCCGCTTATGCGTCCAACGTCGGCACCGGCATCAGCGGGCAGACCACCAACAACGGCCGGGTGTTCATCGCTTTGAAGCCGTGGGATCAGCGCAAGGGCGGTTCGGTGCAGGACTACATCGCCCGCAACCGGGCGAAGCTGGCCAAGGTCGAGGGAGGTCAGTTCTTCATGCAGGCGATCCCCGATGTCCGCGTCGGCGCCCGCATCTCCAAGACCGAATTCCAGTACACGCTGCAGGATGCCGATCTTGCCGAACTCAGCGCCTGGGCGCCCAAGGTGCTGGAGCGGATGAAGTCCCTGCCGATGCTGCGCGACGTGACCACTGACCAGCAGACCGGCGGAACCACCACCACCCTGACGATCGACCGTGACCAGGCGGCACGGTTCGGCGTGCAGCCACAGGTGATCGACGACACGCTGTATGACGCGTTCGGTCAGCGGCAGATCACGCAGTACTTCACCCAGGTGAATTCGCTGCACGTGGTGCTCGAGGTGATGCCCGGTCAGGCTTCGGATGTCGAAACCATCAACAAGCTGTACGTGAAGTCAGCCACCGGACAGGCGGTGCCGCTCAGCTCGTTCGTGAAATGGACCACGCTGCCGGTGCGTCCTCTGTCGATCAGCCATCAAAGCATGTTCCCGGCCATCACCATCAGTTTCAATCTTGCGCAGGGCGTGGCGCTTGGCGATGCGGTAACCGCGATCGAGGCGGCGATGGCGGACATGCGCACGCCGCTGTCGTTGCAGGGGTCGTTCCAGGGCACCGCCCAGGCCTTCCAGTCATCCTTGAGCACGCAGCCCTATCTGATCGCCGCCGCGCTGATCTCGGTGTACATCATCCTGGGCGTCCTGTACGAAAGCTACATCCTGCCGATCACCATCTTGTCGACCTTGCCATCTGCCGGTGTCGGCGCATTCCTGATGCTGCGCTTTGCCCAGCTTGATCTGTCGGTGATCGCGTTGATCGGAGTGATCCTGCTGATCGGCATCGTGAAGAAGAACGGCATCATGATGGTGGACTTCGCCATCAGTGCCGAACGGCGCGATGGCGTGCCGCCGCTGGAGGCGATCAGGCAGGCCTGCCTGCTGCGGTTCCGGCCGATCCTGATGACGACGATGGCGGCGATGCTGAGTGGCCTGCCGCTGATGCTCAGCCACGGCGCGGGCTCGGAGCTGCGTCGCCCGCTCGGCTACGCCATGGTGGGCGGGCTGGCGCTGAGCCAGTTGCTGACGCTGTACACCACGCCGGTGGTCTATCTCTATCTCGATCGTGTGCAGCACTGGCTGTCGCCCAGGCGCCATCGCTTGCCGGTGCTGGCCGAGAAGATGGGCTCCGCGGCAGCCGATTGATTGCGCCCGGTTGGCGGTTTCAGCAAAGTGGGATCGCCGCGGGACGATGGGTCGCTGTAACCATCGGCGTTGCAGGGACGGGACTTTCCAGGCGTTCGCGACGTGACATACTCGGCCGGGCTGGCCGACGTCAGACGGATCGTCGGCAAACCCGGAGGTTCGACATGCCTCGTCATGAGGAACAGGCGACGCTCGCCTACAGTGCCGAAGAGCTTTTCGCCGTCGTCGCGGACGTGAAGGACTATCCCTTGTTCGTCCCCTGGTGCAGCGGCGCGCGTATCCACCACGCGGATGAGCGCGAGATCCTGGCCGACCTCGTCATCGGGTTCGGTCCATTCCAGGAGAGTTTTACCAGCAACGTCACGCTGGACCGGCCGCGACAGGTGTCGGTGCGCGCCATCGAAGGGCCGCTGGAGCACTTGACCAACACCTGGACATTCACGCCGGTCGAGGACAAGACACTCATCGACTTCGTCATTGACTTTCAGTTCAAGAGTCATCTGCTTGATCATGTCGCGACCGGGATGTTCCACGAGGCCGCAACCCGGATGATGAGCGCATTCGAGTCGCGCGTTCACCTGGTCCATATGATGCGGCGGCATGCAGCGCAGCATTCGTCGTTGTGACGTGACGCTCGTGCGCCTTGCATGTGCTGCTGCCTATCGGAGTTATTTTTGCGCTGGTCCGATCCGATCGAAATGACCGGACCACACCGTGGTCCACGGTCCGTCTTCGCCGATCCGTGAGGCATAGTCGGCGTCGACCCCATCGGGCCGGATGTTGCGGTAGGTGTACCGCCAGCGCGTTCCCCTGAATTTTGGCTCGGAGGTGAGGACAACCGTTCCGTCCGCCGCCGGACCGCCCAGGTAAACTGTGACGATCGCGTCCTTGTCCACCCAAAGCTGCCGCCACTGTTTGCGCTCGCTGTCCCAACCGGCAAGACCGATGCCCTGTGTCTGGCCGTCTGCGCCGGTCTGCACTTCCTCGATCGCGCAGCCACCGGCAGTGCGCTCGGCCGTGTAATGTTCGGCCGGCGGTGACGCTGGGTCATGCCACGCGCCCAACCAGAAATCGAACTGGTCGTAGGGCGGGCCGGCGCAGTCGGCCCAGGCTGGTCCCGAGCCAAGCAAGGCGCAAAAGACCACGAGCAGCCACAGACGCATCGAAGTTGCCTCATTCCAGATGGGACGCGAGCGCCGTCGATACCGGCGATGGTCGCCCGTTAAACCGGCAACGCCGAAAACAAGAAAGATTAAACCCGAATGAACGCGGATCAGAAGGGATGCACGCGAATAGTCCTGCGTGGTCGATCCGCCTCCGCCCCAGCGTCGAAGGGCACAATGGCCTCGCCACCCCGGTCGGAGGATTTTGCGTGCATCCCTCCTGATCCGCGTTCACTTGCGTTAGATGCTTGCGTGCCGGGACGCGCGGCCGGTCGCATGGCTGAATATATTCCTTGACATCCACAGCCGCCTATGTTCTTGTTATGTTCATGTCTGCCGCGCCCGAAACCCCGACCACCGAGCCCAGCTGCAGCGGCCGCCTGCTCGACCTGGTCCGCAAACTGATCGACTACGGCCGCGGACTCGCCGCCACCATCCGCCAGCGCACCGCCACCGACCCCTACTTCGTCAAAGCCTGCTTCGGCACCACCGATCTGGCACTGATCTTCGCCAGCATTGTCCGCGGCCTGCTCCTGGCAAGCGAGCTCGAAGCGAGAGTGCTCCGGTGCGCTGCCCAGCTCGACGCCGCACCGCGGCCCGTCGGAACTCGATCGGCGGCCAGAGCACTTGCCGCTGCGTCCGCCGCCGCGACCGATCCGCGGCTCGTACACCTGCCCACGCCGCAGCAGATCGCGGCCGCGGTTCGCCGCAAGCCGATCGGCGCCGTCATCGTCGATATCTGCCGCGATCTCGGCATCACGGGGAGCCATCCGCTGTGGCGAGACGTGCAGCGGGCCATCATCAAGCACGGCGGCAGCCTGTTCCGCCTGGTGATGAACATCATCAACTGTCCGGACCCCCTGGCTGCGCGGTCTCCGACAGCGGCCATCCCGGCCGCATCGCAGCCGCCGGCCTTGCCGTTCGAGGCACCAGGCGGCACCGGGCCGCCCTGAACCATTCACCTGATGATCGAGGCGTCGTGCACGGGGCCAGCCATGGCCGGCCCCGCCGTTCTGATTCGGGTTACGCCGCCTCCCCGCGGGCGCAGAAGCAGGACACCGACACCGGTAGATCGGCGCGCGCCGCGGCGAACTCCACCCGCTGGCGGATCAGCGCGGCCTCCGCGGTCTCGCCGCGCCGATCGAGGCAGTCGAGCAGCCCGCGCAGCGCCCACAGATTGTCCGGATGGATCTGCGCGCGGGGCAGCGCGCCGCCGAGACCGAGATCCTCGCGATACGCCGTTTCGGCCTCCGCCCCACGGCCCTGTTCCAGCAGCAGCGCACCCAGCGCGTGGCGGACCGGCTGCATCCAGCCCCACGGCTCGTCGTACGGCAGGTCGTCCTCCAGCGCGATGGCGGCACGCAGCCGCGCGAACGCCACGCTGTGTTCGCCACGGCGATAGGCGATCTCGCCCTCCAGCATCTGCTCCGCGATCGCCAGCAGCTGCACGCACTTCACGTTGTGGATCTGCCGCGACCCGGGTACTCGCGACGCGGCCGCGCGAAACAGCGCCTGTTCGGCCTCCGCCGCCGGCACCTCGCCCAGCGCGGCGTGGGCGACGCCTTTGGCGTAATGCATCATCGCAACCGTGTTGCAGTACAGCTCGCGGTCCGCCGGCAGGTCCTGCGCGATGATCTCGCGCCACTTGCCGAAGCGGATCAGGACGTGCTGCCGGATGGAAACGTAGCCTTCGAAGAAATCGGCCATCGGGGGCGAGGGAATCCGCAGGAACGCCTCGGGCATGGTCTCGACCAGCTCGTCGGCCGCGGCGATCGCCGGTGCGTACTGGCCGAGGAACATCGCCCCGTAGGCGGCGAAGTGGTAATTGTGGATGCGGTAGCCGGAGTAGAAATTCATCGGCCCGGCGCGGTCGTAGAACCTGCGGTCCGCGACGATCGCCTTCTGGTTCCAGTGCATCGCGTCACGGTAGTGGCCACATTGGATGTCGATGTGCGTTGGCATATGCACGCAATGGCCCATGTCGGGGCTGACCTCGCGCAACCGGTCGCCGGTGACCAGCGCCGCTTCCGGATGCGGCGACATCTCCATCAGGTGGACGTGGAGGTGCAGCAGGCCGGGATGGCTCATCGCCCCCGGCAGATCGCGGAACGCGGCCTCCAGCACCTCGCGCGCCTCCAGCGTGCCAGCGCCTGGCGCGGGCGCACCGCTGCGCTGGTCCCACATCTGCCACGGCGTCCGGTTGAGGATCGCTTCCACGAAGATGCAGCGCAGATCGAGATCGTCAGGATACGCCAGGTGCGCGACGCGCATGGCGTCGGCGAAAGCGTCGTTCCATGGGCGCTGGTCGTCGATCGGATCGCGCTGCGGATAGCGGGCGGGCAGCGCCTCGATCAGCACACGTTCCGGCGCGCTGACGCCGCCGGCCAGGGCGAGCGCCGCGCGGGAGGCGTCATGGGAACGGGCGAGCGCCGTGGCCTTGCCGGCGGGGTCCATCAGTTCCCAGGGGAAGTTGTAGTTCGGCCCGGCGGCGTAGCCGATGCCCCAATGCGCCATGGCACAGTTCGGATCGGCCTGCAGCGCCTGCTCGAAGCAGACGATGGCCTCCTCGTGGTGGTAGCCGAAGCACCAGTTGAGGCCACGGTCGAACCAACGCTGTGCGTCCGCCGAGTTGGTGGTCACCGTCCGGGAGTAGCGGCCGAGGTCATACGGATAGTCCATGTCGCCTCCGGTCTCTGCGCTCGAACCGGACTGTATCGATCGCCAGTGCCATCCGGCAACGATTTAATCGCGCCCCGCAGGGCACCACACTCGCTGCGCCCGGCTGCTGTCGTCTCGGAACGGATGGCCGGGTCATGCCCGGCCATGGCGTTGGGCAGAAACCGCTACACCACCCGCCCGCTGTCCGGCTCCATCAGGTGCATCTGGTTCAGATCCGCCGTCAGCGGCAGCATCTCGCCAGGTTCGGCGTGGGTCGCGGGATCGACCCGGGCGCAGACCGGATCGTGGCCGATGAAGAAATGGACCATCGTCTCCATTCCCATCGGCTCGACCACATCGACCGGCAGATCGACGCGCGTCCAGCCGGGACGGCCGGCTTCATGGTACTCGAACAGATGCTCCGGCCGCAGTCCGAGCACCATCTCCTTGCCCTTGTGCTTGCCGTAGCGATCCACGCGCGACGGCGGCACCGGCAGCACGATCTGGTCGGTGACCTTCACCGCCAGGCCGCCGTTGGCGCCATCCTGGATGCGCGCCGGCAGGAAATTCATCGCCGGCGAGCCGATGAAGCCGGCCACGAACCGCGTGGTCGGATTGTGGTACAGCTCCTGCGGCGAGCCGACCTGCTCGATCACGCCGTGGTTCATCACCACCACGCGGTCGGCCAGCGTCATCGCCTCCACCTGATCGTGCGTCACGTACACCGTGGTGGTGCGCACCGTCTGGTGCACCTTCTTGATCTCGGTCCGCATCTGCACGCGCAGCTTGGCATCCAGGTTCGACAGCGGCTCGTCGAACAGGAACACCTTCGGATTGCGCACGATCGCGCGGCCCATCGCCACGCGCTGCCGCTGCCCGCCGGACAGTGCACGCGGCTTGCGGTCCAGCAGCATGCCGATGTCGAGGATGCGCGCCGCCTCGTCCACTCGCCGCTTGATCTCGTCCTTGGGGAACTTCCGCAGCTTCAAACCGAACGCCATGTTGTCGAACACGCTCATGTGCGGATACAGCGCGTAGTTCTGGAACACCATGGCGATGTCGCGGTCGCGCGGCGGCACGTCGTTCACCACGTCGCCGCCGATCCAGATCTCGCCTTCGGTGATTTCCTCGAGGCCGGCGATCATGCGCAGGGTGGTCGATTTGCCACATCCTGACGGACCCACCAGCACAACGAACTCGCGATCGGCGATTTCGAGGTCGATGCCCTTCACCGCTTGCACGCCGCCATCGTAGTTCTTGACTACCTTGCGGCAGGAGACTTCAGCCATGGTCTTGTCGTTCCCTCGTGGTTTGCGGTGAAGTTGCCGAGTCCTAGCCTTTGGTCGCGCCGGCGGTCAGGCCGGCGACGTAATAGTCCATCAGGAAGGCGTAGACCAGGATCGGCGGCAGCGAGGCGAGCACGACCGCGGCCATGATCTTGCCCCACAGGAACACGTCGCCGCGGATCAGGTCGCTGATGATGCCGACCGTCAGCACCATCTGGTTCGCGGTGTAGAGATAGGCCAGCGGATACAGGAACGCGCCCCAGCTCACCGTGAAGGCGAAGATGGTGGCCGCGATGATGCCCGGCATCGCCACCGGGATGAAGATCGTCCACAGCATCTGCAGATAGCCCGCGCCATCGATCAGTGCCGCCTCGTCCAGCTCCTTCGGGATCGAGCTGAAGTAGCCGATCATGATCCAGGTGCAGAACGGCACCGCCAGCGTGGGATACAGGATCGCCAGGCACCAGATGTTGTTGATCAGCCCGAGCCAGCCGATGATCTTGAACAACGGCAGGAACAGCAGCGAGGCTGGGATCAGGTAGGTCAGGAACACCCCGGTGGCGAGCGTCTGGCTGCCCCAGAACCCCATGCGCGACAGGCTGAACGCCGCCAGCACGGCGATCGTGATGCTGATGGCGACGACCACGATCGTGATCATCACCGAGTTGATGTAGTAGGTCTGGAAGTTCGGATAGGTGATCAGGTACCAGAAATTCTCGAACGTCGGATGGTGGACGATCCACGGACTGCCGGACTCCGCCCCGATCTCGGCCGAGGTCTTGAGGCTGGTCATCAGCGTGTAGAACGGCGGCACCAGGAAGATGACGACGAACACGCCGAGCGCGATATAGCTGCCCCACAGCGCCCACGTGCGCTGCCGGTGCAGGCTGTTATGCGTGCGCCGGGCGCGCGGAACCTCGTTGGCGACAACCGTGGTCGAGCTCATGCCGCGATCTCCTTGGTGCGACGGGTGACGCCGCGCAACACGAAGAACGCCGAGATCGCCAGGATGGGGAACATGAACAGGCTCACCGAGGCGCCCAGCGGAATGTCGCCCGACTGGATGCCGACCTGGAAGGCGTAGGTGGCGAACACGTGCGTCATGTCCTGCGGCCCGCCGCCGGTCAGGATGCGAACGATGTCGAAGTCGGCGAACGTGACGATCAGGCTGAACAGCACGGTGATGGCGATGATGTTGCGCATCATCGGCAGGGTGACGAAGAACAGCTTCTGCAGCGCGCCGGCGCCATCGATCGAAGCTGCCTCGTAAAGTTGCTCGGGCACCGACTTCAGCGCGGCGAGATACATGATCATGAAGAACGGCGTGCCGAACCACACGTTCACCGTGATGGTGCAGAACCGCGCGATCCAGCCGATGCCGAGCCAGGGCACGGAGGCGAAGCCGAACTGGTTCAGCAGCCAGTTGAACGCCGAGTAGGACGGATCGAACATCCACCACCAGGTGAGCGTGGACAGCGCCAGCGGGATCACCCAGGGCACCAGCAGCAGCCCGCGCCAGATACGCTGGTTCTTGCCGGGGATGTTGTGCATCAGGTGCGCCAGGATGAAGCCGAACAGCGCCTTGAAGACCACCGCGGTGACGGCGAACAGGCAGCTCTGGAAGATGACGAGTTGGAAGGTGTTGCGCTTCAGCAGGAACGCGAAATTCGAGAGACCGACGAACGCGGTCATCTTCTTGTTCAGCATGGAAAGCCAGATGGCATAGAACGCCGGATAGACGACGAAGCCAGCGACCAGCAGGATCAGCGGCAGGCACAGGAAGAAGGCGATGGTCGACCGCCGCTGGGCGAAGCGCTTCATGGTGCTGGCACGGCGGCTGCCCACCATACCTGGCGTCATCACGCCAACAGGAACGCTGGTGCCGTCGGCCATTCTATTCTCCCTTACCCTGCCACGACGGCAGACATTCCCACGGCGCCGTTCGGCGCCGGGCCTCGCGTGCGTGCACTGGGGCACGGCAGCCGCAATAGGCTCCCAATCGTAACGGACTATGATGCGAGCCGCGGTGCAGCCTCGCCATTCACGTACCTCCCACGCCACCGGGCATCACCCCGACGGCGACCAAGCAAGACCCCTGCCCGTGGCGGTAGACCCGCCCTCGTCGACCGCACCTCTGCCATAAATTCGGGCAAAGGATCACGGGGTATCTTATTGTTGTCTCACCACGCTAGCGGCTGGCGTTGCATTGTGCAACGCCAGCCTTGCTCGGCACGACGCGCAGCGGTCAGCGCGTGAAGCCTTCCAGCTCGTCCTGCGCCCAGTCCTGCACCTGCTTGATCGACTGGCCGCCCTGCAGTTTGGCGAACATCGTCGGCAATGTGCCGCGGTTGTAGATCTGCACCGCGATATCCGGCGGAGCCGGCGCCACCGCGATACAGTTCTCCTGATGCTGCGACTTGCGGATCGGGTAATGATAGACTGTGCCCTTCGGCGGCTCGACCTCGTCCCAGATCTTGAAGTCGGTCATGCTGGCGAACGGCGGGATGTCGTAGCCGAGAGAGGCGTTGCATCGCGCCTCCACCTGCTCGCGCTGGCAGAGGAATTCGATCAGCTCCTTGGCGGCCGTCTTGTTGGGAGAGAAATTCCACACCCCCCAGGAGAAGGCGCCCAGCGGCACGAAGCGGCCCTTCGGGCCCTTCGGCGCCGGGAAGGTCCAGCAGTCGGCCGCGACGGTCGGCGCGTCACGCTTCGCCACCGCCCAGGCGGATGGCGGGTTCCAGATCAATGCGCTCTGCCCGGAGATCAGCGCGCGGTTGTTGGACGCATCGTCGTAGCTGACTGCATCGGCGGGCAGGAACTTCACCAGCTTCTGGGCGTATTCCAGCACCTCGCGCACGGCGTCCGACTTCACCGTGATGTCGCCCTTGGCGCTCACCACTTCGGCGCCGAAAGCCGCGAACAGCGCGCCGGCGGTATCGACGGAGTCGGCGGTGACGCCCAGCCCAATGCCAAAGGTCTTGCCGATCTTGTGGCAGGCCTCGGCCGCCTTCAGCATCGCGTCGTAGGTCCAGTTCTCGGCCTCAGGCGCGGCGTCCGCGGACGGCGGATACAGCTTCACCACGTCGATGCCAGCCGCCTCCTTCAGGATCGAAATCCGCCCGCACGGTCCCTTGTTCTGCGTGCCGGCACTGGACGGCACCGCCAACCAGTGGCCTTTGACCTTGAACAGATACTCGCTCGCCGCGCTGGTCGGCCCGAACTTGTCGGTGAGCCGCTTCATCACGTCGTCGATCGGCTCGATCTGGTCGGCGTGGTTCTGCACCTCCCAGCCAGGGAACTGCTGCACGTCGTGGCCGGTCTTGGCCTGGCCCTCGGCGGCGATGGTCAGGAGGTTCTTGGACCCGACCGAGGTGATGAAGTCGGCCTGCACCTCCACCTGGTTCGCCTGACCGAACGCCGCGCATTGCTGCTTCATCACGTCGTTGGCGGCGGGGACCCAATGGTCCCAAAAGCCGATCGAGACCTTGCCGGCGGCGTGGCCGGTGCGGATGTGCACCAGCGGCAACGCCGCCGCGGCCGCGCCGATCCGCAACGCCGTGCGCCGTGTCACTCTGTGATGTCTGGGCATGTCTGTTTCCTCTCCACTGGCCACATCCGCGGCCGTCAATCCGGCGCCGGCTCCCTGCGAGGCGCAAATGTCGTCCGCAGGCAGTCCGTCACGGCACGGCGTCGCCGACCGGCAAGGAGAGATCCCGCCAAACTTGGCTGCCTCATTAACGGGAAGTCAGTCCGCGCGCAATTGTGCCGCGGCTGTCAGCACGCGATCGATGAAGCGGTCGGCGCTGCCGAGGTAGTGGGCTGGATCGGTCAGCATCTCGATCGCGGCGCGATCCAGCCTGGCAGTGACAGTCGTTTCGCGTGCCAGGGCGTCGGCCAGCGGAATACCCTCCGCCAGCGCGGCATCGCAGGCGTGCTTCACCACGTGGTGCGCCTCGCCGCGACCGATATGCGGTGCCAGGCCAATCATCACGGCCTCCGCGACGATCAGCCCGCCGGTCAGATCGAGGTTGCGCCGCATCCGGCCGGTATCGACCACCATGCCCTCGGCGATCGCCCCGGCGTGCTGCAGCGCGCCGTGGGTCAGCACGAACGCCTGCGGCAGGGCGAGCAGCTCCGCCTGCCAGGGTCCGGTAGCGCGCTCGTGGTCGGCGGCCATCGCGCCGAACATCACCGGTACCAGCGCATGCACGGTGCGCGCCGCCGCCAGGATGTACTCGCTGGCGATCGGGTTGCGCTTCTGCGGCATGGTGGACGATGAGCCGCGGCCGGCAACGTACGGCTCCGACAGCTCGCCCACTTCGGTCTGCGCCAGCAGGATCACGTCGGTGGCGAGCTTTGCCAGGCTGCCGCAGACCAGGCCGAGGAAGGCCACCGTCTCGGCGAACCCGTCCCGGCTGACATGCCACGGCGCCGCCGGCGCGGCGAGGTTGAGTTCGGCGGCCAGCCCCTCCATCACAGTGACGCCCTGATCGCCGAGCGAGGCAAGCGTGCCGGCCGCGCCGGCGAAACTTACCTGCTCGACGCGTTGGCGCAGTGCGTCGAGGCGGTGCACATGGCCGATCAGCGGCTGCGCCCAGACCGCGCATTTGAGCCCGAACGTGATCGGCAGCGCCTGCTGCAGATGCGTCCGCCCGGCCATCACCGTGTGGCGGTGCCGCTCCGCCTGCGCCGCCAGCGATCCGACCATGCCGGCGAGCGCGGCGCGGATCAGCGTCAGGCCTTCGCGCACCTGAAGCACGGTGGCGGTGTCCATGATGTCCTGCGTGGTGGCGCCCCAGTGGGTCCAGCCGCCGGACTCACCGGCGGCGCGCGACAGACCGGCGACCAGGCCGACCACTGGATAGCCGACGTTGCGCGCGCTGGCGGCGAGTTCCTCGGTGCTTAGATTCGCAACATGCGCGGCGCGGGTGATCGCATCGGCAGCATTGGCCGGGATGATGCCAAGCCTCGCCTGCACCCGGGCCAGCGCCGCCTCGACGTCGAGCATGCACTGGAAGTAGGCGCGTTCGTCGAACACCGCGCGCATCGCGTCGCTGCCGTAGAGCGTGCCGAGGATCGGGCTGTCGGCGGGATTGGTGGGCATGGACGGGCTCCTGGCGGTGACGCGGTCACTCCACCCCTGCTGGTCCGACCTGCCAAGCCCGGCCGCCCGGCGCCGGCCCTGCCCCATCGTCGTGGCCTGGCTCGGCTCGGCCATCCACGTCTTTCCCTGATGCCCACTGCAAAGACGCCGACGGGCAGCGGCGCGTGGCCGCATCGCGTCGCTGCCGCAGAGCGTGCCGAGGATCGGACTGCCGGCTGGGTTGGTGGGCTTGGGGTGCAGGCCGCCAGAAACAACCTCGCCAGACCCCAGGGGCAGCGGGAGCGGCGTCAACTATAGACGCCGTATCAGGTTGCGTCAGATGGCCTCCGAGTGGTGCGAAACTTAAGAATTTCGCACCAAAACTAGGCCGCTGAAAGATTGCGCTTTTTTGGCGCGTAAGTCCGGTGCATAATGCCCCCATGAAATACGGCTACGCAAGGGTATCGCCGGGCGGCAAGAGCGAGAGCGTTGACGCACAAGCGCGG
>DASXNR010000359.1:0-24064 GCA_036494925.1 Acetobacteraceae bacterium
TCGGGACAGGTTCAGTACCATGCTGGGGACAAGTCAGGCATATTTCCTGATGGGCCGGTATGACGAGGCTGTCAAATGGGCAATCAGGGGCCTTGAAGAGCGGCCGTCAGAGACCTGGGCATACCGCATCGCGGTGGTCGCGCAGGCCTGTTCCGGCCGAATTGTCGAAGCCCAACGGAATGTAGTGCGACTCCGGCGTCAGTATCCTGACGCCAGCATTGGCGCAATGGTCAACGTGTGGGGCCGGATCATGCAGCCGGAATTCCTCGCCCGCAACGCGGAGGGGTTGGAATCGGCGGGCTTGCCCGTCTAGCCCGAACCTTCCGTCCGGGAAGGGACCGTCAATGTCCGCCGCGAACTGCATTTGAATCATGCCGTATTCGGCCAGTGGTGGCCGCAATCGGATAGCGCCGCGGAGTAAGCATTCGCTAGCTTCGCCTGGCTGCGGGCAAAGGAACTCGCGGCCTGCGTGGTCCCCGGCGATCTCATGCCAACGACGCCCGTACACACCCACGACAGACAAGGCAGGGGGGCTCCTGGCAGGAGGTTTTGATGCGCCTGGTCTGGTTCGCCATTGCATCGCTGACCGGCGTGTCCGCGTATGCCGCTCCGCCGCGCGACGCGACTGGTCAATTCAGGGACTGGTTTCGCACCCTGACTGTTCCAGGCGTTCCAGGCGCACCCTGCTGCACGGTCGCTGACTGCCGTATGGTCGATGCCAGATGGAACGATCGAACTCAGCATCACGAGGCCAGGGTGGACAGCGAGACATTCAGTGACGCGCTAGCGAGGCCGCGTTTGTCCCTCGAGGACAACGAAGCATATCAAGCAGCAAGAAGCGCCTGGATGAAGCAATGGATCAGCCGATACGGTGACCGCCCCTATGTGTGGATCGAGATCTCCGAAGCCAGGATCAATCCGGTGCAGAATCCCACCGGGCGTGCAGTGTTGTATTGGTCCGTCTTCAACAGTGAATTCAACGGTGTCTACTGTTTTGTGCCATTCACTGCCGCCATCAATGAGCGCTTGGAGCCGACGAATATGGTTGCTTAGGTCCCTGGCGTCACGTGCCGTCAGGCATCGCTGCCGGCAACGCGGCCCAACCGGTGCCAATTTCGGCTTTCCAGCCGAAGCCGTCACTGGATCGGGCCGTTGGTATAAGACCGTCGGACGCAAAGACGCCAATGCACGAACCGACCCTTCGCGTTTTGGCATCTCGTGAGCCCTCCTTGCACCGAGCCGCCATCGCCCCCACACTGGCCGCCATGAGCGACCCACGTGCCGCGTTGGAAGCGATCGGCGTGCTGCCGGATACCGAGATCGACATCGGTGACGCCGCACTCCAGCTCGCCCGCGTCGATGCACCGGACGCCGACTGGCAGGCGGCGCGCGCGCATCTGTCGGACCTGGCGCGCGACGCTGTGGAGCTCGCCGACACGATCGGCACCAACGATCTGTCGATGCGCGCCGAGGCGCTGGCGGGCCTGATCTCCGGGCGCTATGCCTATGGGGGTGACGCCGAGACCTACGACGATCTCGCCAATGCCAACCTGATCAGCGTCATCCGGCGCCGCAAGGGACTGCCGGTTGCCCTTGGTGTCATCTGGCTGCACACCGCGCGTGCGGCGGGATGGGGCGCGCACGGCGTGGACTTCCCGGCGCATTTCCTGGTGGCACTGGAAGGCAAGAGCGAGCAGGCGGTGGTCGATGTGTTCGGCGGTGGCGTTACGCTCGACGCGCGCGATCTGCGGGTGCTGCTGAAGCGCGTGGAAGGTGAGAAGGCCGAACTGCGTCCCGGCCTGCTGCGGCCGATGAGCGCGCGTCGGGTGCTGCTGCGGCTGCAGAACAACATCATGAGCCGCAGGGTGCAGGCGGGCGATCTGCCTGGCGCGCTGACCTGCACCGAGGACATGCTGCGCATCGCGCCCGACCACGCCGACCTGTGGCGCCAGGCCGCGGTGATGAACCAGCGGCTCGATCGCGTCACTGCCGCGCTGCGCTGCTTCGAGCGCTTCCTCTCGCTGGTGCCGGAAGGCGACGCCGCGAGTCGGATCCGCGGCGCGATGGAGGAGCTTCGCACCCGGCTGAACTAACCACGCGCGGTCGTGGTTCGGACGACTCGGTCGACATCTCATGGAGGGCCGGCGTTGCGCGGAAAGCTGAGCGCGGTCGTTGTCGCCTGTAACCGTGCATCGCTGATCGGTACCTGTCTGCGCGGCCTCGGCTTTGCCGACGAGGTCATCGTGATCGACAAGTCGTCCACTGACGAGACGCGCGAGATCGCCGCGCGCCACGCCGACCGCGTCATCACGGTCCCCTGGTCCCCGACAGTGGAGGAGACGCGCGCCTTCGCGGTCGCGCAATGCGCGCATGACTGGATCATCTGTCTGGATGATGACGAATGCCTCAGCATCGAGGCGATCCGTTTCATCCAGGCGGAGCTGGCCGCGCCGCGCGCCGACGTCTACGGACTGCTGCAGCGGCACTATATTCTCGGCACGCACGACGAGGCAGCGTACTATTGGCCGGAACACCAGATCCGCATGTTCCGTCGCGGCGCCGTCACGTTCAATGGCACGGTGCATGACGGCACAGAGGTGCACTCCGACAACGTGCTGCGGGTCGCTCCGGACACGGGTGTGGCCATCCACCACCTTTCACATCGGGATGTGGCGCAATGGGTTGAAAAGACCAATCGCTACACATCGCGCCTCGATCGTGAACGTGTGACCGATGACGGCCGGAGCCTCGCCCGCCTTGCCCATGACAGGATCGATCACTGGCTGTCGCAGACGCGCAATGCTTCGCCCGGCGAGTACCCTGAAGCGGTCGCCGTGCTGCGCGCGACCTATGATCTGGTTGACCGGCTGAAGACCTGGGAGGAGGAGCGCGGCGTCGACGCGGCGGTGGAGTTCCAGCGTATCTGCACCTGCCTGGATGCCGGGTATACGCGCCTGGGCCTGGCGCGCGACAGGGCTGGCGAAACGGCGACGGCCGCGCCGTACTCGCCGCGAGCCGTGGACGAGCATGAAGTCTGGCGCCGGCGATTGGCTCATTTCCGCGCGCGCCACGACGCGCTTACCGACCAGCGTGACGCGCGGGCGGCTGAGGCGGCGCGGCTGGCGGCAGATCTGGCAACACTCGGAGAAGTCCAAAACGAAACGCAGCATGCGTTGAGCGCCGAGCGGCAGCCGGGCGGAGCAGGCCGAGCAGGCCGCGGCTGAATTGGCTCGCCTCCTCCAGCTCGAGCACATTGCGCTTGGCGAACGGGCAGACCGGATCACGCAGCAGCTGGTCACGCTGCAGAGCGAGCATCAACTGCTGAAGGGTTCGCTGCGCACCTTCCTGCGCGGCTATCTGCCGGTGCTGCGCCGTCACCTGCTCGGTCAGCGGCCGTAGCGGCGCCGGCGCTGTTGGAACGCACGCACCGCGCGCAGAAAATCGATCTTGCGGAACGCCGGCCAGAGCATGTCGGAGAAGTAGAATTCGCTGTAGGCGCTTTGCCACAGCAGAAAGCCGGACAATCGCAGTTCGCCGCTGGTGCGGATGATCAGATCCGGCTCGGGCGTGCCGGCGAGATAAAGATGCCGGCCGATCCGCTCGGGACACACAGTCTCGATGATCTCCGGCAGTTCTGCTCCAGTGTGCATCGCCTCGGTCAGCATCTCGCGCACGGCATCGGCGATTTCCTCGCGCCCGCCATAGGCCACCGCGATCGACAGCAGCATCGCATCGTAATCCGCCGTCGCCGCCTCCGCCGCCTGGATGGCCGCGACAGTGCTGTCCGGCAGCAGTTCGAGCCGGCCGATCGCCTGCACGCGCACCCGGCGCCGGTGGATCTGCGGATCGCCGACCAGCGCGCGCAACTTCGTCTCGAGTGCTCCCAGGATGCCGGCGACCTCCTGTGGCTGACGCGCCAGGTTGTCGGTCGAGCACACCCACAGAGTGACCGCCGGGATCGACAGCTCGCCACACCAGTCCAACAGATCGTCCAGCTTCCGCGCACCCTTTGCGTAGACCTGCAGCGGGTCGATCACACCCGACAGCCGTCCGAAACGCCGATTGCCGTCGAGGATGATGCCGACGTGGCGCGGCGGCGGGCGCTGCAACACCTGAGCGAGCAACCGACGCCCGTACAGCGCATAGACGGGCCGCGTCAAATAATTCAGCAGTATGTGTCGCCAGCGCTGCCAGCCCGGCTCGGCCGCATTGGTGCGCGCTATTATCGTGGCGCGGGAGGTTAGCAACGCGGTCTCCCGATCAGTCGTCGCAAGGCGGATGCGAACCGCTGGTTCCCGCGTCCAAAATGCCGTTTGAAAATGCCGATTGACCTTGTGGAAGCATCGCCTGCGCCATTCCGCGCCGCAGCTACACCGGCTCCGTAGCAGGAATTCTCCGGAAATGCCAATGCTTTATGCCACGTCGAGTGCTGGTCTCAGGCTTGACCCTCCAATCAGCACAAGTCAGGGTCTTGCGCTTCCTGGATCAGGACGCGCCGATGGACATTGAGCAGATCCGTGCCTGGATGGAGGCGGCGGAACGGACCCACCTGGGCGATGCTGTCGCAATCGAGACCTGGCACCAGCTCGGCGCGCGGTGCCAATTCGTGAAGACACTGCCGTCCGCGGCGTCGCTGCTGGACGTCGGTGCCGGCGACGGCTCACTGCAGATCTATCGAAGCTGGCCGCCGCCGCCGCGACCTGATCTGAAAATGTTTGCCTTTGCCATTGAACGCGGGGATATGTTCGACCGCTACGACGGATACGAGTTGGGCGCATGGCCCCAGGTGACGCCGGATTTCGGTGGCCAGCAGTTCGACGCGATAGTTGCGGCAAACTTCATCGAGCACATCGACGAACCGATAGAGTTCATACGCTGGGCTGCGGGCCGTCTGACGGCGCGCGGACGCATCTTCCTCGAATGGCCCCGACCCGACGCGCTCGCGCTGCCGACCGCTCCCGAATTGCATGCCGTTGGGCTGGACGTCATGACCGGCAACTATTTCGACGACGCGACCCATCGGCAGGAGCTTCCCGACACGCAAGCGGTGCATGGCGCGTTGCTTGCTGCCGGATTGCGCATCGATTCAGCCGGCATCGTACAGGTGCCGTTCTTCGAGGATCATATGCTGGCGCTCGGCAGGTCGGAGGACGACATCGTGAGCCGGACGCTGGCGTACTGGTCATTCACGTCATGGTGCCAGTATGTCGCCGCGCGCCGCGCCGGCTAGGGCGGTTTCAGGCGAGGTGGAATCACCCCAAGTGAATGCGCGAATTTCCGGTCGGGCCCAAAACGCTATGGCCTGGTTGCTGGTCGGAGTGAGAGGATTCGAACCTCCGGCCCCTGCGTCCCGAACACAGTGCTCTACCAGGCTGAGCTACACTCCGGCCAAGGCGGGGCATATAGCCCCGGGTGGAGGCTCCGGCAAGTCGCCGCTACAGTCGCGCGGCCTCGCCGCACGCCCCGCCGTGAAGCTGCGACAGGCGCAGCAGCGCCGCCGCGACACCGTCCACAGCCTCATAGAGTTCGCGCGCTCCGGGATAGGCGAATTCGGCGGCGATCGCGGCCTCGATGGTGGCCAGGAAGGGCGCCGCGGACCCGGCCACGTCGCAGATCAGGATCGGCTTGGCGTGCAGTCCGAGTTGGCGCCAGGTGATGATCTCGATGGTCTCGTCCAGGGTGCCGAGACCGCCCGGCAGCGAGATGAAGGCATCGGCCGCCTCGAACATGCGCTGCTTGCGGAGGTGCATGGAGTCCGTGACGATCATTTCGGTGACCGTAGGATGGGCGACCTCCCGTCGCGTGAGGAATTCCGGGATGACGCCGGTCACCGTGCCGCCCGCGGCCAGGGCTGCATCGGCCAGGACGCCCATCAGCCCGATGCGGCCGCCGCCGTAGACGAGACGAATGCCCGCTTCCGCCAGCCCGCGCCCGAGCGTTTGCGCGGCGCCGCGATACGCGGGATCATTCCCGGTGCGGGAGCCGCAGAACACGGCGACGGCGTGAATGTCTGGCATGGCCTCCATGTGGACGGCGGGATGCGATTCTGCCACCGGTTTCGTGCGGTCGGGCGGAATTTTGACGACAGCCGCGCGTCCGATGATCGGCCATTGGGTTGGCAGCACAGGACGGAGGCGATCTCAGATGACGAACCGGCTGATGCTCTTGGCAGCTCTGCTACTGATCTGCGCCGGCACGGCGAAGGCTGACGGGACCGACCCGATCGAGACCCGGCAGGCGGGGCAGGACCTGTTCGCTGCCACGTATGCGGGAATCCGCTTCGTGGTCACTGCGAAGGGCGACGTGAAGACGCTGGAGCGGCCGGCCAGGGCAATGGCACGCTGGATGAAGCAGTTCCCGACGCAGTTCCCGAAGGGCAGCGAGGAAGGTCACAACACCAAGGCACTGCCGGCGGTCTGGTCCGACAGCGAGGGCTTCCTGAAGACCGCAAATGAGATGGTCGACGCCACGACCAGGCTGGCGGAACTCGCCAAGGCCGGCGATGCCGACGCTGTGGCCGCCCAGGTCAAGGCTGTGGGCGAGGTCTGCGACGCGTGCCATCGGGAGTATCGGGCGAGGTGACGCCTACCCCGCGCGCACCAGCCTGCCCGGTGTCGCGCCGGTATATTGCCCGTGCTCGAACACCGGCGTGCCGGACACCAGCGTGGCGATGTAGCCGTCGACCCGCTGCACCAGCCGCCGTCCGCCAGCGGGCAGGTCGTAGCGGATCTCCGGCACGTGCAGGCGCAGCCGTTCGAAGTCGATCACGTTGACATCGGCCTTTAGCCCCGGCGCCAGCCGGCCGCGATCGGCAAACCCGAAGAAATCCGCCGTCTCGCTGGTCTGCCGCTTGACGATCAGCTCCAGCGGCAGTCCCGGCCCGCGCTTTCGATCGCGTCCCCAATGCGCCAGCATCCAACTCGGCACCGAGGCGTCGCTGATCGAGGAGCAGTGCGCGCCGCCGTCCGACAGCCCGAGCATTGTCTCCGGCGAGGTCAGCATGGTGCGGATGATGTCGTGGTTGTCCTCGTTGTAGCCGACGATCGGAAAGAACAGATACCGGTCCGGGCCGCCCGCCAGGTAGTCGTATGCGACTTCGGCGGGCGAGTGGTTCGAACGATCCGCCATCGCAGCGATGCTGCTGCTGGCTTCCGGCTCGTAGTCCGGTGGATCACCCATGATGAACATACGATCCCAACGGGTCGTGATCTGCTGACGGAACTGCGACAGCCGGCGCACCAGTTCCGCTGATGGTTCGTCATTCAGCACCGCCGCGCGCACCGCCGGATCCTGCAGCCGTGCCAGGCGCTCCGGCGCGGGAAGCTGCAACAGGTCCTGATAGCTCGGCCGGATCGAGAACGGATTGAGCGCGGTATCGACGCCCAGCATCACGCCGATCGGACGGCCAGCCACCTGTGCGGTGACGAAAGCACCCTGCGCCCGGGCGGTGCGGACGCCTTCCATCAGGCGCTGCCAGCGCACCGGATCGGTCGGACGATCGGTCAGCAGGAACCACACCGGCCGGCCGGTGTCCTGACCCAGCCTGGTCATCCAGGCGAGTTCCTCGCTCTCGATGTCGAAATCGCTGTTCACACCGAACGCACCATGCCTCAGGCCCTTCAGGGCCGAACCGATGCCGAGCAGCTCCTGCACCTCGGAATAGCGGCCTGGCACCATCTCGCCGGTCGGCGTCTTGTGCGAATTGGTACGCGAGGTGGTGAAGCCGAACGCACCCGCCTCGAGCGCCTCGCGCGTCATGCGCCGCATCGCGTCGATATCGTCCGCGGTCGCCTTCTCGCGGTTGATCGCGCGCTCGCCCATCACATAGACGCGCAGCGGATGGTGCGGCACCTGCGCGGCGACATCGATCGCGCGCGGCATCCGCTCCAACACATCGAGGTACTGCGGGAAGCTTTCCCAGTCCCACTTCAGGCCTTCCGACAGCGTGATGCCGGGGATTTCCTCGACCGCCTCCATCAGGCCGATCAACGAGGCGTGATGCTCGCGCCGCACCGGTGCAAAGCCGACGCCGCAGTTGCCGAACAGGACGGTGGTGACACCGTGCCAGGATGACGGCGCCAGCTCCTGGTCCCACGTCGCCTGGCCGTCGTAGTGCGTATGCACATCGACCCAGCCGGGCGTGACCAGCATCCCGTCGGCATCGATGTCCCGCTTCGCCGCGCCGGCCTTGCCGCCGACCTCGGCGATGCGGTCGCCGTCGATCGCGATATCGCCGGTGAAGGCCTGTCTGCCGGTGCCGTCGACGATGGTGCCGCCACGGATGACCGTATCGTGCATGGCCGCTTTCTCCTTGTCTGGACACACGAGAGACCCACGCGACGGGCCGGTCAAGCCAGCGGCTGCAACGCGCTGCAACAGAGTGGCAATGGAAATTTAGCCAAGATTTCAACCGTGCTTGCGCATGGCTGTCACGGTCCCGCGGCTACCCTCAACGGCCGTTCAACAACTTATCCGGGGATGACATAATGCGACGTCTTGCGCTGGGCCTTCTCACTGCGACCGCGCTCTCAGGGCCGGTATTCGCTGCACAAATCCAGACCGTCTTCACGATCGCGCTGGAGAACCACAACTTCACGCAGCCCAATCCGACCAGCTCGCCCCAGCAGATTCTGGGCAACGCGGCCGCGCCATACATCAACAGTCTGGTCACGCCCGGCAACCCGAACGCACAGTACACCTCGTATTTCTCGCAGATGACCAACGTGGCTCCGGGCATCCACCCGTCCGAGCCGAACTACATCTGGCAGAACGGCGGCTCGAATTTCGGCGTGGCTACCGATGCCGATCCCTCGGCGGCCGCAGGGAACATCATCACCGCACAGAGCTTCACCGGGCAGCTGACGCAGAAGGGCGTGTCCTGGAACAACTACCAGGAAGACGTCCAGTACTCGACCTCGCCACTGAAGAGCGCATCGGGCACCGGCGGTACGGCGCCGAGCGGTGTGACCGTCACCACGAACCCGTACAACGGAACGTCGCAGTACAACTACGCGGTGAAGCACAATCCGATGGCGTTCTTCACCGACAGCGCCACATCCAACGTCAAGACGTTCTCCCAACTGACGACCGACCTGGCGAACAACACCTATGCGCAGTACAACTGGATCACGCCTAACCAGTACAACGACATGCACAGCGCGCTGACCGGCGGCTTCACCTACAACGGTACGACTTTCACCGGCGACCAGGCGTCCATCGCCCAGGGCGACAACTTCCTGTCGCAGATCATACCGCAGATCGAGGCGACCGCCGCGTTCCAGAACGGCACCGGCATGATCGAAATCTGGGACGACGAGAGTGAGGGCGGCGACACCTCGGCGTTCGCCATCCCGGAGATCATCATTTCCAAGGATGCGGTCGGCAACGCCTTTGACGTCACGGAATTGGTTACGCACAGCGGCAGCCTGCTGACGGATCAGGAGATCTTCCAGACCGGCTCGTGCCTGCTCGCGTCGTGCGGCGCTACCGACCTGTCCGCCGCCTTCCTGCCCGGCGCGATCCCGACCGGTGTGCCAGAGCCTGCCTCGATCGCCGTGCTCGGCGTTGGCCTGCTTGGCCTGTTACAGCTTCGCCGTAAGACCTGAACGGTAGGCAAATCATCCACGAGGAGCCGCCTGCGCGGCGGCTCCTTGCCGGCGGCGGCTCCGAGCAGTTATTTCGCGACGGACCCCTTGGCTGACACCGCCTAGGTCAGGCTGGTCGTCCGATAGGCGGCGCGCAGCGGTGCGGCAAATCCGATGCTGTCGAGCCGCAGTTCACCGTCTGCATCGACGATCTCCGGCTGATCCGGCCATGCGCCATCCGGTCCGCGTCGCAGTATCTCCGCAGCGATTGCGGTCGAGCGCAGAACCACGATTTCCGCCAGATTCGCGATCGTCCGGTAGGCGCGGACATTCGCCCGGGTCTTCGAAATGTTGGTCGGCGACAGGATTTCGATCAGCGCCAACGGCGCGTGCATCAGGTGCGCGCCCGTAGGCGGCGCGCAGGTGATGCCGAGGTCAGGGACCAGGCAGTTGTCGTCGGAGCGTTCGCTGGGGACCACGCCGGGGGCAACCACCACGCGGCACGGACTGCCACGGCCATCGAGATGCGCGATGAGCAAATAGGCCAGTTGTGCCTGGATTGAACCGTGGGGATCGGAGGCGGGCGCCATCATCTCGGGCTCGCCGTCGCGCAACTGCCAGAGCGCGCCGGATCTGTCGTCCGGTTCCCATTCGAGGAACTCGGCAACGCTCATCCGAGGCGGCATCTTCAGCGCTGTGGACATGAGAGGAAGATGCGCGCTGTCCATGGTGGCTTCAAGCGGCTTCGACTGGGCTTGCGCTGCAAGAGGCTCAATACAGCCGGCTGAGCACCTCGTCACGGTCGGATTCTATCGCCGTGCGGGCGATTCCCGAAAGCGGCCCTATGTCGGGAAGTTCAGCCCGCGATAGAGATCGACGAGCGGCACGGCGACACGACCCGATCGGTGGTGGCGGTGTCGTCCGAAAGGACTTCGAAGACCGCCGCGGCATCGGTCAATGTGCGCGTGGTCTGATCAAGCGGGGCGGCGCAGATCAGGACATCCGGGTAGCGGATCTGTGCGCCGATGCGGAGACGCACGGCGATCAGCGGCCGGTCGGCGAGCAGGCCCATGAGAGCCAGGCAGAGATTGAAGACGATGCGCTGATGCGCAATGCTTCCGCCGGTCATCGGAATGACCCGCTGACCGTCGAATTCATACTTGAACTCCTGCCGGTCCTCCCAGGCGAGGAAGCTCTCGGTGGTCCATGGCCGTTCTACTACGGTGTCCATGGCATGAATCATAACGAGAACCGGCACCCTCGGTCGACTCCTGCCGCCTTGAGGCGCCGTGGCATGGCGCGCACAGTGTCGCCGCTCAGTTCCAAAAGGCCGCGCCATGATCCAGCTCCGCCACGGCGTCTTCCTGCCGCCGTTCCACCCGATGGACGAGAACCCCGCCGCCTGCATGGACCGCGACCTCGAGCTGATGCAGTGGCTCGACCGCCTCGGCTACCATGAAGCCTGGATCGGCGAGCACCATTCCGCCGGCTGGGAGACGATCAGCTCGCCGGAGCTGTTCATCGCGGTCGCCGCCGAACGCACCCGCTCGATCCGCTTCGGCACCGGCGTGATCTCGCTGCCCTACCACAACCCGCTGATGACCGCGAACCGCATCATCCAGCTCGACCACCACACGCGGGGCCGCGTCATGTTCGGCGCCGGCCCCGGTCTGCTCGCATCGGACGCGCTGATGCTGGGGATCGATCCCAGCACGCAGCGCGACCGTATGGCGGAGGCGCTGGACGTCATCCTCCGGTTCTTCCGCGGCGAAATCGTGACCGAAAAGACCGACTGGTACACCTTCGTCAACGCACGCGCGCATCTGCGTCCGTATACACGTCCGCATCCCGAGGTCGCGGTCGTGAGCGCGGTCACACCGTCCGGCGGCCGGCTGGCCGGCAAGTACGACCTCAGCATGATCTGCGTCGCGGCGACCAACCCGTTCGGCTACGACGCGCTCGCCGCCAACTGGCAGATCGCAGGCGACATCGCCGCCGAACAGGGACGCATGATGGATGCGTCGCGGCTGCGCCTGGTCGGACCGATGCACATCGCCGAAACCCGGGAGAAGGCGTTCTAGAACTGCCGCTTCGGGTTCGAACGCTATCTCGGCTACCTCAACAACAACCAGCCGCGCTTCATCGTGCCGCCCGGCCAGGATGCCGCGGAGTGGTTCGTTGAGAACAAGTTCGGCGTGATCGGCACTCCGGACGACGCGATCGCGCTGATCGAACGGCTGCGGGCGAAGCAGGGCGAGTTCGGCGTGTTCCTGCACCAGGCGCACAACTGGGCGGACTGGGAGCCGACCAAGCGTTCCTACGAACTCTATGCCCGCTACGTGATGCCGCACTTCTCCGGCGACAACATCCCGCGCGTCGAGTCGTTCGACTGGTGCACCGAGCATCGCGACGAACTCACCGAGAAGCGGTCCGCCGCGGCGCGGGCGATGTTCGACAAGCACGAGGCCGAGCAGCGCGCCGCGCGCGAGTCGACCATGGTGCGACCGAAGGCGGGGCGCGAGGCGTGGTGACATGCCTGGCGTCATCCTCGTGGTGCTCGATCATCCCGCCGCAGCCGGTGCGCTGCTCGCCGCCGCACGACGGCTGGCCGAGCACTGCGGCGCGGCGCGCATCAACGCGCTGGTGGTGCGCGCGCCGCCGGAGACCATGATCTCGCCCAGCGAGGAAGTGCTGACCGCCGCGCGCGAAGCGACGCTGCGTGCCGCCGAGGCAGGCCGTGCCGCGCAGTTGCGGGCGGTGTTCGACACCTGGGCCGCGGGTTTGCCGTCCGGCAGCCTGGATTCCGACTGGATCGACCTGGACGGCATCGCCGAAATGCTGGTGGAGGACCGCGGCCGGCGCGCCGACTTCCTGGTGATCGAACTGCCGACGCGACGCGATTACGGCACCAGTTGGCATGCACTGCGCGCCGCGCTGTTCGCGACGGATCGGCCGGTCCTTGTGGTACCGGCGCATTGTTCGGCGGATTTCGGCCGCCGTGTCGCGATCGCGTGGCGCGATGACGAACGCGCGACCAAGGCGGTGCTCGCCGGGCTGCGCTGCCTGACCCGCGCCGAGGCCGTGTTCGTGCTTGCCGGAATGCGTGCCGGCGCAATGGCTCCGGAGCCGCCGCGGATCCTGGCCGAGCACGGCGTTGCGGCGGAGTTGCAGGTGCTGACCGTCGGTTCCGGCCCGTTCGGTGCGACACTGCTGCGAAAGGCGCACCAGCTTGGCGCCGACATGCTGATCATGGGTGCCTATCAGCACTCGGCGTTGCGCGAGTTCCTGCTGGGTGGCGTGACACGCTACATGCTGGGTCACGCCGACCTGCCGGTGCTGCTGCGGCATTGACGCGGGAGTGATCCCGCCGCTCCTTGTCCGTTCATCGCACGACGGCATCTGCGACGGGTCATGTCACCGACGGCGGGACTGGCCGCGCTGAACTTCTTCCTGGCCGATGTCCAAGGCGGTCTCGGTCCGTTTCTCGCGACCTGGCTGGCAACAATCGGCTGGAACCCCGAGCACGTCGGCCTGGTGATGACCATCGGGGACCTCGCGGGACTGCTGTTCAACAGCCCCGCCGGCATGCTGGTCGACAAGAGCCGCCGCTTCCGGCTGTGGGTCGCGCTCGCATCGCTCGCCGTCGTGGTCGGGACACTGGCAACGTTGCCGGCGCGCAGCTTCGCCGCTGTCCTGGCAGCGCAGGTGGCATCGGCGTTCGGCGGCGCGCTGATGGCGCCGGCGGTGACCGCGCTCACACTCGGCATTGTGGGGAAGGATGACTTCCCACGCCAGCAAGGACGCAACCAGGCGTGGAACCACGCCGGCAACGTCGCTGCAGCAGGACTGGTGGCCGCTGCCACCGTCATACTCGGCGCCGCGTCCGTGTTCTGGGTGCTGGCCGGCATGGCGGCCGGCAGCGCCGCGACACTGCTTTCCATTCCGGGCAACGCAATCGACGCACAGCGCGCCAGCGGCCATGCCGACGCCGAACCGGCCGTCTCATTCGCACATGTGCTGGGCAATCGCCCGCTGCTCATACTCGGTCTGGCGTTGCTGCTGTTCCACCTCGGCAATGCCGCGATGCTGCCTTTGCTCGGCCAACGCATGGCGGCAATCGGCCACGGCAATGCAACGCGCTGGATGGCTGCCTGCGTGGTGGTCGCGCAGCTCACCATGGTGGCGGTCGCGGTCGTGACCGGCCGCGCGGCCGGCCGGATCGATCGCGCGTGGCTGCTGCTGGCTGCCTGTAGTGTCCTGCCGATCCGCGGCGTGATGGCGGCTGTGGCGCAGGACCCGGCCTGGCTGGTGCCGATCCAGGTCCTGGACGGATGCGGCGCCGGCACGCTTGGCGTGGCGGTGCCGATCATGGTGGCGGACTTCACCTGGGGAACCGGCCGCACCCAGTCGGCGCTGGGATTCATCGCCACGCTGCAGGGCGTCGGCGCGGCGCTCTCCGCCACGCTCGGCGGGCTGCTGGCCGCGCAGCTCGGTTGGGGTGCCGCGTTCCTTGGCCTGACGGTTCCGGCGGTGTTCGCGCTCGGTCTGGCGACGCGCCTGCTCGGTCAGGCCTCGAGCGCGAATGCCGCCGTCATCAGGGTGCGCGTGTAGTCCTCGCGCGGGTGGGCGAACACCACATCGGCATCGCCCTGCTCCACCACGCGGCCATGGCGCAGCACCACCACACGATGGGCCAGCGCGCGCACCACCTTCAGATCGTGGCTGATGAACAGGTAGGCGAGGCGATGCACCTGCTGCAGGCGCCGCAGCAGTTCGACGATCTGTGCCTGCACCGACATGTCCAGCGCGCTGGTGGGTTCATCCAGCACCACGAAGCGCGGCTTCAGCACCATGGCACGTGCGATCGCGATGCGCTGGCGCTGGCCGCCGCTGAATTCATGCGGATAGCGCTCGGCGGTATCGGCGGGCAGCCCGACCTCCTCGAGTTCGGCGGCGACCCGCTGCGCGCGTTCGGCGCGGCTCAGGCCAGGTTCGTGCACGCGCAGCCCTTCGGCGACGACCTCGCCGACCGGCATGCGCGGCGACAGGCTGCCATACGGGTCCTGGAACACGATCTGCATGCTTGAGCGCAAAGCGCTCATCTGGCGGCGGTTGAGGGTCGCGATATCCGCACCGTCGAACGTGATGTGCCCGGTGGCGTGTTCCAGTCCCAGTGCCGCCAGCGCCATCGTGGTCTTGCCGGAGCCCGATTCGCCGACCAGCCCCAGTGTCTCGCCTTCGCGCACCTCGAGCGAGACGCCGTCCACCGCGCGCACATGACCGACGGTGCGGCGCAGCACGCCACGCCGGATCGGAAAGTGCACCTTCACGTCATCGGCCTGCAGCAGGCACTGCGCATCGTTCGGCAGCGTCGCAGGGCGGCCCCTCGGCACGGCCGCAAGCAGCATGCAGGTGTAAGGATGGAAGGGTGCCTCGAACACTGCGGCGACGCTGCCGGCCTCGACCACCGCGCCATCCTTCATCACGCACACCCGATCGGCGAAGCGGCGTACGATCTGCAGGTCGTGGGTGATCAGCAGCAGCGCCATCCGGCGTTCCGTTCTGAGCCGCGTCAGCAACTTCAGGATCTGCGCCTGGATCGTGACGTCCAGTGCGGTGGTGGGTTCATCGGCGATCAGCAGCGCGGGATTGTTGGCGAGTGCCATCGCGATCATGACGCGCTGCCGCTGACCGCCGGACAGCTGATGGGGGTACGCCTCCAGACGGTTCTCGGCATCGGCGAAGCCGGCCTGGGACAGCACGTCGATCACCCGTTCGCGCAGGCTGTGCGCCGGGATGCGCCGGTGCAGCGTGATCGCCTCGGCGACCTGGCGGCCGATGCGGTGCAACGGGTTGAGGCTGTTCATCGGCTCCTGGAACACCATGCCGGCCAGCTCGCCGCGCGCGCGATGCAGCGTGTCGGCATCGGCACCGATCATCTGCTCGTCGTTCAGCTTGATGCTGCCGGTGGGATTACTGCCGCCCGACGGCAGCAGCTGCAACAGCGACAGCGCGGTGACCGACTTGCCGGAGCCGGACTCGCCGACCAGCGCCAGGGTTTCGCCGCGGTTCAGGCTGAACGACACGCCATCGACCACGCGCTTTGCGCCGAAGGCGACGGACAGGTTCTCGACCTCGACGAGGCTCATGCCGGCAGCCGCCGCGGGTCGAACGAGTCGCGCACTGCCTCGCCGACGAAGATCAGCAGCGTCAGCACGCCACCGAGTACGAAGAACGCGGTGAACCCGAGCCATGGCGCCTGCAGGTTGCTCCTCGCCTGCGCGACCAGTTCGCCGAGCGATGGTGAGCCCGGCGGCAGACCGAAGCCGAGAAAATCCAGGGTGGACAACAGAGTTACCGAGCCCGACAGGATGAACGGCAGATAGGTGAGCGTCGCCACCATCGCATTGGGCAGGATGTGCCGTCGCATCACGGTGATGTCGGAGACGCCGAGCGCCCTCGCCGCACGGACGTATTCAAGATTGCGGCCGCGCAGGAACTCGGCGCGCACCAGCCCGGTCAGGTTCATCCAGCGGAACAACAACAGGAAGATCAGCAGCACCCAGAAGCTGGGCGTGATGATGCTGGCGAGAATGATCAGCAGATAGAGTTCCGGCATGCCGTTCCAGACCTCGATGAAGCGTTGAAACAACAAATCCATCAGCCCGCCATAGTAGCCTTGTATCGCGCCGGCGATGATGCCGACGACCGAAGTGACAGCCGTCAGCGAGAAGCCGAACAGCACGGAAAGCCGCAGGCCGTAAATGACACGGGCCAGGACATCGCGCGCCTGGTCGTCGGTGCCCAGCAGGTTCCGCATCGAGGGTGGCGAGGGGGCCGGGCTTGGCAGGTCTTTGACCGTGGTCGCGTAGTTGTAAGGGACTGCCGGCCAGAGCATCCAGCCATGTGCCTCGATCAGATTTTGCAGGACGGGATCGGTGAAATCGGCCTCGGTGGGCATGAATTCGCGCCCGAACGCGTCCTCGCTGTAGTCCTGCAGCACAGGGACGTACCACTGACCATTGAACCGGATCAGCAGCGGCCGGTCGTTGGCGATGAACTCGGCGAACAGGCTGGTGCCGAACACCGCCAGGAAGATCCAGAACGAGACGTAGCCACGCCGATGCTGACGGAAGATGGCAAGCCGGCGGCGGGAGACCGGGGAGAGCGTCACCGTCTCGACTCGAAGTCGATGCGTGGATCGACGATGGTGTACAGCGTATCGCCGACGATCTGCATCAGCAGCCCGAGCAGGGTGAAGATATACAGAGTGCCGAACATCACGGGATAGTCGCGCTGGATCGCCGACTGATAGCCCAACAGTCCAAGCCCATCGAGCGAGAACACGATCTCCACCAGCAGGGCCGAGGTGAACAGGATGCTGATGAAGGCCTGGGGGAAGCCGGCGACGACCAGCAGCATGGCATTGCGGAACACATGACCGTACAGCACGCGCTGCTCGCTGGCGCCCTTGGCGCGGGCGGTCACGGTGTATTGCTTGCCGATCTCCTCGAGGAAGCAGTTCTTGCTCAGCATCGTCAGGCTGGCGAAGCCGCCCGCCACCATGGCGACCGTCGGCAGCACCATGTGCCAGGCATAATCGGCGATGCGCGCGGGCAGGCTCCAGTGGGCAGCGCCTTCGCTGGTGAGGCCGCGCAACGGAAACCACTGAAAGAAGCTCCCGCCGGCGAACAGCACCACCAGAAGGATCGCGAACAGGAAGCTTGGTATGGCATAGCCGACCAGCACGACGGCGCTGGTCGCCAGGTCGAAGCGGCTGCCGTTGCGCACCGCCTTGGCGATGCCGAGGGGGATCGAGACGAAATACACCAGCAGCGTCGACCACAGGCCAAGCGAGATCGAGACCGGCATCTTCTGCAGGATGAGATTCACCACGGACTGGTCACGGAAGAAGCTGCGGCCGAAGTCGAAGCGAAGGTAGCCACTGACCATCTCGAGAAAGCGTGTCAGTGGCGGTTTGTCGAAGCCGAACAGCTTCTTGATGTCCGCGACCATGTGCGGGTCGAGGCCGCGGGCGCCGCGATAGGAGCCCGGACTGCCGAATTCCGATGCGGTCGCGCCGAGGCGCGATGACAGGTCGCCCTTGCCGCGCAATTCCGCGATCATCTGCTCGACCGGACCACCGGGCGCGAACTGGATCACCACGAAGTTGATGGCGATGATGCCGAACAGCGTCGGGAACACCAGCAGCACACGGCGGAGGAGATAGCCGGTCATTCAGGTGACGCCGATTGCCCTCCCCTTCACTGATTCTTCGCCGCTTCGACCGCGGCCGCCTTCGCCGGATCCACCCACCAGGTGTCGAAGTTGAACCCCTCGCGGATCGGCTTGTCCGGATAGCCGAAGCGGTCCCAATAGGCGATGTGGAAGATCCGGCTGTCCCAGTTCGGCACCAGGAACCAGCGCCACAGCAGGATGCGGTCCAGCGCGCGCGCCGCGATTGCCAGTGTCTCGCGGTCCTGCGCCGTGACGATCCGCTCGACCAGCGCATCGACCGCCGGATCGCAGATGCCGGGGACGTTGTAGCTGCCCTGCGCCTTGGCCGCGGCGCAGGTGAAGTAGTCGCGCAGCTCGTTGCCCGGGATATCGCTCTCCGGATAGATCATCATGATCATGTCGAAGTCGAAGTCGTCGGTCAGGTGCTGATATTGCGCCGGATCGACCGTGCGCACCCGCGCATCGATGCCGAGCTTCTGCAATAGCTGCACATAGGGCAGCGCCACACGCTCCAGCGACGGCTCGTCCAGCAGGATGGTGAAGCTCATCTGATCGCCGTTCTGATCGACCAGCTTGCGCTCCTTCACCGACCAGCCGGCCTGCTGCAGCAGATCAAGCGCGTGGCGCAACTGCTCTCGGTTGTTGCCTGAGCCATCGGTCACCGGCAGCTTGAACGGCTCGGTGAACAGCGCCGGCGGCAGCTCCTTGCGATATGGTTCCAGCAGCTTCAACTCATCGCCCTGCGGGATCCCGGACGACGCCAGGTCGCTGTTGCTGAAATAGCTCAGGGTGCGCGTGTAGTTGCCGTAGAACAGGTTCTTGTTCGCCCACTCGAAATCGAACGTCTCGGCCATCGCCTGGCGCACCAGCGGGTTGGCGAACACGGCGCGGCGCGTATTCATCGCGTAGCCCTGCATCCCGGTCGGCAGGTGGTGCTTGAAGTCGCGCTTGATCACCAGCCCGCGATCGACCGCCGGGAAGTCATAGGCGGTCGCCCAGTTCTTCGAGATGTTCTCGCTGCGCAGATCGATCTGGCCGGCCTTGAACGCCTCCATCGCCACGGTCGCGTCGCGGAAATACTCGATGTGCACGCGATCGAAATTGTTGGTCCCCTTGCCGGTAGGCTGATTGACCGCCCACCAGTCGGGCCGGCGCTCATAGGTGATGCTCCGTCCGAGCTCGAAGTTGGCGATCCGATACGGGCCGGAGCCGATCGGCGGATCGGCCAGCGGCTTGCTGAAGTCGCGGCCGTCGAAGAAGTGCTTCGGCAGCACCAGCAGGCCGCCCAGGATCAGCGGCAGTTCGCGATTCTCGTTCGACTTGAAGTGGAACACCACCCGGCGCGGGCCTTCCACCGCGACATCCTTCACGTCGGCCATCTGGATGCGGAAGCTCGGCCGCCCCTGTTCCAGCAGCGTGCGAAAGGTCCAGGCCACGTCCTCGGCGGTGACCGGCGTGCCGTCGGAGAACTTTGCCTCCGGCCGCAGCTCGAACCCGACCCACATTTTGTCGGCGGGCAGCTCGATGGTCGCGGCGAGGTGACCGTAACCGGTCGAAATCTCGTCGGCCGACGACGTGAGCAGGCTCTCCCACACGTGGCCGACGCTGGAGCCGGAGCCGGAGCCGCCGGGGAGAATCACCCAGGGGCTGACCATGCCGCGGGTCGAGGTGCCGCGAAGGATGAACGGGTTGAAGCTGTCGTAGGTGCCGACCGACGACAGCGTGACCTCGCCACCCTTCGGCGCGTTCGGGTTCACGTAGGGGAAATACGGGAAGTCCGGAGGCAGGGCGGGCTTCGCGAGGATGGCGATGGCGTTGCTGCGTGTCACGCTGCCGTCATCGGCCAGCGCGGACAGGGAGGTCAGGCCGATCAACAGCAGAAGGACTATGGAGCGCATGGGGAACGAAGATGTGCCGTGAGGCAGGGGTCTGACAACTAAAGTCTACTTAAGCTGGGCGATTATATCGGGCAGCAGCGACGGATCGCCCACCGACAGCACCCGGCCGTCACCTCCGGGGCGCAGTGTCTGACCCGACCAGTCGGTGACGCGGCCGCCGGCGCCCTCGACCACTGGGACCAGCGCCGCCCAGTCCCACAGATTCATCGTCGTCTCGGCGATCACGTCGATCTGACCGAGCGCCAGCAGACCGTGCGCATAGCAGTCGCCACCCCAGTAGTTGCGCCGCACGACACTCACCAGTCGCCGCCAGCGCGGCTCGTCCGCACCCAGCATCTCCGGGCTGGTGCAGGACAACTCGGCGTCGGCCAGGGACGCGCAGGGCCGACAGCCCGGCCGGCCCCCATACGCGCCGCGGAACACGGTCGCGCGCCCTGCCGCGCCGATCCAGCGCTCGCGAGACACCGGCTGGTCGATCACGCCAAGGATCGGGGCCTCGCCGTCGAGCAGCGCGATCAGCGTGCCGAAGGTGGGCCGGCCGCTGACGAATGCACGCGTGCCATCGATCGGATCCAACACCCAGCGCAGCCGCGCCTCCGCGCGGTCCAGCCCGAACTCCTCGCCCAGCACGCCGTGATCGGGGAACCGCTCGGCCAGCACCGCGCGCATCGCCTGTTCGGCAGTGCGGTCGGCGATCGTCACCGGGGAACGGTCGGACTTCGTGTCGATCGCGAAGCCGGCGCGGAAGAACGGCCGGACCACGGCACCGGCAACGTCCGCGGCGGCTTCGGCGGCTGCGATGAACCGGTCGAGTTCGCGCGGGCCTGCCGATCCGGCCGTCAAGTGCGTGCCGCGGCTAGGGCTTCGGCGCGGCTGGCGCCGCCGCTGCGGGCGCCGCCGCTGCCGGTGCCGCCGCCGCCGGAGCCGGCGCAGCCGCTGCCGGGGCCTGGTCGGGCGACGGCAGCGGTTCGGGGTTGTCCGACAAGGTATGCAGCCAGTCGATCACGTCGGCGCGCTGCTTGTCGTTGTTGATGCCGGCGAACGACATCCGGGTGCCGGGCGCATAGGCGCTTGGCTTGTGCAGCCACTCGTTCAGTTCGTCGTAGGTCCAGGGCCCCTGCTTGCTCTTCAGCGCGGTGGAGTAGTTGAACCCCTCCATGTGCCCGTGCGGCGCGCCGACCACGCCATACAGGTTCGGGCCGACCCCGGCCTTGCCGCCCTTGTCGAAGGTGTGACAGGCGACGCAGACCTTCTTCGCGGTCGCCTCGCCGGCCGCCGGATCGGCCGCGGCCAGCAGCGGCGCGATCGGCGGCAACGGCGCCGGCTTGGCCTCGCCGCCGGCGGTCGCCGCCGGGGCCGCGGCGATGGCCAGCACCGTCTTTTCCGGCAGCCGTTCGCGCACCAGTGAATCGCCGATCAGGCCAGTGAGAAAGAACACGATGCCGGCGACCAGGATCGCGGCAATGCCCTTGTTGACCTCCATACTGTCCATGCGGCGTGACTTCCCCGAACCCGATCAACCATGCGCGGAGGTCCACCGGCGCGCCGTTGCATGCGGCCGTTCGCCTCCATAAGGTGCGCGCACCATAGGGAAACGACCTTACCCCATCAACCCGTGAACCCGATCGTCGTCATTCCGTCGCGCATGGCCTCCACAAGGCTGCCGGGCAAGCCGCTCGCCGACATCCACGGCCGGCCGATGATCGTGCACGTGCTCGACCGGGCGCGCGAGGCGGAGATCGGCCCGGTCGCGGTGGCCTGCGGCGATGCCGAGATCGCCGACGCGGTGCGCGCCAGCGGCGGCATCGCCGTGATGACCGATCCGACGCTGCCGCGCGGCTCGGACCGGGTGCACGCGGCGCTGGCGGAGCTGGATCCGCAGGGGCGGCATGACGTGGTGGTGAACCTGCAAGGCGATCTGCCCAGCATACCGCCGGTGTATCTGCGCACGGTGCTGACGCCGCTGGCGGATCCAGGCTTCGACATCGCGACCCTGGTGGCGCCGATCGAAACGGAGGAGGAGGCGAACCTGACCTCGGTGGTGAAGGCCGCCTGCGCGTTCGACCGCGGCCGCGCGGTGTCGCCGGCGCTGTACTTCTCGCGCGCGCCGATCCCGTGGGGCGACGGCCCGCGCTGGCATCATATCGGCGTCTACGCGTTCCGCCGCGCCGCCCTGGCGCATTTCGTCGCGCTGCCGGAGGCGCCGCTGGAGCGGCGGGAAAGCCTCGAGCAGCTGCGCGCGCTGGAGGCCGGCATGCGCATCGCCTGTGCCCGCGTCGAGCAGGCTCCGTACGGCGTGGACACGCCGGCGGATCTGGAACGGGCGCGGTGCGAACTCGCCCCGGCCGGTCGCGCATGACAGGCAAGATCGCGTTTCAGGGCGTGCCGGGGGCGTATTCCGACCTGGCCTGCCGGGTCGCCTATCCGGACATGAGCACGCTGCCGTGCGAGTCGTTCGAGACCGCGATGGACGCGGTGCGCGAGGGGCTGGCGGAGCTTGCCATGCTGCCGTGCGAGAACAGCCTCGCCGGCCGGGTGCCCGACATTCATCACCTGCTGCCGGAATCCGGCCTGTTCGTGATCGGCGAGCATTTCCATCGGGTCGAGCACTGCCTGCTGGGGGTGAACGGCGCCGCGATCGGCGATCTGAAGCGGGCGCATTCGCATACCGTGGCGCTGGGCCAGGTACGCCACAGCCTGCGCCGGCTCGGGCTGACGCCGGTGGTGCAGGCGGACACCGCCGGCGCGGCGCAGCTGGTCGCGCAGTGGAACCGCAGGGAGGAGGCGGCGATAGCGTCCGCTTTGGCGGCGGAGATCTACGGGCTCGAGATACTTGCGGCGAACGTCGAGGACGCCTCGCACAACACGACGCGGTTCTATGTCATGGCCCGCCAGCCGCGGACGCGCGAACCGGACGAGCGTGATCTGATGACGACCTTCGTGTTCCGGGTACGGAACGTGCCGGCGGCGCTGTACAAGGCGCTCGGCGGGTTCGCGACCAACGGCGTCAACATGACCAAGCTGGAAAGCTACATGCTTGGCGGGCACTTCGTGGCGACGCAGTTCCTCTGCGACGCCGACGGCCACCCCGAACAGCCGGGGCTGCGGCGGGCGCTGGAGGAGCTGTCGTTCTTTTCGTCTGAGGTGCGGGTGCTGGGGGTATATCCCGCAGCGTCGTTCCGGCTGGAGCAGGGGGCGGGCGGGTAATCGTCCCGGTTGGCCTACGGCTCCTTGACTACAGGCGCGCCCGGCTTGCGCGCCGCCCTGGCGAGAGCCTTGTCAAACGAGATGAAGCCGCGGTGCGCGCGCGTCGCAGCCAGATTCAGCGCATCGGCGAAGTCCAGCCCATGTTCGGCCCAGTCCAGCGCGCATGCCGCCGTCGCAGCATTTTCCACAGCTACATTTTCCAATCCGGCAAAGCCGCGCAGGCCGGCAATCACCTGCCGCGCATCGAAACCATACACCGCCCGCAACACCCATTCCGCCTCCAGCAGCACGGTCAGCCGCACGATAACCTGCTCCCGCGCCAACAGGCGGCGAGCGCGCGCGGCCTGGTCCGGGTCGTCGTTCGTCAGGTAGCGGACCAGGACGTCAGTATCGACCGCGTGCATGCCGACGCCGCACCTCGCGGGCGCAACCGCTCAAGCCTACTGTAGCGGCTTCGAGCGGACGGGTGGCAACGCAAATCCTCGGCCTGATCATCGGATTCTCCGAGAGCAATCGTTATTAGCGCATTCTTAAAAGATCCACTCCACCGTCCCGCTTCCCAAGGAGACAGGAATCATGCGCGCCGGCGTTTCGGAACGTTTGGCCTGGCTGCTCAGCCCTGCGCTTGCCGCAGCCTCGGTGCCAGTCTGCGCACAGACCGCAGAGACACCCAGGGGCGTCATCGGCGACAACGCCGTGGCGGAGAGCGCCACGGACCTAGCCAAGCAAATCCAGAATCCAATTGGCGATCTCATCAGTTTACCACTGCAAGACAACGTCAATTTCGGCTACGGGCCACATCATGGCACGCAGAACGTCCTCAATCTGCAGCCCGTGATTCCACTCCACCTCAACGAGGATTGGAACGTCATCACCCGTACTATCCTACCGATCGTCTCGAACCCGGGTTCGTCGTCGATTCCGTCAGTTTCGATCGGGACGGCTCCGGTCTCATTCACCGGGTTTCTGGCACCGAGCCATGACGTCGATGGATGGCTCTGGGGCGTTGGCCCGGTAATACAGATTCCAACGATCAGTAGTGCAACACTCGGCTCGAACGTCTGGGGGGCAGGTCCGAGCATAGCGATCGTGTATTCAGATGGCCCATGGGTCGTCGGCGCGCTCGTCAACAACATG
>DASXNR010000360.1:0-6483 GCA_036494925.1 Acetobacteraceae bacterium
GAACGCCTGCCGGTCCGCCGGCGCCATCGTCGCGGTCAGGTCGGTGACGATCGGACCCGGCGCCACCGCGTTCACCCGCACGCCCTTCGGCGCCGCCTCGCACGCCAGCGCACGCGTGAAGCCGATGATCGCCGCCTTCGCCGCGCAATACGGCGCGGAATTCACCGCACCCTTCAGCCCGCGCTGCGAGGCGACGTTGATGATGCAGCCGCGTCCGCGCGCCGCCATCGCCGGATAGACCGCCTGCGCCATGAAGAACATGCCCTTCATATGCACGTCGAGGATCCGATCGTAATCCGCCTCGGTGTAGTCCTCGAACTTCTTGCGGATGTTCATGCCGGCGTTGTTGAACAGGATGTCGATCGGCCCGAACCCCGACACCACGTCCTGCGCGAACGCGCGGCCGGCGGCGATATCGACCACATCCAGTGACCGATGCATCGCGCGCCGGCCCAGCGCGCGGATTTCGTTCGCGGTTTCCTCGCCCTGCGCGCCATCGTCGAGATGGCAGAACGCGATGTCGGCACCTTCCGTCGCGAACGCGAGTGCCGTCGCCCGGCCGATGCCGCGCGATCCGCCCGTCACCAGCGCAATCTGTCCCGCCAGCTTCATCTCGATCCCTCCTCCGCCACAATCCATTCGATCCAACCGCCGTGCGCATCGGTCCATGCCACTGGCACCCCGCCGACCGACAGCAGGAACGCGCCGCGCGGACCAGGTAGCGATAGCCGCTGCTTGATCGATGCGAACACGCCCGGTGACTCGTTGCTGATCCAGACGGCACCCAGCTTGCGCACGGCCTGCCCGAACGCCTCGCGCGCAGCGGCATCGGCCACGTAGGCCAGCACCGCCGAGTGGAACACGACGAGCGTCGCATTCGCCGGTGCCTGTCGCGCGCATGCCGCCAGATCTGTCAGCAGGTCACCAGGCACGATACACGGAGGCTCGCGCCTCGCCACTGCCAACGCAGCGCGCAGGCGATGCAGCCGATCCGATTGCTCGGGCCACACCAGCGCTTCCAGCCATGCGCAGTCCGCACCGTCGGCAACGTCCAGCGGGTGCAGATCCAGGCCGAGCCGCCATGCGACAGTGGGCGTCGCCGCAGGCAGGGGCGTCGCCGGATCGGTGCGGCACGGAAACACCGGCGCATCCGGCGACGGCAGTGCCAATTGACGCTGCCCATAGTCGTAACCGTAGCGGTCAGGCAGCAGGCAGAGGCCGGCCGCGGCGCCGACTTCGAGCAACGCCAGTGGTTGCGGCAGGCGCGCCAGCACCGGCAACAGTGTGGCGCAGCGGCCCGCCTCGTTGGTTTGGGTGCGCCGCGCCAATATCGTCCGGCGCACCGTGTCGGCGTGCTCGCGCAGCAACCCGCGGAACGCTGCCCAGTCCCGGGGCGTGCCGCACGCGTGGCGCACTGCCGCGAACAGCAGGTTCGGCTGCCGCTTCTGCTCCGGCAGCGTGGCGAGAAAGTCCAGCGCGTAGCCATCGGTGGCAACGCCGAGCGACAGCGCCTCGTAGAGCGGCGAACGGCCGTGCGCCTCGACCTCGGCAAATCGCCGGTAGCGCGCCGCGAGTTGATCGCTCACAACAGCCTCGTCATCGCCCGAATGTTGCGCCGCAACCGCCGGAATACCAAGTTGCCGGCATGCAGCAGGCGCGGACCATCGTTGCTCTGAATAACGCCTGTCAGGCATTGCGCCACCGGTTCGGCGCGCTCGCGCTGGTGCCGACCATGGGCGCACTGCACGACGGGCATCGCGCGCTGGTGCGGGAGGCGGCGGCCCGCGGCGCGGCGGTCGTCGCATCGATCTTCGTCAACCCACTGCAGTTCGGTGCCAGCGAGGATCTGTCGCGCTACCCGCGCGACGAAGCCGACGATCTGGCGATATTGCACGCGTCAGGCTGCCATCTCGCATGGCTGCCGGATGTCGCCACCATGTATCCGCCGGACGATGCCACCACGATCGATGTCGCCGGGCCTGCCGGGCAGTGGGAAGGCGAAGCGCGGCCAGGGCATTTTCGGGGTGTTGCCACCGTTTGCGCCAAGCTGTTCGGCCAGATACGTAACGACCGGGCGTATTTCGGCGAGAAGGACTGGCAGCAGTTGCAGGTGGTGCGACGTATGGTCGCCGATCTGCATCTGCCGCTGGAGATCGTCGGCGTGCCGACGGTGCGCGAACCGGATGGGCTGGCGCTGTCCTCGCGCAACCGGTTCCTGACGGCGGCGGAGCGTGCCGTGGCGCCACGACTGTTCGCTGTTCTTCAGGCCACCGCGCATGAATTGACACCAGGTTCGCAGGTGACATCGCCACTCGATTCCGCGCGCAGCGAGTTGGTGCGCGCAGGCTTTCAGGTCGACTATGTCGCGCTGGTGGATGCGGCGACGCTGCAACCGCTGGAGACGGTACGCAACTCCGCCCGCCTCATCGCCGCCGCGCGGCTTGGCTCGGTACGCCTGATCGACAACGTGGCCGCATAGCGGGAGGCCGAGTTGCCCGCCTCAGTGGGCGGTCGTTTCCCGGGCGCGGCGCAGCGCCTCGTTCAGCGTCCCCGGTTCCGTCGCAGCCGGCGGCTGCTCGGACAATTTCGTGGCAAGCGCTCGGACCAGGTCGGACCGTGCGACGATGCCGACCAGTTTGCCCTCGCGCAGCACCGGAACCCGCTTGATGTTCTTGCTGTGCATCAGGCGCGCCACGTCGCGCGCCGGCGCAGCTTCGGTGACCGTTGTCGCACCGGGCGACATAACGGATTTCACCTTGCGACTCTGCTCCCGGATACCCTCCAGGAATGCCGGCGCGAGATGGCCGCCCTCGGCCAGCATATCCAGCCAGCGGGCCTGTCGCTCGGTGTAGCCCTCGTGCCAGCGCACCAGATCGCCCTCGCTGAGCATGCCGACGATCGTGCCGGCATCGTCCACCACGGGCATGCCGCTGATCCGACGGCCGGCCATCAGCCTGACCGCCTCCAGTAAAGACGTCCCCGGATGTACCACCGCTACGTCACGGGTCATCACATCACCCGCTGTTACCAGTGTTTCGTCGAGCATGACCATTCTCCCTTTGCGCGCCGGCGCCAGAGGCCTCACGACTGACGGCATCGGCTGCGAAGAGTGAATAGCACATAAACGGCCAGGCCGTGATTGACCCAGATCAAGCCGCACGCGGCGCGGTGGTCTCAGCTTCCCAGCGCCCGCTTGGCCACGCTGGCCAGATAGCCCGCCGCCGCCGGCAGTATCGCGTCATTGTAGTCGTAGCTCGAATTATGCAGTTCGCGGCCACCGTCCGCCGGACCGTTGCCGATCCAGACGAAGGCACCGGGGCGCTGCTCGAGATACCAGGCGAAATCCTCGCCGGTCATCGCCGGCGGCAGGTCGCGGCGCAGGGCAAGCCCGGCCGACAACGCTGCGTCGGCAGCCAGATCCCGCTCGACCTGCGTGTTCACGGTGACCGGATTGCCGCGGCGCAGCATCACGTCGATCGCTACGTCACAACTTTGCGCCACGCCGGCCGCAACGCGATGGATCGCTGCCTCCACCGAATCCCGAGTCGCATCGCGCAGCGTGCGAACGGTGCCCCGCATCAAGGCCTCGCCGGGGATCTGGTTGGCCGCGGTGCCGGCCTGGATGGTGGCGATCGAGATCACCGCCGCATCCAATGGATCGACGTTACGGGAAATGATCGTTTGCAGGCCCAGCAGCAAATGCGCCGAGGCGACCAGCGGATCGCGCGTCAGATGCGGCAGGGCGGCATGGCCGGAACGGCCGATCACGCGCAGCTCGATGCGCCCTCCGGAGGCCATCACCGCGGCATCGTGCACCGCGACGGTGCCGGCATCGAGGCCGGGCCAGTTGTGGTAGCCGAAAATCCGTTCCATCGGAAAGCGCTCGAACAGGCCATCGGCGATCATGCTCTTTGCCCCGCCGCCGCCTTCCTCGGCCGGCTGGAACACCAGATGCACCGTGCCGGTCCATGAGGTGTCCTGCTGCAGCAATGCCGCAGCGCCGAGCAGCGACGTGGTGTGGCCGTCATGACCACAGGCGTGCATCACGCCCGGGTTGCCGGACGCATAGGCGAGACCGGTGGTTTCGGCGATCGGCAGCGCGTCCATATCGGCACGCAGGCCGACGCTGCGATTGGACTGACCACGCGAGATCGTCGCCACGATGCCGTGGCCGCCGATGCCGCTAACATGGGGCACGCCAAGTTCCCGCAGCTTCGCACCGACGAACGCGGCGGTTTCGGTCTCGTACAGCGTGAGTTCCGGATGCGCGTGCAGGTGCCGGCGCCAGGCGGTCAGGGTGTCTTCAAGAGCCTTTTCCACTGCGTAGGCGGTTACCGGATTTTTCCCCGCGCCGCAAATGAGTTTCTACCCGACAGTTCAAATCGTCCTGGCGCACTGGCATAATTGTCCCGGGTGTCAGAACGAGGCCCGAGTCGCCGAACCATGCTGCATCTCACCAAGCTCGCCGTCGGCGTGCGCGACATCGACCACCTGCGGGACCTCCAGGCAGAGCGCGCGGAACGCACGCCGCCGTTGCGCCATCGCACGCGCAGCTTTCCGCGCCGCCATCAGGAGGTGATCGACGGCGGCTCGATGTACTGGGTGATCAACGGCAACATGCTGGTGCGGCAGCGTATCGTCGACATCATCGAGGACCGCCGCGACGACGGCTCGGCCTGCACCGGTCTGGTACTGCATCCGAAACTGGTGCCGCTGGCCGGCAGGCCGACCAAGCCGTTCCAGGGCTGGCGCTACCTTCGCCCGGACGAGGCCCCGCGCGACCTGATTCTTGGCAAACGCGCCAGGGGTGTGGACGCGCTGCCACAGGCGTTGCGGCGCGAGCTCCAGGTGCTGTGTTTGTTGTGAATCCCCCTTGCGCGACTCTGTCAAGGCATAGGATAGTCACATCAGTCGATTAAGGCTGCTTTCTCGACTCGGCTGTGAGCCTATCCCCGCAACGTCTACCACACCTGGAGCTGACCCCGTGACCCCCTCGCGCAGACATTTGTTCGCCGTGCTCGGCCTTGTATTGCCGCTCGCTGCCTTCACGGCCTCGTCCGCCGTGGCCGCCACGTCGAGCACGGTGCACCACAAGTCGCACACGCATCACGCGTCGGCCTCGCACAAGGCCACCCCGCACCACTCGTCGGTGCACAACGCGTCGCACCACACGACCCACCACACCCCGAAGCCTACCGCGAGCTGATCACCTTTCGGCTGCGCGCGTTCGCCGCAAGCAGCGCGCGCAGTCCTGTCAAAATGCGCTCCGGGGCCGGCGGACAGCCGCTGATCAGCAGGTTCACCGGCAGGGTGGTGCCCACGCCCCCGGTGACCGCGTAGCTGCCCTTGAACACCCCGCCATCCACTGCGCAGTCGCCGACCGCCACGACGAATTTTGGCTCCGGCATTGCCGCGTGTGCCTGTTCGACCGCATCGACCAGATTGCGCGTCATCGGCCCGGTCACCAGGAGCACATCGGCGTGCCGCGGCGTGGCAACGAAGCTGACGCCGAAACGCGCAAGATCGTAAACCGCGCGCCGCACGGCATGCAGCTCGATCTCGCACCCGCCACAACTACCGGCATCGACGTGCAGGATGGCCAGACTGCTGCCAAGCCCGGGCTGGTCACTGGCGGCTTCCAGCCCGCTGGCCAGCGAGTTCGCAGTGGCGGCGTCCACCGGCGCCGGCGCGACGGCAACCGGGCCGTCGAGCAGGGCGCGGGCGAGCTGTCGCCACCGCGTCACAGGTCCATCCCCGAGCTGGTCAGGCCGAACGCGGCCAGCATCAGTGGCAGGTCGTCCATCTGACGTCCCGCCATTGCGGCCTCAAGCTCCGGCCAATGCGCCCATGCCGGATCGCACATGAACACGCTGGCGATCTGGCCGTGATCCAGGCGTAACCAGTGCCAGATGGCGCCACTGGGGCCTTCGGCGAAGCCGATCGCTTCGCCGCTCGCCGCCGGCAGCGACACCGACACCGCACCCCCGGGCAATTCACCGAGCAGGTCCCGCGCTGCTCGGATGCTGCCCTGGATTTCGGCGAGGCGGTCACGTGCTTGCGCCTCGGCAACGCCGGTCACGGGCCAATCCAGCCGCTCTACCGCGAGGGCAGACAGCGCCCGGCCGATCGCCTCGCCGCCGCCAGGCACAACGTCCGCGCCCACGCCGCCCGGAATGACGCAATCCATCATCAGCCGGTGGCCGAACGCAGTGTAGGAGGCTCGGCGGATTGCCTCGGCATGCCACGCTGCGCGCGTCACCATCGCTTCGACGCCGGTGATTTCCGCCATCGCAGAGAGGACATCGAGGTGGCAGGCAATCCGTTCGATCTCCGCCATGGCATCCCGCAGTGCCGTCGCGCGCGGCGGAAGCTCGCCGCCCGACACGGCTTCGGTCGCCCGCGCGAAGGCAATCGAATGGGCCACCGTGGCCTCGCCCGCCAGGCGCGCGGCGAACCGGGCCGCCGCCCGCGGTGACTTGCCGC
>DASXNR010000361.1:0-10526 GCA_036494925.1 Acetobacteraceae bacterium
GCGTCGGGGAATCACCGAAGCACCAGATGGGCGGGGAGGTCGACCTGACCTACACCGGCGCTCGTTGGTCCGGTCCACCGGCCTGGGAAATGGCCGGGATCAAGCCGTCCGACATCAAATACGCCAGTATCTACGACAGCTTCACCATCACTGTGCTGATGCAACTCGAGGACCTCGGGTTCTGCGAGAAGGGACAAGGGGGAAAATTCGTCTCCGACGGCAACCTGATCTCCGGCGTCGGCAAGCTGCCGTTCAACACCGACGGCGGCGGACTGTGAAGCAACCATCCGGCGAACCGCGGCGGCATCACCAAGATCATCGAGGCGGTGCGTCAGTTGCGCGGCGAGGCACATCCGGCGGTGCAGGTGAAGAACTGCGATCTGGCGATCGCGCATGGCACCGGCGGTTCGCTCGGCACGCGGCACTGCGGCAGCACCGTCATTCTGGAGCGGGAGTGATCGACATGGCCTATGTTCAGCGCAAGGTTCCGTTTGTCGGCACGGCCGATACCAACCCGGAGACCAAGCCGTTCTGGGACGGCTGCACGGCGGGCAAGTTCCTGTTGCCGCGCTGCAAGTCGTGCAAGAAGGTGCACTGGTATCCGCGCGGACTGTGCCCGTTCTGCTTCGGCGACTGCGAGTGGTTCGAAGCGTCCGGCAAGGGCAAGATCTACACCTACAGCGTGATGACGCGGGCGGAGACGCCGTATGCGATCGGCTATGTCACGTTGGAGGAAGGGCCGTCGATGATGACCAACTTCGTCGACTGCGATTTTGCCGCACTGAAGATCGGCCAGGATGTGAAGCTGAAGTTTGTGCCGAGCGAAGGCGGCCCGCCGATGCCGATGTTTGTACCGGTGTAGCCGGCGCCCACAACATGCCCGTGGTTATGGCCGGGTTCGCCCGGCCATAACCATTGGTCGGGTTCGCGCCGGGCGACGATGACGAAGCGCAAATGCGATTGTCAGGTGCACTATCGCCTTGGTGAGAAGAATGCGTTATGCACTCGGCCGCTACTGATCTGGCTCGATGCGCGCGTTCGGGGCGCGGGAATAACCCCGGGTGATGCCGTTATCCCCTTCAGACCGAGGAAACCCCAAAATGTCATACAGCCTAAAGCGCAGTGCAATGCTCCTCCCGCTGGTGGCACCGATCCTACTGGGCGCCTGCGTCTCCAAGAGCAAGTACGACGATCTGGCGGCGCAGAACCAGCAACTTCAGCAGCAGGTCGCCGCCGATCAGGTGCACATCAGCCGGCTGCAAGGGGCGATCAAATACACCGTGAACAGTGACCTGCTGTTTCCCTCCGGCAGTTGGCAGATGTCGAATGATGGCAAGGACGTCATTGCCAAGATGGCGAAGACGCTGGCGCCTGGCCTGCAGGACAAGCTCGTGGTCAACGGCTACACCGACAACGCACCCGTCGGGCCGGGGCTGAAGCGCCAGGGTGTCACATCGAATGAGATACTGTCGCAAAAGCGTGCGGATGCCGTCATGCAATTCATGATCTCGCAAGGCGTGAATTCGAATCTTATCACTGCGAAGGGATGGGGCGAGGCAAATCCGATCGCCACGAACAGCACCCCGCAGGGCCGGGCGCAGAACCGCCGTGTCGAGGTGACGCTTGCCGGAAGCGGCTCCTGACGGAGGAGACAAACCCTGCGCGCTGGTAACACGTTCACCCACGCGCAGGCTCCCCGCAGCAGGCCGGTTGTGCAACCTCGGGTTGGGCGCTAACATGCCAGATCGGCGCCTTGGCTCTGGCGCCGACCGGTGCGCGGAAGATCGGTTCGCATCGCACTAAGGCGGTTCGGGATGAATCGGGGCATCAGGCATGGGCTAATCCCTCGTCGCGCGCTGGTCGCGGGTCTGGTCACGCTCGGTGGGCGCAGCGCGCTGGCGGGCCTGCCGGTGCCGCGCGGCGACCAACTGGCGTTCCGACTGATCCGCCACGGTTCGCCGATCGGCACGCATGTGGTGACGTTCCGCCGGGATGGCGAGTCGCTGACCGTCGACATCGCAGTTGACGTGCTGGTGAAGTTCGGCCCGATCCCGCTGGTCCGTTATACCCACCGCAATCAGGAAACCTGGCGTCGCGACCGGTTGGAGGGTCTGGCGGCGGATACCAACCGCAACGGCACCAGGCTTCGCATGTCGGCACGGTGGACCGATGCCGGGCTTGCCGTGGAGGGGAGCGGGACTCGACCGTACATCGCACCAGAGAATGCGTTGCCGACGACCTACTGGAACCCGCGCATGCTGCTCGGGCCGATGATCGGCACGCAGGATGGCGGCCTGGTGAAACCCGTTGTCGCGCCGGAGCCGACCGGACCGATACATCTGGCATCGGGAGATGCCATTCACGCCAAGCACTACAAATTGAGCGGCGATCTCGATCTGGACCTTTGGTACGATCCATCGGATACCTGGGCCGGCATGCAGTTCGCCGTCGACGATGGTTCGATCATCACCTACCAGCGGCTGTAATGGTTTGACAGTTCGGCCCACGGCATCGAACGACCCTGTCAGCCGACAGCGGCCTCAATGCGGGATCGGAATGCCCTCACGAATTCTGGCGGCAAAGTCGGGCGCGGCATCGGCACGTGCCGCCTTGTCGTGGATATGGGAGAGTTCGCGAAGCTGTTCGAACGGCATACTGGTATCGGTGGCACCTAGATCGTAGGCGTAGTTGGGCAGATAGCCGGACAGCACGACGCGGTAGTCCGGTATCAGGCCAGGACGAATGACACGAAACATGCCGAATACCAGTGTGGTGCAATTTCCGGTCAGCGTGTTGTACCAACGCGGATTGCGTGCCAGGTCATTGGCATCCGCCAAGTACTCGCGCAGCAGTGCCTGCGCGTACGTTGGCGGCATTCGGAGGCGATAGATGCGCACATCCTCGCCGCGGATGTTGCTGCGCACCCGCACCACATCGCGTTCGTCGGCCGCGACGATCGCCAGTTCATACTGCCTGAAAAATCCCGCAATCGTGGAATAGGCCTCGTCGCGCTGCTTGCGTGTCTCGATTGAAAACGCCAGCCGGTCGCCGTCTTCGAACCCGAAGCTGACGATCAGGTGGGCGATCGCCTCGCCGGCCCAGTACGACAGGATCAGATCCACGTTGGCCACGTGCGACAGGTCGTAGCTTCGCTGCTCCCATCGCTGATCGAAGTCGGTGTCGCTGCGCCAGTTGAAATTACGCACGTTGCTGACCACAAGGCGGTCACCGTCGATGGTCCCCGTGACGCTGCGCGCGACGTCGGGCGTCCAGTCCCGATCGTTGGACGGCGTGATCGTCGTCCACCACGCGAGCACGACGACAAACAAAGCAGCGTGGGCGGCGAGTGCAAGCCAGCGCTTCGACGTCGCGAGACAGGTCATAGTGACGAGCGTCAGGACCACGATCGCCGCGGCCAATAGGTCGCGCACGATTTCACCGGCGCTGAAGCGGAACCATACCGCGAGCGCGCACCAGGCGCCGGTCAATACGATGACAACTGCCAGCAGCGCGAAGCCGCACCAGCGGAACAGTCGTCGTGTCACTGTACGGGCAGCTGTCGAGGCGCAGCGGTCGTCGCGGTGCGTCGGGTTTTGGTCGGAGCGACAGCAACCTGCGGACTGTCCTTCGCGGGTGCGCAGCCCTGCGGGCAAGCCTTCGCCAGATGCAGCAGCAAGATACGGCGCACCTCGTCCACGGTGCGCGGATCGGACTGCACCGAATGGCCCGCGTTTGGAATCACCAGTTCGGATTCCACCCCGTCGATGTGTGCGCTCTTGTAGGTCACGACCCCGTCGTCGCCGGCCTCCATCGGACCGTCGCCCAGCACCGGGATGATCGAATGGGCGGCGACGTTCGGCGAGATCGGGAGCGCGGCGAAAACCTGCAATACCGGGTTCTCGGGGGTCATCGACCACACGCTGTTGGATCCGACCCGTGCAGTCTTCAGGGCGTCCGGGTTGCTCGCGAGCTCGCCCAAAGACGTCACGACGGTAATCGGCAGGGTAACGAGGCGCCCCAGGAGCTGGCCGATCGTGGACCCGGCGACGTGGCTGCCATGCTGCGGTGTCGCGATGAATATGACCCGCCGCACCTGCGGCACCGGCTTCATGAACACTGCCCTGCGCAACAGGTCGCGGGTTTGCTCGGATACCTGCATGTCCTCCAACGGCTTGCTGCTGATGGCGTCCCAGAGTTGCGATCCGCTGTCGACCACCAGCATCTTGGCCAGCAGGCCGCCCTGGCTGTGGCCGATCAGCACGATCTGCTGCAGCGCCGGGTCCTTGCCGTCCGGATCGATGTTACGAATGGTCTTCTCCAGCGCCATACGCAATTGCAGGGCGGACAGCGGCGAGGGGTTCCCGGTGTTGTAGGTGAACCACCAGAACTGGAAATGGTCGCGGATCACCGGATCGCTCTGCAGGTCGTTGACCAGATCGGCCCAACGGCCGGAGCTGGAGGCCGTCCCGTGGATGAACACCACGGGAATCTGACCGGGACGATACGGTTCCAAACCGTCGATCGGTGAGCGGCTCTGGTCGAAATGGGCGCCGTTCAGGAACCCGGCGTACTCGCTGGCCCAGATCTTCGGGTCGCTGAGGCCGTAGGCGAACGCCGCGCTGGTATCGACCTCCAGCGGCACCGTCTGTCCGCGAATCTCGACCGAGCTCGGTTCGAATGCGGGATAGATGTCGATATGGCCGTTCAGGCGTCCTTCGGCGAGGGCTTGCTGTGTGAGGTCGATACGTAGCAGTGCCGTGACCGGCACCTTCACGTCCGGTGTGATCTGGAAGCCTCGTTCGATCACCGCCGCGGTGGCATCCGCGGCGAGCGGCGCACCGATCCCACGCTGGCGGTAGCGATTTTGCAGGCCCTTGATCTGCAGTTCGTCGGCCGCTGTGAAAGTTCCGATAGGAAGGTCGCCCCAACGGGCGGTCGCCGCATCGAACGTGATGTCGATGCTGCCGAACGGCAGATCGAATCGGCCTGAGCGCAGATCGACCCTGGATCGGTCGGCTGATGCGAAGGCCGACGTGAGGCCGCGATTATAGATGTTGGCCGCAATGCGGACGTCCGGATCGAAGGCGCTGGCACGCTGTGCCGGATCGTCCGGGAACAGGAACGCGAAGGCATAGACCGAAGCTGCCAGGTAGTACGACTGCTTGCCGGTATCCTCGGCGTGGCGGAACGACAATTCAGCCAGCGCGAACAGCAGATCCGGGTCAGCGTTCCGCGCCATGGCCGTGCGGTGCAGGCTGGCCAGCGCTGCCTCCGGGTCGCTGGCGAACAGCGCTTTCAGGTCCCGGCGATGCAAGACAATCTCAGTGCGGTTGCTGAGATCGCCGGTGGAGATCACGTTGCTGGTCAAGTCGCGCTGTACGTCGCGTGGGTCGACGCGCGTGACCTCGATCGGTGTCGCGCAGCCGGCAAGCAACAGCAGGAGCGCTGCCGACATGCCGAGCGCCGTGCGCCACCATCGCGAACGGTTCACAGCAACAGATCCGTCCCTTCGGCACGCCATCTCGCGTTGCGAGGCCAGCCCGGGCAGCCGCCAATGATGCGGAGGGTCAACTGGTACGGCTGTAGACATAATCCTCGCGCACGCCTGTCCCTGACCGCAGCCCTGGCGGCATCGGCGCGCGGGTCTTGTTCACCTCCGCATGCACGTCGAGCGCGGCCTGGTCCGTCCACAGCTCGAGCAACGTCAGCTTGTCCGGGTCGAACACACTCTGGAACACTTCGAACTGCTCGCAGCCGGGTTCCTGCATCACCTCGGCGCAACGCGAGCGGAACGCCTGTGCGAGTTCCGAGCCTTTGCCCGGTGCGGCGGTGATCGTCACGACGAGCCGGACAGCCATGGTGTTGCCCCCTTTGAGCGGATGATGATGCGGAGTAGTGACGCCGCATCGCCGCGCGTCAAGCGCCTGCTGAAACGCCGAACGCCACCTGGCTTCATCCGCCCTCGGCGAGCAACCAGTCCAGCATCCCGCTGCCTTCCTCGCGCGGGTACGCGTGCGACAGTTCGGCGATCTCGCGATACGTAACCTTTGCCCCCGCAGCCGTCAGCGCCCGATGTGCGGTGCGCGCGATCGACACCGGGAACATCCAGTCCAGAGCGCCGTGCACCAGATACACCGGCAGTCCCACCACGCGCCGCGGCTCGGCCATCGTCAGCAGCAGCGGATGGAAGCTCGCCGCGACCGGCGCCAGATGGGTGAACGGCGACTCATCGTCCAGTCCGCTCAGCAGTGTGAATGTGCCGCCGTCGCTCATGCCGGTCAGCAGCAGCCGCGTCCGATCGACATGCCAGGTCTGTGCGACCGCTTCCAGCACCTGTGCCAGATGCGCGCTGTCCACCGCTGGATCCATCAGCGACCAAGTGTCACCGGTCGCGGTCGGCGCCGCCAGGATCACGCCGCGGCCGCGCGCCTCGCGCAGCCAGCTCCACAGGAACAGCCTCCCGTGCCCGGCGCCGCCGTGCAGGGCCATGACCAGGGGATATGCACGCGCAGGATCGTAATCCTCCGGCACGTATACCGAGTAACCGCCGCGCTCGCCGGTGTCGTTGCCGGTGTGCATCACGCCGGTCGCCGCATCGGATCGCGCTGCACCGACCGTCTGGTGTTCGGACACCAGGAAGAACCGGCTCACCGTCGGCAGCGCCGCGGCCAGCGGATACAGCGCCTCCAGCGCGCGGCTCACCTGGCGCAAGGCGCGATATGCCTGCCGAACGCCGTCAGGCGCACCAACCGCCGCACGCAGCCCCTCGCAGGCACGCAGCGTCGCCTCTGCCGCGCGCTGTACATGCTGGCGCAGCTGCTCCGGCCACATGGTGTCGGCCAACGCCGAACGCAGCGCCGCATCGCGATCGCCCAGCGTCGCCACCAGGGCATCGAGCCGCGGCGGATGCAGATGCCGTGCGATGAACCCCAGCGCATCGAGCGTGTCGAGCAGATTTGCGATCGCCACTGCCTCGGTCATGGCCAGGTCACCGCGTGCGCGCAGCACCGCAGGTCGCCTGCTCCGTCCGGCAGCCACGCTCCCGGATGATGCCGGAACCCCGCGATCGTGCGCCAGTTCAGGTGCCAGCCGGCGAGCCAATGCCGCGTCGCGTCGCTGTCGTCCAGGAACTGCGCCAGACGCTCGCCTTCCGGCGTGATCGGGCCACGGCAGGGCGGCGCATGCGCCGAAGCGGCCAGCCACCCGAGCATCGCCATGTTGCCGAAGATCGCCCGCACCTTTCCGCCCTCCGCACGACAGACTACACTGCCCGCTTCAGCCAAGGAGACAAGTCATGGCACCGCCCCCGCCGTTCGGCGCGAATTCCGCTGCCGCACGCGACATCGCCAACGTGCTGCATCCCTATACCGACCTGGAGACCCATCAACAGGTCGGCCCGATGGTGGTAACGCGCGGCAAGGGCGTGCGCGTGTGGGACGATACCGGCAAGGACTACATCGAGAGCGTCGCCGGCCTGTGGTGCGCCTCGCTTGGCTTCGACAACGAGCGGTTGGTGCAGGCGGCGGTGGCGCAGATGCGCAAACTCCCCTTTTATCACGCATTCACCGCCAAGTCGCATGAACCGCTGATCGATCTGTCCGAGATGCTGATCCAGCGCGCGCCGGTGCCGATGAGCAAGGTGTTCTTCGCCAACTCTGGCTCGGAGGCGAACGACAGCGCGATAAAGATGATCTGGTACTTCAACAACGCAATCGGGCGACCGGACAAGAAGAAAATCATCGGCCGGCTGAAGGGCTACCACGGCATCACGCTGGCGTCGGCGTCGCTGACCGGCATCCCGCACAATCATCGCGCGTTCGACCTGCCGCTGCCGGGCTTCGTCCACACGATGAACCCGCACCACTACCATGGCGCCAATCCCGGTGAGAGCGAGGAGGCGTTCGCCTCGCGTTGCGCAGACGAGCTGGAAAAGCTGATCCTGGCCGAAGGTCCCGACACGGTGGCGGCGATGTGGGCCGAACCGGTGATGGGCGCCGGCGGGGTGATCGTTCCGCCGCGGACCTACTTCGAGAAGATCCAGGCGGTGCTGCGCAAATACGACGTGCTGTTCGTCGCCGACGAGGTGATCTGCGGCTTCTGGCGCACCGGCAACTACTGGGGCAGCCAGACGCTGAACATGCAGCCCGACATCCTGACCTGTGCCAAAGCGCTGTCCTCGTCGTACCTGCCGATCAGCGCGGTGATGGTGAACGATCGCGTGTTCCAGGGCCTGGCGAAGCAGAGCCACGAGATCGGCACGTTCGGCCATGGCTTCACCTATTCCGGCCATCCGGTGCCGGCGGCGGTCGCGATCGAGACGCTGAAGATCTACGACGAGATGAACATGGGCGCACATGTACGCACCGTCGGCGCGCACATGCAGAAGGAGCTGCGCCGGCGTTTCGCCGAACATCCGCTGGTGGGCGAGGTGCGTGGCGTCGGGCTGATCGGCGCGGTCGAGCTGGTGGCCGACAAGGAGAAGCGTCAGAACTTCGACGCCACCGCGCGGGTCGGCGGCCGGTTCACCAAGCTGATCGAGCAGCATGGCGTGATCGGCCGCACGGTGCCGGGCGACATCCTGTGCTTCAGCCCGCCGCTGGTCATCACCGAGGCGGAGGTCGACGAGATGCTCGACCGCATCGGCAAGGCGCTCGACGAGCTGACGGTGCAGTTGCGCCGCGAGCAGATCGCGGTGGTGCGATAGCGGGTGTGCCGGTGATGCGGCGGCGCTGGATTTGCGCCGCCGCATCGCTGTGCCTTGTCTTGCCGGCCGCCGCGGCGCCGCCGCTCGACAGTTTCGACGCTGTGCAGACCAGCGCCGAGATCACCAATCTGCTCGCGCGGCGCGACCTGGATGCCGCTGCCGCGGTCGCGGCGCCGTTGATGGAAGGGGGCGCGGGGGAGAAGCTGAAGGACGTGCTGCAACTCGTCCGCGGCCTCGGGCAGAGCCAGTACACCGACCTGGTCTATGCGCGCGACTATGGCAGGACCGAGAAGGACGTCATCTACAAGATCGACTTCGACAAGGCGTTCCTGTTCATCCGCTATCTGTACCACGTCGACAACGGAGCCTGGCGGCTGATCCATATCCATCTGAAAACCGAGAATGAGGAGCCGCTCCCCAAGGAGTGGGTGCACATCTATCCGCAGTGACAGCGGTCTACCGCAGGCGGCTGACTGTGTAGTCTGCCACGTCGAGTAGCGCGCGCCTCAGTGCGCTGTCAGCGAATGGCGACAGCGCTGCTTTCGCGGCGCCCGCGAAGCCGCGAGCATGTTCGAGTGTGGCACGGATCGCGCCACAGCGTTGCATCAGGTGCAGGGCGCGATCGAGATCAGCCTCGTTCTGCTCGGTCGCCTCGATGGTGCGGCGCCAGAAGTCGCGGTCGGCCGCGTCGCCCGCCTGGAACGCCAGCAATACCGGAAGCGTGATCTTGCCCTCGCGGAAATCGTCGCCGACAGTCTTGCCCAGTACCGTCTGGTCCGCCGCGTAGTCCAGCGCGTCGTCCACCAACTGGAATGCGATGCCCAGGTTCAGGCCGAAGTCGGCCAGTGCCGACATCTCGGGCTGCGGGCGCTCGGCCACCACGGCACCGACCTCGCAGGCGGCGGCGAACAGCGCAGCTGTCTTGCCCTTGATCACCTCCAGGTAGCGCTGCTCCGTGGTGGACAGATCGTTCTGCGTGACCAGTTGCAGCACCTCGCCCTCGGCGATGGTCGCCGCGGCGCGCGAGAGGATCGCGAGCACGGTCAGCGAGCCGTCCTCCACCATCAACTGGAAGGCGCGGGCGAACAGGAAGTCGCCGACCAGCACCGAGGCCTGGTTGCCGAACACCGCGTTGGCCGAGGCCAGCCCCCGCCGCAGCAGGCTCTCGTCCACGACATCGTCGTGCAGCAGGGTCGCGGTATGGATGAACTCGACGCACGCGGCGAGCTTCACGTGCCGCTCGCCCTGGTAGCCGCACAGCCGTGCGCAGGCGAGCGTGAGCAGCGGGCGCAGCCGCTTGCCGCCGGCGGCCACGAGGTGGGCGGCGAGCTGCGGGATCAGCGCCACCTGGCTTTCCATGCGGGCGACGATGGTGCGGTTGCAGGCCGCCAGATCGTCGCGCAGCAGGTCCACCAGGGCGGTCAGTGCATCGTCGTCAGCTGAGCCGCGCGTTTCCGATCGCTGCGGAAGAGCTGGACCGTCCCGGGATGGACTGGCGACGGCGTCCAAGCTGGTCTCCTGGCTTGCATGTCTGGTAGGCACAGGCACCATATCGGCGTGCCGGAAAACGGGTCAAGGAAGGCAAGGGAGGGGGAAACGCGGTGCGTGTACTGGCGATGTCGAATGATCCGGTGCGGTTGTCGTTCCTGACGGCGCTGCTGGCGGATGCCGGCATTGCCGCAACCGTGCTGGACGCTCACACCAGCGCGGTGGAGGGCAGCATCGGCGCCATCCCGCGCCGTCTGGTGGTGGCGGCAGCGGACGAGTGGCGGGCGCGGCAGGTGTTGAAGGAGGCCGGGGAGATCTGAGATCTCGACGCTGT
>DASXNR010000362.1:0-8563 GCA_036494925.1 Acetobacteraceae bacterium
TGTAGCCGGCTGCAACGTTCTCCAGCTCCTCGGCCGACAGCACATCGCCGATGTGCGCGAAGCCGTTCGGCGCCCGCTCCTCGACCAGTTGCATCACCTGCTCGGGTCCATTCCTGCGATTGGCAAGAACGATCGAGGCCGTCGCGGGGCGGCGCTCGGCTTCATAGCCGTGCAACGCCGCTTCGGTGCTCCCATGCGCACGAATTTCACGCGCCAGCACGCGCGCATCGAGGATCGCCTGCGACGCGCCGTTGGAACCGATCGGATACATCGGATGCGCCGAGTCGCCGAGCAGCGTGACCGGCCCGCAGGTCCAGCGCTCGAGCGGATCGCGATCGACCATCGGATACTCATAGCAGCGCTCCGCCGCCCGGATCAGCCCAGGCACGTCGAGCCACTCGAACCGCCAGCTTTCAAAATGGGGCAGGAAGTCCGACGGATTGCCTGGCCGGTTCCAGTCCTCGCGGCGCCATCGGTGATCGGGTGTGAACTTGCGTTCAGCGATCCAGTTGAGCACCGCCTCACCGCGCTCCATGGCCGCGGACGAAATCGGATAGCAGACAAATTTCTGCGACTCGTGGCCGGCCATGATCATGCTGCGGCCGGCGAGGAACGGTTTTGCGCGACTGACGCCGCGCCAGAGGATCGCGCCGTTCCACAATGGCGGGCCTTCATCGGGATACAGGCCGCTGCGTACGGTCGAATGGATCCCATCGGCGCCGATCAGCAGTTCGCCGTCCGCCTGCCCGATCCGTTCGCCGCTGCGGCGATCGATGAAATGCGCACGCACGCCGTTGCCGGTGGTCTCCCATCCGGCGAGGTGATGCCCGGTGACGATGCAGTCGGCGCCGAGCCGTTCGCGCGCCGCGGCAAGCAGGATCATCTGCAGTTCGCCGCGATGGATGGAGAACTGCGGCCAGTTGTATCCCGCGGATCGTCCCCGCGGCTCCGACCAGATGAGCTGTCCGCGCTTCGAATAGTAGGCCAGTTCCCCGGTAGCGATCGCTGTCGCGGCGAGCCTGTCAGCCAAACCAAGCTCGGTCAGTTCGCGCACCGCGTGCGGCAGCGTGTTGATGCCGACGCCGAGTGGCTCGATGGTCGCCACGCTCTCGAACACGCGGGCCGCGACGCCGATCTGATGCAGGCTCAGCGCCGTCGTCAGCCCGGCGATGCCGGCGCCGATGATCAGTACGGCCATGGCTGCTCCTGGAGGTTGCCGCGTGCCCGTATATCACACGGCGATCGGTACGGGTTGAGACGCTGACATCGTCCCGCGGACCGGGGAGACTGTCCGGCGGGATGCATCGTGGAGACGCGGAATGTTCGATACCAAAGTGGCGATCGTGGTGCTGGACGAGCTGGCGGTGTGGCAGAAGTTGAACGTGACAGCGTTCCTCGCCACCGGCATAGCAGGATCGGCGCCGGAGGCGATGGGCGAGCCGTATGAGGACGCGTCCGGCCGGCTGCACGCGCGGCTGCTCGGCCAGCCGATACTGATCTTCTCGGCCGGGGCGGAGGGTCTGGCGCGGGCGTGGCGGGTGGCGATCGAGCGGGAGCTGACGCGCGCGGTCTATGTGCGGGCGATGTTCGAGACCGGGCACGATGCCGCGAACCGGGCGGTATTCAAGGCGGAGCCTGCGGAGACCCCGGACCTGGCGGGCGTGGCGCTGCGAGGGGCGAAGAAGGACGTGGACCGGGCGACGAAGGGACTGAGGCTGCACGCGTAGGATTATTGGGGCGGACGTTGCGGATCGGGCTGATCACCGACGAGTTCAATCCCGAGGGCGGCGGCGCGGAGCGTTGGACGGCGCAGTTCGCCGACTACCTGCTGGGGGCCGGACACGAGGTCCACGTCATCACCTTCCGGGCGCCGAGCCGGCCGGGCATGCCGCAGATGCACGTGCTGCCCGATCCCCGGAGCTTGTACCGCCGCGCCCTGGCGGTAGAGGCGGCGGTCGGCGGGCTCGGCCCGATGGTGCTGCATGATTCGGGCACCGGCTGGTCCGGCCATGTCTTCCACCCGCAGACCGGGTCGCGTCTGCTCAGCATGCAGCACGAGATCCATTCGCATGTTCGGCTGCGGCGGCTGCGCGCGGCGGTGTCGCCGCGGCTGAACCTGCGACGGCTGCGCATGGCGCAGATCGAGGCCAGGGCGGCGACACGGGCACGGCGCGTCATCGCCGTGTCGCGGCGGCTGCGCGGTATGCTGGTGACCCGCCACTGTCTGGACGAGCAGGTCGTCAGGGTCATTCCGAACGGGGTGGACACGGCGCGCTTCGCTCCCGAGCGCCTTGCGCCGTTGCGCGCGCCCGAGCGGGCCCGGCTCGGAGTGCGCGACGAGGTGCTGTGCCTGATGGTGGCGCACAATCTCCGGCTGAAGGGATTCGATACGGCGCTGCAGGCCCTCGCCCTGCTGCGTCGTGACGGGATCGAGCCGAGGCTTGCGGTGGTGGGTGGCGTTCCCGATCCACTGTGGTCGGACCTGATCGACCGCATGGGGCTGGCAGGTCGCGTTACCGTGCACGGCCCCGCGATGGAGGTCGAGCACTTTTATGCCGCCGCCGACGTGCTGCTGCACCCGACACGGTGGGACGCCTGCAGCCTGGCCACGATCGAAGCGATGGTTGCGGGCCTGCCGGTGATCACGACCGCGGTGAACGGGGCCGCGGATCTGATCACCGACGGGACGGACGGCTACGTGCTGGCGGATCCGGAGGACCATCGGATGCTGGCCCGCCGTATCGCGCCGCTGCACGACCCGACGCTGCGGAAGATCGTCGGCCACGCCGCGCGCCTGGCATCGACCACCGCCGACATCCGCGCCAATTGCCGCGCCGTCGAGGCGGTGCTGGCCGAGGTCGCACGCGAGAGTCGTGCCGGGGCGGCGAAATGAACGACGCACCGGCATCGCAATCGTCATGGCCGGCCCCGTGTGTGTGACCGTCGCGATCGTCCGGTGAGGCGGCCCGGTGCCGCTTGGTGCGTCAAGCCGCGAGGTCGGTGATTGGGATGCGGCTGGAGTGACCGCGGGGCCGGAGCCGGTGCATTGCGCACGGTATCAAAGCGGCCACGATCTATCTATTTGCGTGCGTCTGCGTGGTTTGCGGTTGAAGAAATTACTTGCAGTACTTCACGTGTGCTTGGCCTGACCATGTTAGCGACAGCATCGCCGCGCTTTTAAGCCGCTGGGCCGCCAGCCTTCGGCGTTCTGCATAAAGAAATGAAGCAATCCAATTGTCGTGATCTGGTGCATCGCGCCATCGAGCCTGGCGTTCCACGATTCGTATCTCGCACCAGAACGGAGAGTATGATGACCAGAACCTTGCAACTTCTCAGTCTTGCGGCACTGCTCACGACCGGCGCGGTAAGCGCGACATTGGCGGCCACCAACGATGCCGGATCCGCCACCAGTCAGCCGGCGCAGGGCACGCAGATGGGCACCCCGCCGGGCAGCGTTGTGACGACGACGAACCCGACGCCAAATGAACAGATCGCTCACGCGCCCGGTCAGCCAAACCTGGCCTTGCCAGGTGCCGGGACTCAGAAGGGCGGTAATAGCGACGCCAGCGACAAGGGATCGAGTGCCGGCAGCAAGCAGTAACGTGCGGCGGGAAGAATAATACTGATCACACGAATTAGAAGGGCAAGTCACGGACTGCACGGAGAAGCAGAATGGGTCGCTTGGCTTACCCTTCTGTCCGTGCAATCCGTGATGTTCTTGCTGACGCAGCCGACTACGGCACCGGCCGCATCGCAATGCTCCGTCATCCCTCCTCCGAGCGGATGAACCGCATCCGCGCCTGTACCTCCGCTACATCCGCCGGCCGCTCGAACGGCACCGGCATCGCCTCGCCAGGCTTCCGCGGGCGGCCGATGGCGCGGAACCAATCCTCCAGTCCCGCCGGCGCGATCATCCACAGCAGCCGCATCTGCCCTGGCCCGGTGTTCTGCACCTTATGCTGGACCGCGCGGCCGATCAGGATCGTGGTCTCCGGCCGCACCTGGTAGCGCTGCTCGCCCACCTCGGCCCAGCCTTCGCCTTGATAGCAGAACAGCACCTCGTGCTGACGCTCATGCGCGTGGCGGCGGATATGCGCACCCGGCTCCAGCACCTGGATGCCGAGTGAAAAATTGTCGTACGGCGTGTTGTACGGCGTCAGCTTGTTGACGATGTAGCCGGTCGAGGGCAGCGGCTGCCAGAACGAGTCACCCTCCTCCGGCCCGAGCACCACGACATGCCCCTTGGCGAATGCGTCCATGCGTGTCTCCATTCCGCTGTGACCCAGGGGAAGGAGCCCACACCATGTCCGCAACCGCCGCAATCTGGCCGACCGGCGCCGCCTACGTCGACGGCCGCTTCATGCCGATCGCCGAGGCGATGATTCCGGTCACCGAATGGGGCTATCGCCGGTCCGACGTGACCTACGACGTGGTCAGCGTGTGGGACGGCGCATTCTTCAAGCTGGACGACCACATGAAGCGGTTCCGCGCGTCGATGGACTGGATGCGCCTGGCTCCGCGCGAGAGCGACGATGACATCCGCGGCGTGCTGCACGAGCTGGTGCGGCGCACCGGCCTGCGCGAGGCGTATGTCGCGATGGACTGCCTGCGTGGTTCGGCGCCGGCGAGCCTGCGCCGGCATCCGTCCAATGCGCGCAACTATCTGCTGGCCTACGCCGTGCCGTATGTCTGGCTGATGCCGCGCGAGGTGATCGAGCGCGGCGCGCACCTGATCGTCGCGTCGACGCCGCGCATCCCCGAGGCGTGCGTCAATCCGCGGGCGAAGAATTTTCACTGGGCCGACATGACGCGGGCGCTGTTCGAGGCGCAGGACAAGGGAGCGGACAATCCGGTGCTGCTCGATCTCGACGGCAACGTGACCGAGGGGCCGGGGTTCAACGTGTTCGCAGTGACCGACGGTGTGGTGGCGACGCCGTATCGCGGCGTGCTGGAGGGGATCACGCGGCTTTCGGTGATCCAGCTGTGCGAGAAGCTGGGGCTGCGCTGCGAGGTGCGCACGGTGCCGCTGGCGGAGCTGCGCAATGCCGACGAGGTGTTCATCTCGTCCACCGCCGGCGGGGTGATGGGAGTGACGCGGCTGGACGACCGGATCATGGGCAATGATCGGCCGGGGCCGCTGACCGAGCGGCTGCACGATGCGTATTGGCGGTTTCGCCGCGAGGGCTGGTGCGCGGAGCCGATCGACTACGCCCACGCCGAGGCGGCGGAGTAGCGCGGGCGGATGGACGATCTCGCGGCGCTGAAGCTGCAGATCGAGTGGGGCGCGGACGAGGCGCTGGAGGACGCGCCGGTCGATCGGCTGCGGGCAGGGGCGCGGCCCCCTCCCCCCCACCTCCTTCCGCAAGGGGAGGGGGAGAACTCAGGCCGTGGTTCTCCCCTTCCCCTTGCGGAAGGGGGACGGGGGGAGGGGGCCGCGCCACAGCGCACCACTGCCGCAGAACGCGCGCTGCAGGCCGCTGCCGCCGCGGCCACGCTGGAGCAGCTCCGCGCCGCCATTGCCGCGTTCGACGGCTGCGCCCTGCGCGACACGGCCAGCAACCTCGTGTTTGCCGCGGGGGATGCCTCTGCTTCCCTGCTGCTGATCGGCGAACCGCCCAATGCGGACGAGGACCGCTCGGGGCTGCCGTTCACCGGGCCGGCGGGCGACTACCTGGACCGGATGCTCGCCGCGATCGAGCTCACCCGAGACCGGCTCATGCTGACCCCGCTGATCCCGTGGCGGCCGCCCGGCGACCGGCCGCCCAATCCGGCCGAGCTCGCCCTTTGCCTGCCGTTCCTGCACCGCCTGATCGCCCTCGTCGCGCCGCGCCGGCTGTTGTTGATGGGGCTGCTCACGGCGCGTTCGCTGGTGCCGAGCACCAACTCGCGGCGGCGCCCGCGCGGGGAATGGATCGACGTCGCGGTCCCGGGCTCGTCGCTGACGCTGCCGGCGCTGCCGACCTTCAGCGCCGCGGAACTGATGCGCGACCCCAACAACCGCCGCGCCGCCTGGGACGATCTGCGCCTGCTGCGCCGCACGTTGGACGAAGCTGCGGAACCCTGAGCGCCAGAGCGCCGGCGATCAGCAGGGCGAACACCGCCGCCATCGACGGCACGGCGAAGCCACCCAGGCGATCGGACACCACGCCGGCGAAGCCGGGGCCGACGATCTGCCCCAGACCGAACGCGGCGGTCATCAGCGCCAGCACGCGGCGTGGGTCGCCGGTCGCCAGTTCACGTGCTCGCACCAGGCCGAGTGCGGTCAGCCCCATGAATGTTCCGCCAACCAGGATGGCCGCCAGCACCGTGCCGGTTGCGGCTGGCCAGGCCACGCTGGCCAGCACGCCGACCGCCTCCACCGCGCAGGCTACGGCGAATGCTGCTTGAATGCCCAGGCGCGATCCGATCCATGTCCACAAGGCTACCGATGGCGCCGCCGCCAGCCCGAACACGATCCAGATCACCGGCTCGAGTGCTCGAGTCGTCGGCGTACCGCGGACAACGGCCACGATGAACGTGGCGGTGATCACGTAGCCAAAGCCGAACAGTCCATAGGCTGCGATGAGCCGGGGCAGGGCAGGGTCGGTTGCCGGTCCGGCTAGCCGCCCGACATGGCGCGTCGACGTCCGTTTGTCAGGCAACAACAACGCCGCTGCGATCGTGGCCAATCCTGACGAGATCCCACTGGCGAACCAAAGCCATGGCCAAGGCTTACCGGTGCGCAGCAGCCAGGCGACCAGGATGGCGGACACGGCGATGCCGATTCCGACGCCGGCAAAATGCACCGCCGACAGGCGTGGACGCCGTGCCTCGGCCAGATGTTCCAGCACGATCGCGGAGGCGAGGACCAGCACTACGGCGCTCGCGCCGCCGCCGATGCAGCGCAGCAGCAGGAACTGCACCATGGTCCACGCGATCCCCATGCCGGTGGTGGTGATCGCGCTGACGGCGAGCGAACCCAGCAGCCAGGCGCGTCGTGACCCTGGCAGGCCTGGCCAGGCGGCGAGCAGGGCACCCAACAGGTAGCCCAGGAAGTTGGCCGAGGCGATCAGGCCGGCGGCCGATTTGCTGAGCTCCAGCGCCTCGATCATCGGCGGCAGAATGGGCGTATAGACAAAACGGCCGATCCCGATGGCGGAGGCCAGGGCGATCAGTCCACCTAGTGCGGTCCGGTAAGCGTGGGCGCTCCGCATGGCCGCCCATGTAGGGGACAGCGGGTATTCCAGAAAACGATTTAATCTGATAAGATAGATCGTTTTTTCAGATACCTCGGAAGAGTCGGAAATGGATGCCAGCGACCTGAAGGTTTTCGCGACCGTGGCGCGGCTGGGCGCGATGAGCCGGGCGGCGTCCGAATTGCACACGGTGCAGTCCAACGTCACAGCGCGCATCCAGGCACTGGAGGCAGATATCGGCTGCGCTCTGCTGGAACGGCATAGCCGGGGCGTGTCGCTGACGGCGGCCGGCCGACGGCTGCTGCCGTTTACCGATCGGGTGGCGCGGCTGCTCGCCGATGCCAGGCAGGCGGCGCGCGACGACGGGGTGCCGCGCGGTTTGCTGACCATAGGCTCGCTGGAGACCACGGCCGCGCTGCGCCTGACACCGCTGCTGACGCGCTATGCGGCCGATAACCCGGAGGTCGATCTCGTGTTGCGCACCGGCACCACGCGGGAACTGGTCGCCGACGTGCTGGAACAGCGGGTCGAGGGGGCGTTCGTCTGCGGTCCGGTGGCGCATCCGGAGCTGGACGAGCAGGTGATGTTCCGCGAGGAACTGGTGATGCTGACGGCGCCTGATATTGCCTCGCTCGATACGGTGCTGGACGCGGGCGAGGTGCGGCTTGTCGTGTTGCGTGCCGGCTGTACCTATCGGCAGATTCTGGAGGCCTGGCTGGCGCGTCGCGGCATCGTCGTGCAACGGCAGTTGGAGTTCGGCACGCTGGAGGCGATCTTCGGGTGCGTCGGCGCCGGGCTTGGCATCACGTTGCTGCCGCGGGCGCTGGTGGGTGACGTGTGCGATGCGCGGCGCGTCGGCGTCCACACGCTGCCACCGAAGGACGCCGTGGCGGAGACGATGTTCATCCGCCGCCGCAACGGCTTCACCTCGAGCGCGCTGCGGTCGTTCCTGGCGTGTGCCGCTGGCACCTGACGCCGGCGGCACCTAACCTATCGAGCGACAGGAGGGCTTAACGATGCCAGGTATCGACGCGAACCGCCCGTTCATCGCGGTGAACATCGCCATCCTCACCGTGTCGGATACACGAACGCTCGCCGACGACAGATCCGGCGACGCGCTGGCCGAACGGATCGCCAAGGCCGGTCACCGCGTCGCGGCGCGCGCGATCGAGAAGGACGATGCCGGCGCGATCGAGCGCCATCTGCGCGGCTGGATCGCCGATCGCGAGATCGACGTGGTGATCACTACCGGCGGCACCGGCATTACCGGCCGCGACGTGACGCCGGAGGCGTTCGAGCGCGTGCTGGAGAAGCGCATCGAGGGGTTTGGCGAATTGTTCCGCATGTTGAGCTACCAGAAGATCGGCACCTCGACGATGCAGTCGCGT
>DASXNR010000363.1:0-3546 GCA_036494925.1 Acetobacteraceae bacterium
GCAGACGGTGCGCTGTCCCGCCTGCGCGCGCTGGCAGCGCGTGGTCGTGCGCGAGGAAGCTCCCTGGCGGCTTACCGCCGCCTCGGCCGAGGCGCTGCGGCGAACCAGATCGTGGGTGCGGCGGCTGTAGCTTGTCGTAACCCGCCGTGCCCAACATGATGTCGGGCACATCACACGAAGGCCGCGCCATGCCCCTCGCCAACGATCCCACGACTGCGATCCGCGACGTCACTCAGCGCATCGAACCGGCGCTGATCGAAATCCGCCGCGACATCCACGCCCACCCTGAACTCGGCTTCGAGGAGGTCCGCACCGCCGGCGTGGTCACACGCGAACTCGCGCGCCTCGGCATCACGCATCGGGCGGGCATCGGGCGCACCGGAGTCGTTGGCCTGATCGAGGGCGGCCGCCCCGGCCCCGTGCTGGCGATCCGCGCCGACATGGACGCGCTGCCGATCGAGGAGAAATCCGGGCTCCCGTTCGCCAGCACCACGCAAGGGCTGATGCACGCCTGCGGTCACGACATCCACACCACGACGCTGCTCGGCGTGGCGGCAGTGCTGAAGGAGCTGGCGCCGCAGCTCGCCGGAACGGTGAAGCTGGTGTTCCAGCCGGCCGAGGAGGGTCTCGGCGGCATGCAGGCGATGATCGCCGACGGCGTGATGGACGGCCCCAAGGTCGATCTGGCACTCGGCTTCCACAACCATCCTGAGATGCCGGCCGGTACGTTCGGCTTCGTCCACGGCGCCTGCCTGGCCGCATCCGACCGATTCGACATCGTGGTGCGCGGCAAGTCGGGCCATGCCGCCTATCCGCACACCGCGATCGATCCGCTGGTTGCCGCCGCGATGCTGGTGGCGCAGTTGCAGACCGTCGTCTCGCGCGAGGTGCGCCCGACGCAGCCCGCGGTGGTGACCGTGGGCGCGATCCAGGGTGGCACCACCTACAACATCATCCCCGACACCTGCCTGATCAAAGGCACCGTGCGGACGCTGCACGCTCAAGCGCGCGATGCCGCCGAAGCCGCTATTCGGCGCCTCGCCGCCGGCATGCTGGAAGGCATGCGCGTCGCCTGCGATGTGGACTATCGCCGCGGCGTGCCCTCGCTGCGCAACGACGAACGCGTGCTGGAACCCGCGGTCGCCGCGGTGCGCAACCAGTTCGGCGATGTGATCAGCGAGTTCGAGCCAAGCCTCGGCGGCGAGGACTTCGCCCTGATGGCGGACCTCGTGCCGGCGTTCCAGTTGCGCGTCGGATCGTCGCAGCCCGGGCGCAACGACCGGCTGCACAACTCGGCGTATCAGCCGGACGAGCGCTGTATCGGGCTCGGCGTGCAGGCGCTGTCGCGCGCGGCACTGGAGCTGCTGGCGGGCTGAAGTACCGCACAGACGAAATCTGATGCGCATCTGCGTCTTCGGAGCCGGCTCAGTCGGCGGCTATTTGGCCGGCTCGCTGGCCAAAGGAGGCGCCGATGTCTGCCTGGTCGCGCGCGGCGCGCACCTGGCGGCGATCCGGGCCAGCGGCCTGACCGTTGAAACGCCCGACACAACGCTCAACGTGAAGCTGCCGGCCAGCGACACTCCTGCCGACCTCGGGCCGCAGGACGCGGTCATCGTCACGGTGAAGGCGCCGGCGTTGCCCTCGGTTGCCGCCACCATCGCGCCGCTGCTCGGCCCTGACACATCGGTGGCCTTCCCGATGAACGGCATCCCCTGGTGGTATTTCCACGCGCACGGCGGACCGTTCGAAGGCCGCCGCCTGCCGCACCTCGATCCCGGCGATGAGCTGTGGCGTGCCGTCACCCCGCAGCGTGCCATCGGCGGCATCTTCTGGCCCGCGTGTTCGGTCCCCGCCCCTGGCGTGGTGCGGCTGCTCACCGGGGCCGGCCGCGGCACGGTGTTCGGCGAACCCGACGGCAGCACCACGCCGCGCATCGAGGCCCTGGCGGCCACGTTCCGCACCGCCGGCCTGCCGGTGACGATCGCCCCCAACATCCGCGAGCTGATCTGGCAGAAGTTGGCGTTCAACCTCAGTGCCGGGCCGCTGTGCGTGTTGACGCAGTCAGCGGTTCGCGCGACGCACGAGGAGGCGGCACTGATCGGCTGCTCGCGCCGCATGTTGGCGGAGGCCGAGGCGATCGCGCTCGCCATGGGCTACCGGCTCGGCATCGACGCCGAACGCGTCGTGGCCACCAACATGCAGCTCGCGCATCGGCCGAGCATTTTGCAGGACCTGGAAGCAGGCCGACCGATGGAGATCGATGCGCTCTACACCGTGCCGCTGGAGCTGGCGCGGCTGACCGGCGTGGCGACGCCGATGCTCGATCTGTTGGTGGCGATGATCAGGCTGCGGGCGCGCGCGGCCGGGTTGTATTCGCCCGCGTGATTTCTGCGGACCGCATAGTCCCGGTTCGTTGTTTTACGATCGCGTCATTGCTTGATTCGGTCACAGCGGCTGCGCCGCCACGCCGATCAGCCAGGCTCGTGCATCCGTCGCCGACCACCAGCTTACCACCAGGTGCGGTGCGTGCGCCGCGACGCGCAGCGCCTGTTCGGCATCGCTTTCGACGAAGTGGGTGCAGCCCCAGCGCGTCGCCGTCTCGGCCTTGTGGCGTGCCACCGCATCGGGAGTGTGCGGCACGTTGGCCGGGCGGCATTCCAGCGGCAGCACCCCATGGCCCCACCGCGTCAGCCAGGCCTGCGTGCGTTCGCGGTCCTCTTCGGGCCGGCCAGTGATCACCACGGCGCGCTCCGGCGCGAAGAAGGGAAGAGTGGGAAACGGCGCCAGGTTGTGTCGCCGGCGGACCGCCTCGGCGATATCTGCGTGGTACACCGCATCCGGCACGTCGGGCAGGAACACGCCGTCGAGGTCGAGGCCATAGAACGGCAGTTCGGTAGCCCGATCCGGCCCCGCCCCGGTAGCGCGCAACGAACGGCCGGCCGGCGTCGCCTCGCCGCGCTCCCAGGGAAACCGCCACAGCGTGCGCATCGCGTGCGACAGGTCGGGCACGTACTGCGTCACGTCGGGATCGTGCACCACCGCCAGCGTCAGGCATTCGCGCCCCTCATGCAGCAACGCAGCGCGCACCGCCTCCATGGTGCGGCCGGTGCTGCATCCGTCATCGACCAGCAGCACGCGGCCGCTCGCCGGAGCGCCGATCCACTGCACCGATCCACTGGTCCGCTCGACGCCGATCATGGCCAGCGGCAGCGCCAGAATGCCGGCGGCCATGGTCGCCGGCACCAGCCCGCCGCGCGCGATGCCGACCACCGTCTCAGGCTGCCACTGCGCGGCACGGTCCAGCAGCGCGGCGATCATCCGCTCGGTCTGGTCGTAACCGAGGAACACCGGCATCCGGCCGGTGTCCAGACCTTTCCAGCCACTTGTCGTCATATGTTCTTGCGACTTGTCAATTTACCCAGGGTCAGGTAACCGTGTGCGGGTTACCGAAAGCAACCTTGGGCGCGTCCTGCGGGGCGCGCCATCTCTTTATGCCACCGGCAATGCGGTCTGACCCAGCACCCAGCCCTCCCAGCGGCGGATCCA
>DASXNR010000364.1:0-16763 GCA_036494925.1 Acetobacteraceae bacterium
ATCGACAGCCCGGCGGTGCAGATCACCGCGAGCGTGACCGGCACCCGTTCGATCAACGCGATGAACGCCTTGAGCACCCAACTGGCGGCCACCGATCCGGATGCCAGCATCGTCAGCATTGCGCAGCAGTCCGGGATATTCACCGGGTGGAGCGGCAGCGCGCGGCCCACCTTGCAGACCGATGGCAACTTCACCGCCCAGGCGAACGACAGCTACCGGATGAGCGAGCTGTTCCAGGCAAGCGCAGCGACCGGACAGACGATGGCCGGCTATCGCGTGGCGCTGGGCGATGGCGGTGACGGGAAGCTCATGCTGGGCAGCACGGATGTCACCGGCCAAACCGATTTCACCGCGGACCAGTTCCGCCAGCTGACATATGTCGCCGGCGCCGGGGGCTCGCAGAGTCTGACCGTGGTTGCCCAGACCGGCACGCGGCTGTCCGACGGCACGCTGAGCCGCGAGATCGACAGCACGGCGGTGCAGATCACCGCGAATGTCACCGGCAGCCGCTCGGTCAACGCGATGAACGCGTTGAGCACCCAACTGGCGGCCACCGATCCCGATGCCAACATCGTCAGCATCGCGCAGCAGGCCGGGATATTCACCGGCTGGAGCGGAGCGACCCAACCCACCTTGCAGACCGCACTGACACCGGAACCGCCCGTAGCCCTGTCGGCGCTCGAGGAGACCGTGGGTGCCTACCAGTCGGCTGGCGCGGATGCGTCGCAGCCCGCTACCGACCTTGCATCGTTCTATCCGACCGCGATTGCCAGTTCAGTCTCTCCTGGCAACTTCGCAAGCCCCGGAGGTCCGGTGGCTACCGCGCTGCAACTGCTGGGTGGCGCCGCTGTGGGAGCATTCCAAACCGTCGACGATCTTGCCGCGCAGGCACAGGCGATCAGAGCGTACAGCGCAACGAAAAACCTCTGACATCGCAGTCGCGCGATGAATCACGCAGCGCGTTATCTATCCGCATTGTCCGCGTATTCGGGCACCGTCAGATAGACCCAGATCAAATTGGCGAGCAGCAGGGCCGCGGTGACCAGGAACACCCAGCGCAGGCCGAACGAGGCGGCAATCGCGCCGCCGGTCAGCGGCCCCAGCGAATTGCCGAGAAATGTCGCCGACGCGGTCATGCCGTACACCGTGCCACGCTCGCCGCGCGGCACCATCCGTCCGATCAGCGCATTGGCGGTGGGCAGGATGCCGCCGATGAACAGCCCGACACCGAAGCGCTCGGCCGCGAACAGCCAGTAGCTGGTGGCGAACGCCTGCGGCAGGCTGGTCAGCGTGGCGCCCGCCAGGCAGATCAGCAGCACGCGGCGGTAGCCGATCTCGTCGGCGTGCTTGCCCAGAAACGGCACCGCCATCATGCCCGCCAGCCCGGTGACGGAGAACGCCAGTCCGCCGAGGGTCGCCAGGTCGGGTCGCGGCCCGACCAACTCCTGGACGAACAGCGTCACCAGCGGCTGCACCGCGCGAGTGGAGAACTGCGCCATGAACAGCACGAAGAACAGCGGCAGCAGCCCCGCGGCACCGATCATCAGCGCGACGCCCCGCAGTCCCGCGCGCCGGCGATGCGCGCCGTCGGGCCGCGTGAAGCGTTCCTGCACACCGCGCCAGACCAGGAACACCGAGACGAAGGTGACTGCCGAGGTGCAGTAGAACGGGATGCGGTAGCTGCCGGTTAGGTCCGCCAGCGCGCCGCCGATCACCGGCCCGACCAGCGATCCGACCAGCTGGCCGGTGCTGAGCAGGCCCAGCGCGTAGCCCAGCCGCTGCTCGGGCACCTGGCTCGCCACCAGCGCCATCGCGGTGGAGGAGAACCCGGCGAACATGCCCATCAGGGCGCGGGCGGCGAAGAACTGCCAGACGTTCGTCGACAGCCCCATCAGCGCGGTGAACACCGCGATCGCGCAGCTCGAGCGGATCAGCATCGGCTTGCGGCCGTAACTGTCGGCGAGCCGTCCCCAGAGCGGCGAGGCGAACGCCGCGACGAACGAGGTGGAGCCGTTCAGGATGCCGGACCACAGGGCGATGCCGACGTCGGAGGTGACGCCGAGTTCCGGCAGGAACAGCGGCATGATCGGGCTGAGGAAGCTGAACGACATGGTCATGATGAACTGGATGCCCACCATGGCCCACAGCGTCACCTGCCAATGCGATGCCAGGCCGCCGGGCGGCGCTGCCTCGTCCCGCGCCTCCGCCACGCCGTGTTGCTAGGCGCCGGCGCCGAGCCGCGCGGCCATCTGGCGCTTGAACTGCTCGATCGGCATGAAGCCCGGATCCTGGCGGCAGGCGTCTTCGGTCTCGCGCATGATCTGCTGGTCCGACTTGGCGAGGTCGAGCGGCTTGCCGTGCGGCTGCGGCACGTGGAACGGCGTGTCCAGATACGCCTCCACCGTGTTGCCTTCCGGGTCCTTGAAATAGATCGACCAGGCGTTGCCGTGGCTCACCGGGCGCATCTCGGTGGCGCCCAGCGCCAGCGCGCGGGTGTGCACCTCGCGCAGATCCGACAGTGAATCCACCATGAACGAGATCTGCTGGATCGGATTGAAGCCCGCGGTGTCGGGCCGGCCGGTGACCAGCACCATCTGATGATGGTTCTCCGGATTGCCGCTCATGAAGGTGAGGTGCATGCCGGCGCGGCCCTCGCCGTGGTCGGTGACCATGAGGCCGAGTACCTCGGTGTAGAAGCGCTCCATGGTGTCGCGGTCGTGAACGTAGATGCCCATGTGGGCGAGGCGCGCGCGGATGTTTGCCATCGTCCGGTTCCCTGAATGACGACCGAGCGTCCTCCAGTGCGGCGATTTCCGCAAGCTAGTCGGAGGCGAGGCGCACCGCCTGGAGCGGGCAGTCCTGCGGCGTGGCTCCGTCGACCTCCAGCCGGACCCGGGCGACGCCATCGCGCAGGATGCCCAGTTCGGACGCCGCGGAGGCGGACAGATCGATCACCCGGCCTCTTCCGAAGGGACCGCGATCGTTGATCCGCACCGTGACGGACTGCCCGGTTTCGACCGCCGTGACATGCACCAGTGTGCCGAACGGCAGGGTCTTGTGCGCGGCTGTGAGGTCACGGGCGGCTGAGCGCCCGCGCCGCGCGCCGTGGTACCAGGAGGCCTCGCCGGATTCGGCGCAGGCCTGAGCTGCCGGGGCCAGCGTCGACGCCGACGCCGGCGGCTCTGGCGGCGGCTGATTGGTACAGGCGGTGACGGCCAGCAACAGGACGCCGCTCATCCATTTTCTCTGCATGCGGCAAACCCTCTCCCCGGCCCAGGGCGAGATGATGGCATGACCGTCTAACGATCCCCAAACCCACGGAAAACTGAACCTCGCGTCCACCGCGTCGGTTTCCGCGAGCTCGGCTGCAAGTATGGTTTCGTAGCACGCGATCGCAGCCTCGTGGCCCCGGACGCCTGCAGGCAAGCCGCCAGACCAAAGCGGGCGTCCGGCCGCCTTACCGCAAGCGCCTGTCGGTAATGCGAGATCGCCGCTTCGTGGCGGCCAGCGCCTGCAGTGCCGCGGCGAGATTGCCATGCGCTTCGGCCGAGCTGCGCGCTGCCATCGTGGCCCGTCGGAGCAACGCCTCCGCCGCGTCGGCGCGACCCTGGCTGAGGCGCACGCGGGCGGCCTCATCCGCCCGGCCTTGGCAATGCAGCGCGAGCGCCTGCTCCCGCTTCCGGTTCCGCTTGCTTGAATGCGAACGCATGATACGCTTCAGTATTGTCATTTGCCGCCTGCGTGCCGCATACGCGCCGGCCACAATAGACCTCCGTGGCCCTCGGTGGCCCTCGACCTTCCTCCGTGTTGAAGCCTTTCTTGCTGAACTATCCAGCCCTCCGCCGGGCCGCCCCTCTGTCCGTGTGCCGCGTGGTACGCCATGCTCCGTGGCGACACCGTGACCCGCGAGGAAACACCACAATGAAGGTCGGCTTCATCGGCGTCGGCAACATGGGCGGACCCATGTGCCGCAACATCATCCGCAACACCAACCACGACGTTGTGGTGTTCGATCTCAATCCCGCGGCGATCAAGGCCTGCACGGATCTCGGTGCCACCGCCGGCACCTCGGTCGCCCAGGTCGCGTCGGCCTGCGATGTCGTGTTCACCTCGTTGCCGATGCCGAGCAATGTCGAGGCGGTTGCGCTGGGCGCCGGGGGCATCGCCGAGAGCGCCAGGCCCGGCACGGTCTACATCGACCTGTCCACCAACTCACCCGCCACCGCGCGGCGGGTGCACGAGGGCGTGCACGCGAAGGGCATCCAGTTGCTCGAGGCTCCCGTCTCCGGCGGCGTGCCGCGCGCGACCGACGGCACCATCGTCATCATGGTGGGCGGCGACGCCGCGGTGTTCGACGCCCAGCTTCCGCTGCTGAAGTCGTTCAGCGGCGAGGTGGTGCATGTCGGCGAGATCGGCATGGGCTCGGTCGCCAAACTGGTCAACAACATGCTGGCGTTCTGCAACGCCGCCGCGGCGGCCGAGGCGCTGATGATCGGCACCATGGCCGGCATCGATCTGCGCAAGCTGCAGCAGGTGATCAGCAACGCCAGCGGCAATTCCTCGGCGTTCCGCAACATTTCCGAGAAGGCATTCAACCGCGAGTTCGAGGCAACCTTCGCGCTCAACCTCGCCCACAAGGACCTGCGGCTCGCGCTGGAGCTGGCCGACGAGCTGGGCGTGCCGGGCATGATCGCGCCGCAGGTGATGAACCTGATGCGCATCGCCCGCGCACAGGGAATGGGTGGCGACGACAGCAGCTCGGTGATCCGCGTCTACGAACAGGCGCTCGGGCGGGAAGTGCGGCCGTGAGGAATTCTGTAACACGAAACCGGCGCCGCTTTCCGCCATAAACAACGCGCGATCGGACTGCTTCGGGACTTCAGAAACTTTCCGAACACTTGTATGCATGAATCTGCGGCAGGCATCGCCTGCGACGCGCTAAAGAGTCGAGGGTGCAATGGAAACCTGCACGCAGAAGCGCATCCTGGTCGTCGAGGACGATCCACTGGTGTCGGATGTCGTGGTCGACGCGCTCGATGGCATCTACGACACCAGCCGCGCAGGGAACTCGGCCGCCGCAATGGAATGCCTGCGGGCCGGCGGGATCCACGCGATGTTGCTGGACTGCACGCTGCCCGGCGGGCTCGACCCGAACCTGATGCCGATGGCCGACGATACCGGCGTACCGGTCATCCTGATGTCGGGCCATCCCGACATGATGGATCGGGTATCAGGCGTACCGCGTGCGTGCATCCAGAAGCCGTTCACCCTGACGGCGCTGCTGGCGACCATCGAAAGCGTCATCGACGCAGACGAAATTCAGCGCGCCCTGTAAGCCTGCTACGCATCCAGCAGGTGCTGCAGTGCGGAGACCAGCGCGCGGGCAGGGAACGGCTTGGCCAAAAACTCCTCGCTCGCCGGCGGCCGCTGCATCCCGCTGACGAACAGCACCTTGAGATCCGGGTGCAGCCGCCGCGCCTGGGAGGCGAATTTGATCCCGTCGAGGCGCGGCATCGCGATGTCGGTGACGATCACCGATATGTCAGGGTGGCGGTGCAGCATCTCGAGCCCCTCGACGCCGTCCGACGCGCGATAGACGTGGTCGCAGAGATCCTCCAGCACTTCGGCCACGGTTTCGCGGACCAGCGCATCGTCGTCCACCACCATGCCGATCGGCTGAATGTGGGAAACCTGCTTCGTCGTAGATACGGCCATTTCATGCACCCTGTGGTCGCTGCCACACGTCATTGAACCAGGCATCCTGAACGGACGTTCATGCCGCGAGGTGTTCGCGACCAATGAAATTGTCCGCGATTGCTGGAGATGAACGTGCCACCGCAAAGTGACGGGTTTGCGTCAGCACCTGGACTATTGTGCTGCCACGCGGGTGCCGCGGTCCCGGTAGCGCTTCGCCGGCCGCTGTGTCGCCACGGATCGTGCCGCGCCTGGCTGGCGCTGCCGGCCCCCAACGTCGGCTGTCGCAGCGCATCACGTCTTCGCGTGCCGCCGCGGGCTGCCTTCGCGGTCGTACCGGCTCGGCCAGATCGCCTGCGGCGTCACGCCGATCGCCTCCGCCAGAAGACGTTCGAGCGCCGGCCACGGTTGCTTCAAGGCCTTTCCGGCCGCCGTGGGGTGATACCCGTTCGCCACCGACAGTCCGGCGAGACTGTGGCCACGCTTCTTCAGGGCGGCGAGCACGTCCGCCGGATGCCAGTCAGTGGGGATCGGGAGATTGCTTTCGGGAGCGTTAATTGCATTCATGGCATTTCTCTCCAGAGAATCCGCGAGCGGAAAGTGTCCATTTGATCGCCTGAACGCATCCAAAGGGTCAGAAACTTGTCCCAAGAGTGTCGGGACCTTGAGTGGTAAACGACAAATGTCACGCCGAAGCGAGCCCGGGAAGCCCGATCCGATCAGCATTTCGCTTACCAGCGAACGCGCCGCGTTCATCGTCCGGTTGCAGGCCATCCTGCGCCATTGGCCGAGCGCGGACCGGCTCGCCAGGGCGACCGGTGTTTCGCCCTCGGCATTTCGCAAGTGGTTGCGGGGCGAAGCGGAACCGAGCCGCGAGCGCCTGGTTGCGCTGGCACAGGCGGCCGGCGTCACCTCAGGCTGGCTGGCCAATGGCGAAGGTCCGGAGCCAAGACTGCGGGCGACCGCCGCTCCGTCACGCATCGTCCAGGCCGATGCCGGCCTCGACCGGCGCGACTACGTGTTGCTGCCAAAGCGCCCCGAAGCCGCGGCGGCCGGTGCGGAATCGCCGTCACCGCCGGCCGCGGTCGAGTTCATGGCCCTGCGCCACGAGTGGGTCCGGTCCGAATTCGGTATCGAGCCGGATCGTCTGCTGCTGGAGACGGCGGTGGGCGAGTCGATGCTGCCCGGTATCCAGGACGGCGACCTGCTGTTGGTCGATGTCACGGCAAACCGGTTCGGCAGCTTTGGCGTCTACGTGCTGGAGATTGCCGGCGAACGTTTGGTGAAGCGGGCCCAGCCCAAGCTGGATGGCAGCCTCACGTTGATCAGCGACAACCCTGCCTACGAGGCGGAACACGTCCCGCCGGCGCAGGTGGCCGACATCGATGTCATCGGCCGGGTGATCTGGATCTGCGGGCCGCCGCGCCGCTTGCGATGATCGGCGCGGCAGCCCGGGTCGCCTGATTACGGCGTGGTGACCGCGCCGCCGACCGCGCCAACGCCGCCGCCGATCAGTGCACCCGTCGCCGGCTTGCCGCCGGTCAGCGCCGCCACGCCGGCGCCGGCGCCCGCGCCCATCAGGCCGCCGGTCACCGCCCGGGTGCCCGGGTCGCTGCCGCAGGCCGTCAGCATCGTCAGCAGGCCGCCCAGTGCCAGTCCGAATGCGATCTTGCGTGTCATGAGCCTCTCCTCCGTTAACCCGATGGCCGATGTCGGCGGTGGCTGAGGAAATCCGGTGGCTGGAATGCGGCGATCCCGGGGCGCCTGGTTCAACCTCTTGTTAAGGCTCCGTGGCGGGGCTAAGCCCTCCGCCTCCCGCTCACAGAGGCCTCATGTGATGTTCTCCCGGCTGCTCGGCTTCATGTCGGCCGACATGGCGATCGACCTCGGCACCGCCAACACGCTGGTCTACGTCAAGGGCCGCGGCATCGTGCTGGCGGAACCCTCGGTGGTAGCGATCGCCGATGTGCGCGGCAGGAAGCACGTGGTGGCGGTCGGCGAAGAGGCCAAGCTGATGCTGGGTCGGACGCCCGGCTACATCACCGCCAGCAGGCCGCTGCGCGACGGCGTGATCGCCGACTTCGAGGTCGCCGAGGAGATGATCAAGCACTTCATCCGCAAGGTGCACAACCGCCGCGGCTTCGCCTCGCCGCTGATCATCGTCTGCGTGCCCTCCGGCTCCACCGCGGTGGAGCGCCGCGCCATCCAGGAGAGTGCGGAAAGCGCCGGCGCGCGCAAGGTGGCGTTGATCGAGGAACCGATGGCCGCCGCGATCGGCGCCGGACTGCCGGTGACCGAGCCGTCCGGCTCGATGGTGGTGGACATCGGTGGCGGCACGACGGAGGTGGCGATCATCTCGCTGGGCGGCATCGTGTATTCGCGCAGCGTCAGGGTCGGCGGCGACAAGATGGACGAGGCGATCATCAGCTACATGCGCCGCAACCATAACCTGCTGATCGGCGAGCCGTCGGCCGAGCGGATCAAGATGGACATCGGCGCCGCCAGCCAGTCCGACGATGGCGACCCGGGACCGCTGCGCGAGGTGCGCGGGCGGGACCTGATGAACGGGGTGCCGCGCGAGGTGCTGGTGAGCCAGCGGCAGGTCGCCGAGAGCCTGGCCGAGCCGGTGGGCGCGATCGTGGAGGCGGTGAAGATGGCGCTGGAGAACACGCCGCCGGAGCTTGCCGCCGACATCGTGGACAAGGGGATCGTGCTCACCGGCGGAGGCGCGCTGCTGTACCGGCTGGATCAGGTGCTGCGCGATGCGACCGGACTGGCGGTCGGGGTGGCGGAGAACCCGCTGCAATGCGTAGCACTGGGCACCGGGCGGGCGCTGGAGGAGCGCAAGCGGCTGAGCAACGTGCTGACGTCGATGTACTAGCCGGGGAATTCGTCCAGCGCCGGCGCCAGGGCAGGGGGCCCGCGCGCGCTTCGATGCCTGCCAGGTCGGGGTCGCTGGCGATCCGGCGATCGAGCGCAGCGCGGGCGGCGGCGGGCGGATGGGGGAACGGCACGCCCGCCGTCATACGAATTCAGCCGGTGCGGGTCACCCGGCCGCTGTGCGGGTCCATGGTAAAGCGGGCAATGACCGAGCCGTCCTGGGTGGCAAGCGCGAAGCCGATGCTGTCATCGGCGGCCGGCGCCACCTCCACCACCTTCCAGGTATGGTTGCCGCGCCACAGCAGGAACGCCTCGGCGATCTTCTGCACGTCAGGCGGCGTGAGCTTGCGGTCCTCCTGCCGATAGACCAGGGCGAAGGTGCGCAGCCGGCGCATCCTCTCGGCCCGCTGGCCATCATCGCCGCGCCGCATCCAGCCCATCCATGGCGGACGGTTCTCCACGCCGGCGGCCGGCGGTGCCGGCTGCGCGTTCGCGATCATAACACCGGTGGCCGCGCCGCCGATGGTCAGCACCGCCAATATCGTCAGAATGGTCTTTCGCATAATGCTCTCCCGGATAACGGTCCGCGTCTCGCGGCGGGACACAATCTGGCTCCGCCGGGTTGCTCGCGTGTGTCGTCCACGCGACGAATTGCGACGGAATGCAAACGGCTCTGCCGGAACGCCGCGAATCGCCATATGTTGCACTGTCATGGAACAGGCGCCGCACATCCTGGTGGTAGACGACGATCGCGAGATCCGCGACCTGCTCGCCCGCTTCCTGGAAGAGAAGCACCACATGCGCGTCACCGCGGTGCGCGATGCCAAGGAGGCCCGCCGCGCGTTCGCCAACGGCCACTATCACATCGTGGTGCTCGACCTGATGCTGCCGGGCGAGGGCGGCCTCGAATTCGCCCGCTGGATGCGTACCCAGTCCGACGTGCCCATCGTCATGCTGACCGCGATGGGCGAGGAGACCGACCGCATCATCGGGCTCGAACTCGGCGCCGACGACTACCTGTCCAAGCCGTTCAATCCGCGCGAACTGCTGGCACGCATCCGGGCCGTGCTGCGCCGCGCCGGCGACGCGACCGATCGCCGCACCGACGCATCGGTGCGCAACATGCGCTTCGCCGGCTGGACGCTGGTGCCGGCGCGGCGGCGCCTGCTCAACCCGGACGGCGCCGAGGTGGCGCTCACCGGGGGCGAATACGATCTGCTGTTCGCGCTGGTCGAGCGGGCCAACCGCGTGCTAACGCGGGACATGCTCCTCGACCTCCTGCGTGGCCGGCAGGCTGGACCGTTCGATCGGGCGATCGACGTCGCGATCAGCCGGTTGCGGCGCAAGCTGGAGGATGACGGCCGCAACGCCCAGCTCATCAAGACGGTCCGGGGCGGGGGCTACGTTCTGGCAGCGACAGTCGAGCGGGCGTGACGCTTCGCCTGTGGCCGCGCAGTCTCGCGGCGCGCACGGCCATGGTTCTGCTGACCGGCCTTGTCGTCGTGCAGGTGGCAGGACTGACCATCCACGCGCTCGATCGCCTCGATGCGCTGCGCCTGGCACAGACGCGCGAGATCGCGGTGCGGGTGATCAGCACCTACCGCACCGTGATGATGACGCCGCCGGAGCGGCGCGCGACGGTGCTCGGGGAGCTGCGGCGCGTGCCGGGCCTCACCGCCGAAGTCTCGAACGATCCGCCAAGCGCGCAACTGCCGGATGAGATGCCGGTCGGGCAGCGGTTGCTGCGCGTCAGCCTGAATCTGGTGCCGCTGATGGGCGTGCCGCGCTGGCACGGGATCCGCATCCTGGCAGACCACGACCGGCATCTGCTGGTCATCGGCATGCACATGCCGGATGGCGATTGGCTCAATCTGTCGGTCGTCGTCGAATCGCTGCGGCCGTGGCATTCGCCGCAGTTCCTCGTCGCCTTCCTGCTGATGACCGTCACCGCCGCCGGGCTGACGCTGTGGGCGGTGCGGCGGCTCACCGAACCGGTGCGCACGCTCGCGGCCGCCGCCGAGGCCCTGGGCCGCGACGTCAACGCGCCGCCGCTGCCGGAGGGTGGTCCCACCGAAGTCGCGACCGCGGCCGCGGCCTTCAACACCATGGCGGCGCGCATCCGCCGGTTCGTGGAAGACCGCACCGAGCTGCTGACCGCGATCGGCCATGACCTGCGCACCCCGATCACCCGCCTCAAGCTGCGCGCCGAGTTCGTCGAGGACAATGAGCAGCGCGGCAAGATGCTGGCGGACCTCGAGGAGCTGGAGGCGATGGTCTCGGCCACGCTGGCGTTCGGGCGGGACGCGCGCACCACCGAACAGGTGGCGTCGCTCGATCTCGCCGAACTGGTGCGCACAGTGCTGGACGAGTGCGGCGACGCCAGGCCGGACGCGGCCGCCAAACTCGGCTACGAGGGACCGCCGCACCTGACGGTGCGCGCGCGGCCGCTGGCAGTGAAGCGGGCGTTGGCCAATCTGGTGTCCAATGCCGTGAGCTACGGCGGTTGCGCGCGGGTCAGACTGCCGCTGCCGGCGGATGGCCTGGCGGTGATCGAAGTGGAGGATGACGGCCCCGGCATCCCGCCGAGCGAGTTGGAGCGCGTGTTCGAGCCGTTCCATCGTGGCGAGCCGTCGCGCAACCGGGAGACCGGCGGCGTGGGGCTCGGCCTGCCGATCGCGCGCAACATCCTCCGCGCGCACGGCGGCGATGTGGTGCTGGCCAATCGGCCGATGGGCGGTGTGAAGGCGACCGTGACGCTGCCGGTATAGGGCAGCCGGCGCGGTCAGATGACGTGGAACAGCAGCAGGATGATAATGAGCGAAAGCGGGACTCCAAGAAGCCACAGCAGGATCGGCATGGGGAATCTCCAATGATCGTTGTCGGAGTGGAAACTCCCGCGACAGCCCGTGGTTTCGGGTACACTTCGATATCATCGAAGTAACCCGCCGGTGAGACCGCCATGCTGATCCCCCGCGCCCACCTGTTCGGCAACCCAACACGCGCCGCCGCCCGCATCAGCCCGGACGGGGCGATGCTGTCCTGGCTCGCGCCGGTGGACGGCGTGCTGAACGTGTTCGTCGCACCCGCCGATGCGCCCGCCGACGCGGTCGCGGTGACGCAGGATCGCGGCCGCGGCGTGCGTATCTACGGCTGGACCTACGCCGGGAACCTGGTGTTCCTGCAGGATGTCGGCGGCGACGAGGACTTTCACGTGTTCGGTGTGGACCCGAGACGGCGCGAGACCCGCGACCTGACGCCGTTCGCCGGCGTGCGCGCGGGGATCGCGGGAGTGAGCCGGGTCCGCCGGGGTGAGCTGCTGGTGTCGCTGAACCGGCGCGATCCGCGGTTCCACGATCTGTTCAGCCTCGAGCTGGCGAGCGGCGCGCTTGAGCCGGTGGAGGAAAACCCCGGGCTGGCGGGGTTCGTGACCGACGAGGCGTATCGCGCCGTGCTGGCGCTGAAGCTGACGCCAGACGGCGCGCGCCAGGTGCTGCGCAAGCAGGACGGCGCGTGGGTATCGTTCCTGGAATTCGCGCCGGACGATGCAAGGTGCTCCGGGCCAAACCACCTCGATCCCGCGGGGCGGGTCCTGTACCTGCGCGATGCGCGCGGGCGCGACACCGCGGCGCTGGTCCGGCTGGACCTGACGAGCGGCGAGAGCACCGTGCTGGCGGCCGATCCGCGGGCGGATATCGGCGGCATGATCGTGGACATCGAGACGCGGGCGCCGCGTGCCTACACCGTGGTGGTCGAGCGGATAGAGTACCACGCGCTCGACCCGGCGATCGCGCCCGACCTGGAATTCCTGGCACGGTCCGGGATCGGCGACTGGGGGCTGTCGAGCCGCACCGAGGATGACCGCCTCTGGATCGTCTCGGCCAATTCCGACACGCGGCCGGCGGTGGATTACCTGTACGACCGGCCGGCCCAGACGCTGCGCGAGGTGCTGCGCGCCCGCCCGGAACTTGACGGCGTGGCGTTGCGGCAAATGCATCCGGTGCGGATCGCGTCACGCGACGGGCTGTCGCTGGTCAGCTACCTGACCAAGCCCGATATTGCCGCGGCACCGCCGCTGGTGCTGCTGGTGCACGGCGGTCCGTGGGCGCGCGACTATTACGGCTACAATTCGTGGCACCAATGGCTCGCGGACCGCGGCTACGCCGTGCTCAGCGTGAACTTTCGCGGTTCCACCGGCTTCGGCAAGGCGTTCATCAACGCCGGCGACGGCGAGTGGGGGCGCCGGATGGACGACGACCTGTGCGACGCCGTCGCCTGGGCGGTGGCCGAGGGCCATGCCGATCCCGCGCGCATCGCGATCATGGGGGCGAGCTACGGCGGCTACGCCACGCTGGTCGGGCTCACCCGCAACCCGGAATTGTATGCCTGCGGGGTGGACATCGTCGGTCCGAGCAACCTGGAGACGCTGCTGCGCACCATCCCGCCCTACTGGGAGTCGATCCGCGCCGATTTCCATCGGGCGATCGGCGACATCGACACCGCAGCCGGCCTGGCGCAGGCGCATGAGCGCTCGCCGCTGTTCCGCGCGGCGAACATCCGCAGGCCGCTGCTGATCGCCCAGGGCGCCAACGACCCGCGGGTGAAGCAGGCCGAGAGCGACCAGATGGTGGCGGCCCTGCGCGCCGGCGGCATTCCGGTGACCTATGTGCTGTTCCCCGACGAGGGGCACGGTTTCGCGCGGCCGGAGAACGCCATCGCGTGCAACGCGCTGATCGAGGAATTCCTGGCGCGTCATCTCGGCGGCGCGGCGGAACCGGTCAGCGCCGAGGAGATGGCGGCGAGCACGGCGCAGATCGTAGAACGCGGTTAGCACCCAGGGGTGTCGCAAAGAAACGGGAACGGCGACCAGGCGATGGGTTTCGGTGCGCTCTACCCATCCTACGACCCGCCGCGCGCCTTCGCATCGAGCGCCGCCTGTTCGGCGATCATCGCCGCCTCCTCGGCCAGCGCCTCGGCCTCCAGGTCCGGATCGCGTGGTATCGCCAGCGAGGCGCGCAACTGCGCCCGCGTCATCAGGTCGGTGCGCAGGTCCGGGATCGGCTCGCCGAACCGGTCGCGCGGCTGGAACGTCACGACCTCCGGGATCGGCTTGGCGCCTGGCCGAAGCGCGATGAAGCCCGGCGGCACCTCCGGCGGGTCGCGCTCGGGTTCCGTCGGCGGCGGCCTGGCCGGCGACGCTGGAGCGGCCGCCGGCCTGGCCTGCTCCGCGGCGGGCTGGCGCTCGCGGAGGTCGCGCAGCCAGGCGGCATAGGCGTGGCCGGCGGCCAATCCGCTGGCGCGCATGCGGGCCGCCGTCGCGTCGGAGGTACCGGGGCGGGCGGCACGAGCGAAACTGTCCATTGCCGCCAGCGACGCGGCCACCGTGATGGCGGCAAGCTGGGCCTCGGCCGGATCGACCGCATGGAGCGCGTCGAACAACTCCTGCGCGGCCTGCCGCTTTTGGTCGCGGGTTTCCTGGCTGTCGTCAGGGCCGATGGGCACGGTGTCGGCGAGGGCGTGGCGGATGTAGCGGGTGAAGACGGCGGAGAGCTGGGCCGCGGGGTCGCCGGGGGTAGGGAGGGTCGCGTGGTCCGGTGTCTGCATGTCCATGAATGTCGGCGCCCTGGCTGAGAATGCGGTCGGGGCATTCTACCCGACCGGGAAGAACAGAAAGTAAACATCGTGACATGGTGCCTGCGCCAAGCGATCGGGTCCGGGAATGAAGCGGGGCGGGCGACGCCGTTCGCACATTTGATCCGGGGTATTCATCAGCCCAACCGTAGCGCTCCCGCCCCCGCGAGAATCAGAAATCCGGCGGCCACGCGCGCGCGGCTCGGACGTTCGTGCAATGCGATCCTGGCGAGAAACAGCCCGAACAAAATCGAGGTTTCGCGCAACGCGGCCACCGGCGCGATCGGCCCGCGCGTCATCGCCCACAGCGCCAACCCATAAGACAGGATGATGCAGGCACCGCCGGTCAACCCCAGATGCCAGCGCCGCCGCACCGCCGTCGCCAGTGCGCTCGAATGCCGCCACGCCACCCACGGCACAAACAGCACACACGACGCGAGGAAGATCGCCAATGTGTATGCCATGGCATTGTGCGAGCGGCGGACGCCGACACCGTCCACCAGCGTGTAGGAGGCGATCACCGCCGCATTCACCAGCGCGAAGCCGATGGTGCGCCAGTCCGTCTGGCTTCGCCAACCCGCCAGCGCCATCGTCAGCACGCCAATACAGATGCTGACCACGCCGCAGGCCGCCCTGACGCTGAGTGATTCGCCGAGTGCCGCACTGCTCATCAGCGCCAGCAACAGCGGTGCGGTGCCGCGCATCAGCGGATAGGCGAGACTTACCTCACCGCTCCGATACGCCGCACCGATCAGCCCGAAATAGCCCACCTGCAATACCGATGAGGCGGCAATGAACGGCCAGCTCGCCGGCGCGGGCGCCGGCAGAAGCGGCAACGCGAGCACCGCCAGCACCGAACCACCAAGCAGGATCAGTGTGGTGTCGATCAACGCGTCGCCACCCGATTTGACCAACACGTTCCAGGTCGCATGCAGCAGGGCACCCAACAACACCGCGAGCATGATTGGCGTCGACACCTACTGCGGCCCCCGCTTGTGTCGTCAAGCTGTCACACGCGGGTGCTGCGTCAAGCCGGATGGTCGTGGCCACAAAGGCTCGGGTCTGGCTGCAACGCCGCCGCCTGGTGGACGACTCGCCGAGTTATCGGCATCTGCCCGGAAGCCGTGCGGATTGCTGGCAACCGCCGGATGCGAGACTGTCGTCATGCTTCATGTGGCCCGGATCGCAGAAGGAGATCATGCCGAATGTCCGGCGCGGATTTTCCGGTCACCCTGCTTGACCTTGCGGGCAGCATCGCACTGCTGCTGTGGGGTGTCCGCATGGTGCAGACCGGTGTCCAGCGTGCGTTCGGTGCACACTTGCGCACAATCCTCGGCACCGCTCTGCGCACACCCGCCAAAGCGTTCCTCGCCGGTCTTGGCGTCACTGCCGTATTGCAGAGCAGCACTGCCACCGGACTGATGGTCACCGGTTTCGCTGCGGGGGGACTGGTGGAGCTGGTGCCGGCGCTTGCCGTCATGCTCGGCGCCAATGTCGGAACGACACTGATCGTTCAGCTGCTCTCGCTCGACCTGTCCTCGGCCACGCCGGCGCTGATCCTGCTCGGCGTCCTGCTGTTCCGTCGCGGCCAGGCCAGCCGCACCCATGATCTCGGCCGAGTGGCGATAGGTCTGGGACTGATGCTGCTGGCGCTGCACCAGCTGCTCAATCTGGTTACCCCGTTTGAGGACGCCCCCAGCCTGCGTCTGTTGCTCGGAACGATCGCAACCGAGCCATGGTTGGATGTGGTCATTGCAGCCGGGCTGACCTGGGCAGCCCATTCGTCCGTCGCCATCGTGCTGCTGGTGATGTCGCTCGCCGCGAAAGGCGTGGTGCCGCCAGATGCAGCTTTCGCCCTGGTGTTCGGTGCCAATCTTGGTACCGCCCTCAACCCGCTGCTGGAAGGCGCGCAAGGGTCGGACGCCGCCGCCCGCCGCGTCCCGGCGGGCAACCTGGGCACACGCCTGCTCGGTGTGGTGCTCGGGTTGGCGCTGCTGCCGAAGCTTGGCGCATGGCTAGTGACGATTGTACCCGATCCGGCCCGCTCGGTCGCCGACCTGCATCTCGCTTTCAATCTCATCCTGGCAGCGCTGTTTTTCCCCATCCTGCCATATTACGCCTCGTTGCTGCGTCGCCTGTTCCCGGCCCGCGTCGACGCGCCAGATCCCTCGCGCTCGCTCTATCTGGATGAGGCGGCACGCGAGACGCCGGTGGTTGCGATCGGTGCGGCTGTGCGAGAGGCGCTGCGGCTGGCTGACGTGCTGGAAGCAATGCTGCACGCGGCCCGGGACGCGTTTGCGACCAACGACCGCAAGCGGGTCGCAGAGGCCAGGCGCATGGATGACGTGCTTGACCGACTGAACGGCGCGATCAAGACCTATCTCACCGGCCTCGATCCCGAGGCGACCTCGGAGGCGGACCAGCGTCGCATTGAGGAAATCCTCGCATTCACCATCAACCTCGAACATGCCGGCGACGTAGTAGACAAGAACCTGCTTGATCATGCTGCCAAGCGATTGAAGCGGAATATCGACCTATCCCGCGAACAGACCGATGAGCTC
>DASXNR010000365.1:0-16946 GCA_036494925.1 Acetobacteraceae bacterium
AATGCCGCCACGCGGATACCAGTAGCCGCCGATCCGCAGCCACACCGGGTCCAGCAGCGCCAACAGCCTCTCGGCGATCCCCATCGTGCAAGCCTCGTGAAATGCGCCATGGTTGCGGAATGCTGTCAGGTATCGTTTCAGGGACTTGCTCTCCACGATCCAGTCGCGCGGAATGTAGTCGACGACGATATGGGCGAAGTCCGGTTGTCCGGTGATCGGGCACAGCGAGGTGAACTCGGGACAGGTGAATCGCACAACATAGTCCCTGCCGCACGACGGGTTCGGCACGCGCTCCAGTGTCGCCGCGTCCGGGCTGGCAGGCTGCTCGACGTGATGGCCGAGCTGGCTCAGGCCGGCATAGTCCTGTTCTGTCATGGCTGATCCTCCTGCGCCCAGCCAGCACGTATCGCGGTGGCATACGCATCCAATCTGCGGCCGGCGACAGCTTCGCGCAGGCCGTGCATCAGGTCCTGATAATATCGTACGTTGTGCCACGTGAGCAGCATTGGTCCGAGCATCTCCTCCGCCTTGAACAGATGGTGCAGATAGGCGCGGCTGTGCCGGCGGCAGGCCGGACAGGGACAGGCGTCGTCCAGCGGCGCGGCATCGCCTGCGAAGCGCGCGTTGCGCAGGTTGAACACGCCGCATGAGGTGTACGCGCGCGCGGTACGGCCTGCGCGCGTCGGGATCACGCAGTCGAACATGTCGATGCCGCGCTGCGCCGCGCCGATGATGTCATCGGGCGTGCCAACGCCCATCAGGTAGCGGGGCGCATCCGCCGGCAAATGCGGAACGGTGGCATCGAGCACGGCGAAGGTGGTGGCCTGGCCTTCGCCGATCGCCAGGCCACCGATCGCGTAGCCGTCGAACCCGATCCGCAGCAGCGCGTCCGCCGAAGCTGCGCGCAGCTCCGGATAGACGCTGCCCTGCACGATGCCGAACAGGCCGTAGCCGACGCGCGGCCGGAATGCCTCGCGCGACTGCTGCGCCCAACGCATCGACAACTGCATCGACGCGCAGGCTTCATCCGGTGTCGCCGGAAACGGCGTGCACTCGTCCAGCACCATGCTGATGGTGGCGTCCAGCAGATGCTGGATCTCGATCGCGCGTGCCGGCGTCAGGCGATGGGTCGAGCCATCGAGATGCGACTGGAAGGTGACGCCATCGGCATCGAGCCTGCGCAGCTTCGCGAGCGACATGACCTGGAAGCCGCCGGAGTCGGTCAGGATCGGCCCGGGCCAATCCATGAAGCGGTGGAGGCCGCCGAGGTCGGCGATGCGCCCGGCGCCAGGTCGCAGCATCAGGTGGTAGGTGTTGCCCAGCACGATAGCGGCACCGGTGGCGCGTACCGCGTCCGCGGTCATCGCCTTCACGGTACCCGCGGTGCCGACCGGCATGAAGGCCGGGGTCGGCACGTCGCCGTGCGCGGTGTGCAGCACGCCGGCGCGCGCGGCACCGTCGGTGGCGGTGATGCGATGAGCGAACAAGGTCACGACGCCGGCTCCAGCAGACACGCATCGCCATACGAATAGAAGCGATACCCGGCCCTGATGGCATGTGCGTAGGCCGAGCGCATCCGCTCGGTGCCGGCAAACGCGCAGGCCAGCATGAACAGCGTCGAACGCGGCAGGTGGAAGTTGGTCAGCAGCAGATCGATCGTGCGGAACCGGTAGCCGGGCACGATGAACAGCGCGGTGTCGCCGGCAAACGGACGGACGCGTCCGTGCTCGTCCGCCGCGGTCTCCAGCAGACGCAGGCTGGTGGTGCCCACCGCGACCACGCGTCCGCCCGCCGCGCGCGCGGCGTTGATCGCGTTGGCAGCCCACGGTGCGATCTCACCCCGTTCGGCGTGCATATGGTGGCGCTCGATGTCATCGGTCCGCATCGGAAGGAACGTACCGGCACCGACATGCAGCGTGACCGTCACCCGCTGCACGCCACGGCGCTCCAGCGCATCGAGCATCGTCGGCGTGAAATGCAGCCCCGCCGTCGGCGCGGCCACCGCACCGTCGCGGGCGGCGAAGATCGTCTGGTAGTCGGTTTCATCCTCGGGCAGCGGGCCGGTGGGCCGTTCGATGTAGGGCGGCAATGCGAGTGCGCCAACCTGCCGCGGCACCTCGGCACGATTGAACGCCAGCACCACACCGCCCGCCGCGTCGCGTTCCAGCACCGTGGCCCGCAGATCCGCGCTGCCGTCGAAGCGTAGCTCATCGCCCACGCGCAGGCGTCGCGCATTGCGTGCCAGTGCCTGCCAGCTACCGTCGGCGCGCGGCTGGTCCAGCGTGATGCCGATGCGTGCGTCGCCGCGCCGCGCGGCAAGCTGTGCCGGGATCACGCGCGTGTCGTTGACCACCAGCAGGTCGCCCGGCCGCAGCAGCGCCGGCAGATCGCGCACCAGGCGATCCGCGAGCCCGTCGCGCGCGACCTGCAGCAGGCGCGCCGCGTCGCGCGGTCGGGCGGGATGCTGCGCGATGCGGTCGGGCGGCAGGTCGAAGTCGAAATCGGCCAGCCGCATCAGGCGGGCGTCGGCGCCACCCGGCGCAGCAGGCGCATCAGCGGGATGGCGACCAGTACGGCCCACAGCTTCCCGACCACCTGACCGGAGAGGAACTCCAGGCTGCCGAACGCCAGCGTCAGGAACGCCACCGAGTCCACCAGCAGCCCGACCACCGACGAAGCGACCACCGCCAAGGTGAGCTGCCGCCGCTGCAGCGGCGTGTAGACAGCGAAGTCGGCGAACTCGCTGAGCGCGAAGGCGGCGCCGGAGGCCAGCACCAACGCCGTCGGTGCCACCAATGCCGACAGCGCCGTCCCGGCCACGATCGCGGCCACGCCCCAGGTCAGGCCCAGGCAACGCTGCACCACGTCGCGCAGCACCAGGGCCGCGCCGACGGTCACCACGCCCGACGGGGCCAGCAGTCCTGGCGCAACGGGCACCAGGCACGGGCCCTGCGGGACACAGACCGTGCCGACATGCAGGATCATCCAGTTGGCGAGCGGGATCGACGCCAGGAAACAGGCAAAAGCGGTGAGCCCGATACGCGTCCTCAGGGTGGTATCCATCAGCCCGGCAGGTAGGAGGCGATCTCGATCAGATTGCCGTCCGGATCGCGGCAGTACACCGAGCAGATCGGACCAAGCGCGCCGGCACGCTCTACCGGGCCGGCAAGGATCGCCACGCCGCAGTCGTGCAGATGGCCGATCACTTCGTCCGGCGGTGCGGCGGTAATGAAGCACAGGTCGCCGGAGCCGGCCTCGTGGTTCAGCCCGGTGACCCAGCTTCCGGGATCGGCGTCCGCCGGACGCACGTTGATCTTCTGGCCGCCGAACTTCAGCGCGGTGCGGCTGCTCGGGCCGAATTCCTCACGCTCCATGCCGAGCACGCGCAGATACCAGGCGGTGCTGATCTCCACGTCCTTCACGTTCAGCACGATGTGGTCGATGCGGTCGACGGTGAAGCGCATTGGGACCTGATATGGTTGCAACCGGACCGGGACGTAGCGGATTTTGTCGCACAGGCAAACCTGCAGTTGCTTCCGCCGGACGTCAGGCGCGGTCGTAGAACAGCACAGATAGACCGGGGAGCAGGCGAGCGAGAACGTCGAAGTCGGCGTCTTCCGTGATGATGTTGAGGACGGCGGAGCGAGCCAGGATGGCGGTGAGGACGTCGGCTATCAGCTCCTGCCGGTCGGCCGCCGTGGCGATGGCCGTTGCGCCACCTGCGATGGCGCGGGCCGCGCGCCCGGCCAATGCTCCAGCCGCCAGCCAGTCCGCGTCAGTCGGGACCAGCACCTTGGCCGGATCGATGCGGGATATCGTGCCCTCAATGGCCGTGACGACGCGCGCGGTGCCGGGGTGGTCAGGGTTCAATCGACCGATGAGCCAGGACAGTTCGGCACGGGTGGGTGCAGCGACGAAGGCGTCGGCGAAGGCTTCCAGCAAGGCGCCCGGAATGGGCGGTTCACGTTGGGCGAGTGCATTGACAAAGACATTGGTGTCGAACAGCACCGGCCGATCGGGTAAAATGGCACCCAGGCGCGGCAGCAGCGCGCGGTCACCGACTCGCCGGTGTTACCAAGACGCGCCAGTGGTAACACGATAATACCTCGTGAGCCAATGCGCTTGCGGCCAGCGCCCTACTCCATCCCCTCGTAGAAATCGTTGCCCTTGTCGTCGATCACGATGAACGCAGGGAAGTTCTCCACCTCGATCCGCCACACCGCTTCCATGCCGAGTTCCGGGTACTCCAGCACCTCGACCTTGCGGATGCAGTCCAGCGCCAGCCGCGCCGCCGGCCCGCCAACGCTGCCGAGGTAGAACCCGCCGTTCGCCTTGCACGCCTCGCGCACGGCCTTCGAGCGATTGCCCTTCGCCAGCATCACCAGCGAGCCGCCCGCCGCCTGGAATGCCGGCACGTAGCTGTCCATCCGTCCCGCTGTGGTGGGACCGAAGCTGCCGGTGGCGTAACCGGCCGGCGTCTTCGCCGGGCCCGCGTAATACACCGGGTGGTTCCTGATGTAGTCAGGCAGGCTTTCGCCGCGGTCCAGCCGTTCCTGCAGCTTCGCGTGCGCGATATCGCGCGCCACAACCATGGTGCCGGTCAGCATCAGCCGTGTCTTCACCGGATACGCCGACAACTGCCGTCTGATCTCCGGCATCGGCCGGTTCAGATCCACCGCGACCGCATCGTCGCCGAGATGTTCGTTGGTGGTCTCCGGCAGGTACTTCGCGGGGTCGGTCTCCAACTGCTCGAGGAACACGCCGTCCGGCGTGATCTTCGCCAAAATCTGCCGATCCGCGCTGCACGATACGCCGATGCCCACCGGCAGCGACGCGCCGTGGCGCGGCAGCCGGATCACCCGGACGTCGTGGCAGAAATACTTGCCGCCGAACTGTGCGCCGATGCCGAGCGTGCGCGACAGCTCCAGCACCTTTTGTTCCATCTCGAGGTCGCGGATCGCGTGCCCCGCCTTGCTGCCGACCGTCGGCAGCGTGTCGAGCCAGCGCGTCGAGGCCAGCTTCACTGTCTTCAATGTCATCTCGGCGGAGGTGCCGCCGATCACGATCGCAAGGTGATATGGCGGACAGGCCGATGTGCCCAGCGAACGCATCTTGCCGTCGAGATATTTCAGCAGCCGCTCCGGCGACAGGATCGCCCGCGTCTCCTGGAACAGGAACGACTTGTTGGCGCTGCCGCCGCCCTTGGCGACGAACATCAGATGGAACTCATCGGCATGATGCTCGCCCGGTGCCGCCATGATGTCGAACTGCACCGGCAGGTTGTTGCCGGTGTTCACCTCCTCGAACATCGACAGCGGCGCCATCTGCGAATAGCGCAGATTGGTCTCGGTGTAGGTGCGGTGCACGCCCCAGGACAGCGCTTCCTCCTCGTCGCCGTCCACCCACACGCGCTGACCCTTCTTGCCGAACACGATCGCGGTGCCGGTGTCCTGGCACATCGGCAGCACTCCGCCGGCGGCGATGTTGGCATTCTTCAGCAGATCGAGCGCCACGAACCGGTCGTTGCCGCTCGCCTCCGGGTCATCGAGGATCGCGCGCAACTGCGCCAGGTGCCCCGGCCGCAGCAAATGCGACACGTCGCGGAACGCCTGGAACGCCAGTTCGCTCAACACATCCGGCGCGACGCGCAGTACCGTTTGGCCGTCGCAGGTCGCGGTGCGGACGCCACCGATCGGCAATCGCTTCCACGCCGTGCGGTCCGGTCCCAGCGGGAACATCGGAGAATAGAGAAACCCGGAGGGCCGCGGCAGCGGGGCGTTCATCGCCAGCTCTCTTTAATTGTCAGGTCTTCGACGGCGGCCGGCGGCGGAACGCGTCCAGGCTCACTACCTGCGGCTCCTCGACCGGCTTATCGGCGTGCTCCGGTTCCACCGCCTCGATTGCCTCGGCCACCGGAACCGGCTGGAACCGCAGCCCGTAGCGCACGAACGGATCGGCAAAACCGGTCACCGCGCCCAGCGGGATCACCAGCGCGGCCGCCACCCCGCCGAACGACAGGCCGACGCTGATCAGTCCCGCCTCCTGGTCCATCTTCAGGTCCCAGAACTGGTGCTGCAGAACGATCGTCATCTCCTGTGGATATTGCGCGCGCAGCCGCGGCGGCATCACCACACCGGGATAGTCGGTGCGAAAGGTCAGATAGAAATGGTGCTCGCCGGGCAGGCCTTCGACCGCGACATGGGCCAGCGCGCGCACCACCACCTGGCGCATCGCAGCTTCCACCCATTCATCGTAGGGGAGCAGGCTCTCCGGCTGCTGCTCCTTGTCCTCTGCCATGCAACGACCTCGCAGGATGCGAAATACAGATAGCGCGCGGCGGGCGAACGGCAAAGGGCCGGCGCCGGCGCGCTTTACACACCCGCTGATCCCCCGAATTCTGCGCCACGCGATTGAAGGCAACGAACCGATGAACGCGACGCCGCGCAGCGAGGCGCAGCCTTGGCAGCGAACCCTGTGGACGATGGTCGGCGTTCAGTTCGTGATGAGCATCTCATTCAGCATCCTGAGCCCGATCATGCCGCTGTTCCTGCCCGAACTCGGCGTGGTTTCGCGCGAGGCGGTGTCGGTCTGGGCCGGCGTGCTTGCCTCGGTCACCTCGTTCATCGCCATCTTCACCGCGCCGGTCTGGGGCAGCCTGGCCGACCGCTATGGCCGCAAGCTGATGGTGCTGCGCTCGACCCTCGGCATCGCGGTGTTCACCATCCTGATGGGCGTGGCGAGCAATCCCTGGCACATGCTGGCGTTCCGCGCCGGCATGGGCGCGCTCGCGGGCTTCAACTCCGCGGCCACCGTGCTGGTGTCCACCCAGGTGCCGGAGGCGCGGCTGGGCTATTCGCTGGGCTGGCTCAGTACCGGCCAACTGGTCGGGTCGCTGATCGGGCCGATCATCGGCGGTGTGGTGGCGGACCTCACCGGCAGCTTCCGCGTGCCGTTCTTCTTCGCCGGCGCGATCTCGCTGCTGGCGTTCCTCGGCACCTGGCGCTTCGTGCCGGAACGCTTCACCCCACCGAGCGAGGGACGCCAGCGGCACTCGCTGCTGTCCGGGCTGTCGACGCTGACGCGCACCACGGGTCTGATGGCGCTGATCGTGGTGATGCTGATGGCGCAGTTTGCCACCCAGGCGGTGCAACCGGTGGTGACGCTGTTCGTACAGGAGATGCTGGGGCCGCGGCCGGACCTCGCCACGCTGGGCGGGCTGGCATTCTCGGTCACCGGCGTCGCCGGCGTGCTCGCGGTACCGTTCCTCGGCCGCAAGAGCGACGTGATCGGCTATCGCACGGTGCTGCTGATCAGCCTGTTCGGCGCCGCGCTGTTCACCGTGCCGCAGGCGTTTCGGTTCGGTTACTGGGCGTTCGTGGCCGAGCGCTTTGGCCTCGGCCTGTTCGTCGGCGGCATCCTGCCGGCAGCGAATTCGCTGATCGGGCGGCTGACCAGTGCGTCGAGCCGCGGCTTCGTCTATGGCATGGTGTCGTCGGCGTATTTCGTCGGCAATACGCTTGGGCCGCTGACCGGCGGCCTGGTTGCGGCGACCTTGGGGATACGGTTCGTCTTTGCGGTGACAGCCGCACTGCTGCTCATCAACCTGGTCTGGGTGTGGTTCACGGTGCCGGAGGCGAGAGCCGCAAGTCGCTGATTGTGGCTGTCACAGTCGAGCCGAAACCTCGCTCAGAAAATCGCGCTCGATCTTGTAGGACGAACGGCAGGTAACCAGTACGCCCAGGTTCTGAGTGTCCGACGATCCACTGTTGAATTTCCATTCGACGACCCGCGTCAACCCCCCGTACCCATCCGGCCTGAAGCCGTCCAGCGTATACTGGCTGTTGAACTGAATGGCGGTTCGATTCGATCCTTGCGACCGGATATTGATGTTTGCAGTTCCCTCCAGGGAAATCTTGGTGAGGCCAAGTGCGAGAAGTGCCGGGGTCGCCTGATGAGTCGTGCTGTTCTGCGCCGAGCCGCAATCCACATAGGGAGTGATGTCACGCAAATCGAAATCGACCGTCATGAGTCCGCTGGCCTTCTCGAATGCCTTGATCTTGAAGAAGCTGGCGCCGGCCACATAAGTGACTGCGGACCAGGTCCGGTCATACGACCCTCGCAGATCGCGGGAGAATGCTTCGGGCTCCGCCGGCGGCGGCGGAACGTAGGTCGCACACGCTGCCAGCAGTGCAAGTGACGCCAGCGTCAAGGTCTTCGCTGCATTGGCGAACATGCTTGAGCCTCCATGCTGGGCCGCCAAAATCACGGCCGAATGGCGAAAGCCAGTAACGATGCTATCATGTCGTTCAAGCATCGCAAGGTCGCCACGTGCGCGCCATCCTGGCAACCAATGGCGCCGAGCAACCGGTCTACTGCCTTCGCGACAACTCGTAGGATGGGTTGAATGCAGCGAAGCCCATCACCTCATCGTCGGGATCGGACGCGGCCCAATGCCTACCGGCCTCCACCCCAACGCCAGTCGCGCACCTCCGGCATGTCCTCGCCATGGGTCCGCACGTACTGGTGATGCTCTACCAGCCGGTCGCGCAGGAACTGCTTTACGTGCCCGGCGACGCCGCGCACCCGAGGCACCCGATCGATCACGTCGCCGGCCAGATGGAAGCGATCGAGATCGTTCAGCACCGTCATGTCGAACGGCGTGGTGGTGGTGCCTTCCTCCTTGTAGCCGCGCACATGGAACCGATCCGACATCGACCGCCGGTAGATCAGCCGATGGATCAGCCACGGATAGCCGTGGAACGCGAAGATCACCGGCCGGTCGGGCGTGAAGATCGAATCGAACTCCCGGTCGGACAGGCCGTGCGGGTGCTCGCTCGCCGGCTGCAGCGTCATCAGGTCCACCACGTTGACCACGCGCACCTTCAGATCGGGCAGATGCGTCCGCAGCAGATCGACCGCGGCCAGCGTCTCCAGCGTCGGCACGTCGCCGGCGCAGGCCATCACCACGTCGGGCTCCACGCCTTCGTCATTGCTCGCCCAGGTCCAGATGCCGACGCCCACCGTGCACTGGCGGACCGCCGCGTCCATGTCGAGCCATTGCGGGGCCGGCTGCTTGCCGGCGACAATGACGTTGACGTAGTCGCGGCTGCGCAGGCAGTGATCCACCACGGACAGCAGGGTGTTGGCATCGGGCGGCAGGTAGATCCGCACGATGTCGGCCTTCTTGTTCACCACGTGGTCGATGAAGCCAGGATCCTGATGGCTGAAGCCGTTGTGGTCCTGTCGCCAGACGTGGCTGGTGAGCAGGTAGTTCAATGACGCGATCGGCCGACGCCAGGGAATCTTCCGGCACACCTTCAGCCACTTGGCGTGCTGGTTGAACATCGCATCGATGATGTGGATGAACGCCTCGTAGCACGAGAAGAAGCCATGGCGCCCGGTGAGCAGGTAGCCCTCCAGCCAGCCCTGGCACAGATGCTCGCTCAGCACCTCCATCACGCGGCCGTCCGCCGTGATGTGCTCGTCGGTTGGCAGGATGCGCGCGGTGGATACCCGATCGGTCACCTCGAACACCGAGCCCAGCCGGTTCGATGCGGTTTCGTCGGGTCCCATAAGACGGAAGTTGTGCGTCGCGTCGTTCAGCCGGAACACGTCGCGCAGAAAGAGTCCGGTGATGCGCGTGGCCTCGCTCTCCACCGCGCCAGGCTTCGGCACATCCACCGCGTAACTGCGGAAATCGGGAAGCTCCAGGTCCTTCAGCAGCAGCCCGCCGTTGGCATGCGGGTTCGCGCCCATGCGCCGATCGCCGTTCGGCGCCAGCGACGCCAGTTCGTCCAGCAGCCGTCCGTTCGCATCGAACAGCTCCCCCGGGCGGTAGCTCTTCATCCAGTCCTCGAGCATCCGCAGATGGTCGGGATTGGTGCGTACCTCGCTCAACGGAACCTGATGCGCGCGAAACGTGCCCTCGACCTGATGGCCGTCGACGACCTTCGGGCCGGTCCAGCCTTTCGGGGTGCGCATTACGATCATCGGCCACGCGGGACGTTCGGAGAAGCCCTCCGATCGCGCACGATCCTGGATCGACCTGATGTCGGCGTAGACCGCATCGAGCGTCTGTGCCATCAGTTGGTGCATCGCATGCGGGTCGTCGCCGGTGACGAACACCGGCTGGTAGCCGTAACCGGTGAGCAGCTGCCGCAGCTCCTCTTCCGGTATCCGCGCCAGCACGGTCGGTCCTGCGATCTTATAGCCGTTCAGATGCAGGATCGGCAGCACCGCGCCGTCGCGTGCCGGATTGAGGAACTTGTTGGAGTGCCAGCTTGCCGCCAGCGGCCCCGTCTCAGCCTCGCCGTCGCCGACCACGCAGCATGCCAGCAGATCGGGATTGTCGAACACCGCGCCATAGGCGTGCAGCAACGAATAGCCGAGTTCGCCGCCTTCGTTGATCGAACCAGGCGTCTCCGGCGCGACATGGCTCGGAATGCCGCCAGGGAACGAGAACTGCGTGAACAGCCGCCCAATGCCCGCTTCGTTCTGCGGGATGTTGGGGTAGACCTCGCTGTAGCTGCCTTCGAGATAGGTGTTCGCCACCAGGCCCGGGCCGCCATGTCCGGGGCCGGTGACGTAGATGGCATTCAGGTCGTGCTCGTTGATCAGCCGGTTCATGTGCACGTAGATGAAGTTCAGTCCTGGCGTGGTGCCCCAATGCCCGAGCAGCCGCGGCTTGATGTGCTCCTTCCGGAGCGGCTCGCGCAGCAGCGGGTTCGCCATCAGATAGATCTGGCCGACCGACAGGTAATTGGCCGCTCGCCACCAGGCATCCATGCGTCGCAGCAGGTCCGGCGTCAAAGGGGTCGAGCCTTCGCGGTGCGTGCCGAGATCGGGCATGTCGGGACCTCCTGATGTCTGCGTCGAATCGCATGTGTTGAGTCACCCGACACGGTCAAGAGCGGCATTGCGACCGGCAGATGAAATCCTTGCTCTCAACACACAGTAGTAGGACGATAGCGACGCATGACTGCGCTGAGCGTGTCGAGCGGGAGCGCCTGCGCGGTATGTCCGTCGACGCCGGTCATTGTTTCGGCTGCGGTCAGAGCGTTGAGGATCGCCTCCTCGGTCGCCTCCGCCGCGGCCTGGAACAGCGGGCTCATGTTGTCGGGCGACAGCATGCGAACGTCGCTGATCGCCTCGCTCTGGCGCACATGGTTGCCGGTGGCGAAGGCGAGGAAGATGTCGCCGCTGCTGTTGAAGCCGACGCCGCCGGCCCAGGCAAGGCCCGTCGTGGCGCGTCGCGCCATCCGTTGGCACTGGATCGGCAGCAGCGGCGCATCGGTCGCCAGCACCACGATGATCGAGCCATCACGTGGCCGGTGCGGCGATGGAACGATGCCGGTGCCGATCTCGCGCCCGACCGGCACGCCATCGATGCGCAGCAGGTCGCGCGCTCCGTAGTTCGCCTGCACCAGCGCACCGACGGTCAATGTTTCGCCTGCCCCCTGCACGATGCGCGAGGCGGTGCCGGTCCCGCCTTTGAATTCATGGCAGATCATGCCGGTGCCGCCGCCGACATTGCCTTCGGCGATCGGTCCCGTGGTCGCGCCATCGAGTGCGGCGAGCGCATGTTCAGCGCCGACGGGAAAGCTGGCCGCGTCGCTGAGCCAGCCATCGTAGGTTTCGGCCACGACCGGCAGCAGCCACGGCATCGCCACCTTGTCACGGACGGCAAGCGCACAGATCGCATCGCGCACCACGCCGACCGAATGCGTGTTGGTGATGCAGACCGGCGAGGCCAACAGCCCCTGTTCGGCGATCCACGCCCAGCCGGTCATCTCGCCGTTGCCGTTGAACGAGTGGATGCCGGCAAACACCGCGTCGGTCCACAACTCCGGCCCACGCGGCCAGATCGCGGTGACGCCGGTGCGGACCACCGACGGCGTGTCTCGGATCAGCGTGGTGTAGCCGACACGCACGCCGGGCACGTCGGTAATGGCGTTCCACTTCCCTGTAGGGAGCGTGCCGGAGGCGATGCCGAGGTCACGCAGTCTGGCGCGTGCCATATTGGTTCCTTTCATGGGCAAGCCGTCGTACGTGCTACTCATCCAGGCCGCCGCACAGGTCAGGGAGTCCCGCCATGTCCCGCATCCGCGATATCCGCGTCCTGCCGCTGGAGTTCCACCTGGCCCCGGGCGAAGGCTACGGCTCGTCGCGCGGCATCACAAACCGTCGGGGTGGCGGTCTGGTGATCCTGGAGACCGAGGACGGCGTGCAGGGCATCGGCGAGGCATGGGGTCCGCCCGCGGTCGCCCGCGCCTATCTGGAGTTGGTGAAGCCGCTCTACATCGGCCGCAGCGTGTTCGCGCAGCGCGGCGCGGCGCAGAGCGTGCTGGCGCGGATGTATCACTTCGGCACGCAGAACCAGTTGGTCGCGCTGATGGGCGGCATCGACATCGCCGCGCACGATGCGATGGGGAAACTGTTGAACCTGTCCGTCGCCGACCTGATCGGCGGCCGGCAGCGCGAGCGTGTGCCGGTCTACGCGTCGGGCGGTTATTTCACCGAGGCGGACGATCAGGACACCGCCCTGGCGTGGCAGCTCGAACCCAATGCCGCACGCGGCTTCACCGCGTTCAAGATCAAGATCGGCCGGCACCCCGAGGAAGACTCAAAGCGCGTGGCGCTGGCGCGGCGCATCATCGGCGATGCGCCGCTGCTCACCGTCGATACCAACGGCAACTACACTGAAGACGGCGTGCTGGAGAGCATGCGCCGCGCCGCGCCGTTCGACATCCATTGGTACGAGGAACCGCTCGCGCCGCAGGACTGGGCCGGCTATGCCAGCCTGAAGTCGCGCGCGCCAGTATCGCTTGCCACCGGCGAGGCACTGTACGGCGTGTTCGACTTCCGCCGCCTGATCGACGCGCGGCTCGCGTCGATCGTGCAGCCGGACCTTACGCTATGCGGCGGCTTCGATGTCGCGCGTACCGTCGGCATCCTGTGCGCCGCCGAACATCTGCGGATTTCGCCGCATGTCTGGGGCACCGGCATCGGGCTCGCCGCCGCGGTGCAGTTCGTCGCCTCGCTGCCTGATTACCCGCACGGCGAGCACGTACCGTTCCCGCCGCTGGTGGAGTACGACGTCGGCCGCAACGCGTTGCAGAACGACATCTTCGTCGAACCGCTCCGCTATGCGGACGGACACCTGGATGTGCCGAAAGGTCCGGGCCTTGGCGTGACGCTGGACGAAGCGGCGGTGCGACGGTTCAGTCAGGCTTGAAATCCATCGCGGCGCCGTTCATGCAGAAACGCTGTCCGGTCGGTCGCGGGCCGTCGTCGAACACGTGGCCGAGATGGCCACCGCACCGGCTGCAATGCACCTCGGTGCGCTTCATGAAGAAGCTGCTGTCCTCGCTGGTGCCGACGGCACCGTCCAGCGGCTGATAGAAACTGGGCCAGCCGGTGCCGCTTTCAAACTTGGTGTCCGATGCGAATACCTCCTGGCCGCAGCCGGCGCAGATGAATTTGCCGTGCCGCTTCTCCGCGTTCAGCGGGCTGGTACCGGCACGTTCGGTGCCGTGCTTGCGCAGCACCTGGTATTGCTCGGGCGACAGTTTCGCGCGCCACTCTTCCTCGGTGTGAGCGACGGGATACGTCTCCGCATCCGCGGTGTGCGACGAGCCGAACAGCCTCATGGGCCTGCCTCCTTAATTCATGGTCGACCATAGTATAGGGTGCCGGATCGGGATTTGGGAGGACGCAGGATGACCGCATTGCGCGAGGCGCTGCAGCCGGTGCTGCCGGACGGCGGCGCGGAGGCGGCATTGGCCGGACGCGTCTGGCGACCGGATGCGGGCGGTCCATCAATCGTCGCGGTGCGCGACGGCGATCTGCTGGACATATCGGCAAGCTTCCCGACCATGCGCGACCTGTGCGAGGCCGATGCGCCGGCCGAACGCCTGCGCGCCGCGCAGGGCGAGCGCGTCGGCCGGCTGGACGATGTGCTTGCCAACACGCCGCGCGACGGTCGCGATCGCAATCGGCCGTGGCTGCTGGCACCGATCGATCTGCAGGCGATCAAGGCGGCCGGCGTGACGTTCGTGCTGTCGATGATCGAGCGCGTGATCGAGGAACGCGCGCGCGGCGACCTGAGTGCCGCGGCGGCGATCCGCGCCGAGGTGAACCGGCTGGTCGGGGATGACCTGGCAAGGCTGAAGCCGGGATCGGCGGAGGCGGCACATCTAAAGCAGGTGCTGATCGATCAGGGAGCGTGGAGCCAGTACCTGGAGGTCGGCATCGGCCCGGACGCCGAGATCTTCACCAAGGCGCAGCCGATGGCCGCGGTCGGCACCGGCATGGATGCCGGCATCCATCCGAATTCATCGTGGAACAATCCGGAACCCGAGGTGGTGCTGGCCGCTTCGTCGACCGGCCGGATTGTCGCCGCGACGCTTGGCAACGACGTCAACCTTCGCGACGTGGAAGGCCGCTCCGCATTGCTGCTCGGCAAGGCGAAGGACAACAACGCGTCCTGTGCGATCGGGCCATTCCTGCGCTTCTTCGATGCGGCGTTCACGCTGAACGACGTCCGGCAGACCACGGTTTCGCTGAGCGTCGAGGGGGAGGATGGGTTCCGAATGGAAGGTGCATCGTCGATCGCGAAGATCAGCCGCGATCCGGCCGATCTGGTGGCGCAGATGGTGAACGCGCATCATCGCTATCCGGATGGCGCGGTGCTGTTCCTCGGTACGATGTTCGCGCCGGTGGAGGATCGCGATGCGCCCGGCAAGGGCTTCACCCACAAGACCGGTGATGTGGTGACGATCACGGCACCGAAGCTGGGGCGGCTGGTCAACCGGATGATGCCGACCGATCGGTGTGAGGCGTGGTCGTTCGGGCCCGGAGCGCTGATGCGCAACCTCGCGGAGCGCGGGTTGCTGACATAACGCCCCCTTCTTGTCATTCCCGCTTTCGCGGGGATGACGGACAATTGGCTTTAGTTAGCTCAGCACCGCCTCGGTCTTGCGCTTGATCAGATCGAAGTCGATCTCCGCGCCGAGACCCGGCCCGGTCGGCGCATGCAGCATGCCGTCGCGATCGATCTCCAGTTCCTTCGCCATGCCATATTTGTGGGCCCCGTCCGGCAGCAGCACCTCGAACATCGTGGTGTTCCTGATCGCCATGCATAGATGCAGGTTCGCCAGGTTGTTCAACGAATTCCCCGAATGGTGCACCTCGTATTTGAGGCTGAACGCCTCGGCCAGATGCGCGGTCTTCAGCATGGTGGTGAGACCGCCCTTGTTCGGAATGTCGCCGCGCAGATAGTCGGTGGCGCGCTCGGTCAGCCAGATCGGATAGGTCTCCAGCCCCCCGGCAGGAAACTCCGTCGCCATGATCGGGATATCCAGCTTCTCACGCAGCTTCACATAATTATAGATATCCTCGTCCGACATCGGGTCCTCGTACCAGTAATAGCCCATTTCCTCGATCGCGCGGCCGACGCGCAGCGCCTCGGTGTAGTCGTAGCTCCAGGTGGAATCGAGCATCAGCCGGAAGTCGTCGCCGACCGCGCGGCGGACCGCCTGGCACACCTTGATGTCCTGCTCGGGATCGCGCGGCGGATGGATCTTGTAGGCGCGCCAGCCGTTCGCCTTGAAGGTCTGCGCCTGATCGACATAGGCCGCGATGTCCGGCAGCACCTGCGAACTCGCATACCCGACGATCGAGGTGCGGCAGGTGCCCATCAGCGCGTGCACCGGCAGCTTGGCGATCTTGCCGGCGAGGTCCCACAGCGCGGTGTCCACCGCGCCGATGGTACGATAGCTGACGACCCGCGAGACCAGGCGCATCGCGCTATGAAGGCGCTCGCGTTCCAGCGGGTTCTGCCCCATCAGCATCGGCTTCAGCGAACGGATCAGCTGCGGGCCGTCCATCGCCGCAGGATTGGTCGCCGCGCCGAGGAAGGCATGGCCTTCCAGACCCTCATCGGTGTGGATGCGCAGCAGGCCGAGACTGCTGGCGGATGATGCCAGCGAGCCGAGGTGGTAGCGCGTCGCCGGGATGTTGTCCCAGGTAAAGATGGTCAGCGATACGTCGTCGATTTTCATGCGCTGGATCTCCCCGAAAACGTCATCCCCGCGAAGCCGTCACAGACTCCGATGCGTTCCGTCGCAGCGCGGCTGGTTGCCGGTGTTCTTGCAACCGCAGAACGCGATCGTGCCGGCCTCTTCCGCCTTGAACTCGATGGGGGAAAAACCGCTGCCCTTGTGCGAGCCGTCGCAGAACGGCTGGTTGCCGCTCTTGCCGCAGGCGCACCACCAGTATGACTTCCCCGCCTCCACCTCCATCCGATACGGGCTCTTCTGCGCGATCACAGGTTGAATGTCTGACATGTCTGTTCTCCTGCTCAATTGGTTCTGACTTCAGCCCAGGTATCGTCCAGCGTGCGTTGCAGCAACGCCGCCATGTCGTCGACCTCTTCCTCGGTGATGATCAGCGGCGGCGAGAACGCGACGCGATCACCGATGAACCGCGTGATCAGCCCGTTGTTGCGCGCATGCCTGTCGGCAATCCGCCCGACGCCGAGCGCCGGATCGAACGGCTTGCCGGTGGTTTTGTCGGCCATCATCTCCATCCCGGTCATCAGCCCGACGCCGCGCACGTCGCCGATCAGCGGATGATCGGCGAACCGCCCCAGCACCTGCTGCATGTACGGGCCGACCCGCTGCACGTGCCCGATCATGTCCATCTCTTCGTAGATGCGCAGCGTTTCCAGCGCCACCGCGGTGGTCACCGGATGGCCGGCATAGGTGAAGCCATGCGAGAAACTGCCCAGCTTGCGGCTCTCGTCCAGCATCGCCTGGAACACCCGCTCGTTGATCAACAGTGCCGAGATCGGCTGCATCGCCGCCGACAGCGCCTTGGCGCTGGTGATCATGTCCGGCTTCAGGTCGTAGGTGATGCTGCCCCACATGTTGCCGGTGCGGCCGAAC
>DASXNR010000366.1:0-22973 GCA_036494925.1 Acetobacteraceae bacterium
CGGAAAGCGCCTGGCAGCAATCCTCCTGCGGCAGGCGCAGCAGGCGGCCGTCGCGCGTCCACAGGCGGTCGAACCGCTCGACCACGAGCGCGCGCCTGCCGCTGAATTCTCGTATCTCCGTGCGGGCGGTCGGCAGGCCGAAGGCCGCCGTGAGGCGCATGCATAGATGCTCGTTCTCGATGCTCCGCGAGAGGTCGATCCCGTTCGGCAGCTTGCCGATTTCGGGTTTGAGGATATGCGTCGTCGCCGTCGCGCCATGGGGGACCTGCCACTTGTTTTCCCAGTGCAGCAGCGCCGTCTTCTCTTGCGCGCCGGCCAAAGAGATGCGGAATTCCCCCTCCTCGTCGAGCCCCAGCGGCGTGTCCCGGAGATCGCCCAGCAGAGCGGCGATCTCGCCATCCGCGAGCGGACGCCCGTCCCAGGCTTCCCGCTATTCCGGGGTCATCGCCCTCGGGCAGGAACTGCAGCGCGCCCACGCAGTCGCGGCCGACGGCGGCGAGGAGGCTGTAGGCATCGGAACCCCCCGCCCTCACCCGCTCCGCCAGGCGGCGGCGGATCAGGTCGTTGCAGCAACGAGAAGACCGCGGGACTGGACAGCGCACCGATCTGGCCGAATGACAGCACCCCACCGGTCACCGCGCCCACTCGTCCCGGCGGCGCCAGACGCGCGGCTTCCGACAGCATGATGCCGTGCCAGGACAGAGCTATGACCGAAACTGGGTGATGGCGATGTGAGCAACGCGGCGTATCGAGGCGGGTGGAAGCCTGCCTGGACCATCAGCGCCGCATCGCAGCGGTTGGCGAGACCGTCGAACAGTATAACGCCAAGGCCGCACAAGGCACCATGCTGAAGCGCCCGGGCAGGGCCGGGGAGGTGGCCGCCGCGATCCTGTTCCTGGCCTCCGACGATGCCTCCTACGTCACTGGCGCCCTGCTGTTCGTGGACGGCGGTATGACGGCGATGTAAGGGCTGTTCAGCCGGCGCTCACATACCGACCCCTCATCATGGCGGCGAAGCACACGCAGAACACGCAAATGGATTCCTGGTGGACCGAACCCCATGCGTGAGACGCGTAAATTGCGGCTGCAGTTTCCTTGCGGCCGGACAAACCGCGCCGAGCGTGCACCCCTGGTGTGGACGGTCGGCTGACAGCCGGCGGCCGCGCCGAATTCGCGTCGCACAATGATCGGCGACATGTGCGCCCGACCCGCGGCTTTCTTTGATGCGTATGCCAAGGACGTGGCTGTTCATGATCATGGCCGGTTATCGCGTTCTCAACGATCTGCGCGCCATTCCGGGTATCTTTTCATTCCCGTTGCCGAAGGCTAGCGTCCCCCAGAACGCGATGGAGGAAACCATGAAGGCCGCCGTTTTTCACGAGCCGCACCAGCCGCTCACGATCGAGAACGTGGAACACGCGCCATTGAAGCGTCGCGAGGTGCTGGTGCGCACCGCGTTTGCCGGCCTGTGTCACTCCGACCTGCATTTCATGGAAGGCCTGTATCCGTTCCCGACTCCCTGCGTGCTCGGTCACGAGGCGGCCGGCGTGATCGAGGCGGTGGGCGACGATGTGACCTACGTCAAGCCCGGCGATCATGTGATCACCTGCCTGTCGGTGTTCTGCGGCGAGTGCGCGCAATGCATGACCGGCCACCCGAACCTGTGCGAGAACACCGAGGTGAAGCTGCAGCCCGGCGTGGCGCGCCGGCTCACCTGGAAGGGGGCGGTGCTGAACCAGGCGATGAACCTGTCCGCCTTCGCCGAAAAGATGCTGGTGCATGAACATGCGGTGGTGAAGGTGCGCGACGACGTCCCGCTGGATCGCTGCGCGCTGGTCGGCTGCGGCGTGATGACCGGGGTCGGCGCGGTGTTCCATGCGGCCAAGGTGGAGCCCGGCTCCACGGTCGCGGTGATCGGCTGCGGCGGGATCGGGCTGTCCGCGGTGAACGGTGCGGCGATGGCGGGTGCCTCGCGCATCATCGCGATCGATACCGTGGCCACCAAGCTCGACGTGGCGAAGCAGATGGGCGCCACCGACACGATCAACGCCTCGAACGCCGATCCGGTCGAGATGGTGAAGGAGATGACCGGCGGCGGCGTGCCATATTCCTTCGAGGCGATCGGCACCAAGACCACCGCGGAGCAGTCGTTCCAGATGCTGCGCGCGGGCGGCACCGCGACCATCATCGGCATGATCCCGTTGGGCACCAAGATCGAGCTGCACGGCGCCGATTTTTTGCGTGACCGCAGGATCCAGGGCACCTCGATGGGCGGCAACCGGTTCCGCGTCGACATGCCGCGGCTGCTGGAACTTTACGTGCAGGGCAAGCTGAAGCTGGACCACATGATCTCCGGCCACATCAAGCTGGCGGAGATCAACCAAGGCTTCGCGCAGATGAAGCAGGGCACGATGGTGCGGCAGCTCATCGACTTCTCCGCCGGGTGAGCGGTCTGCTCCGCCGTTGGCGGACCGCATTCGGCTTTTTGCTGTTGTTCCTGTTGTGGGAAGCCAGCGTCCACGTGTTCGGCGTGCGCGAGTACATCCTGCCGCCGCCGAGCCAGGTGGTGCGCGCGTTGGCGAAGAACTGGCAGCAGGTCGCGGCAAGCGCCGGCATCACCACGCTGGAGATCGTCGCCGGCTACGCATTGGCGATCGCGGTGAGCATACCGCTCGCGGTCGCCATCGTGTTCTCGCGCACGATGGAGGAGACGGTCTATCCGGTCGTCGTCTTCCTCCAGATCGTGCCCAAGATCGCGGTGGCGCCGCTGTTCATTATCTGGTTCGGCTTCGGCTTCACGCCGAAGCTGCTGCTGGTGTTCCTGCTGTCGTTCTTTCCGATCGTGATCGCCGCGATCGCCGGATTTCGCGCGATCGATCCCGAGATTATGGACTTCGTGCACACCACCGGCGCGGGCGGACTGCGCGCGTTCGCCAAGGTGCGGCTGCCCTACGCACTGCCCGAGATCTTCACCGGCCTGAAGGTCGGAGCGGCGATCTCCGCCACCGCGGCGGTGGTCGCCGAGTTCGTCGCCTCGGATCGCGGCCTTGGCTATCTGCTGCTGCAATACAACGGCGATCTCAACACGCAGATGGTGTTCGCCACCGTTATGGTGCTGGGCGCGATCGGGCTGGCGGTCTATTTCGCGGTGGAGTTGCTGGAGCGGCTGATCATTCCCTGGCATGTATCGCAGGCGGACCGGCGAAGCGAACCGGGACTCGCCTGAACAACAAGAATTGGGGGAAACGTCATGCACCGGATGCTTGCGGTGTTGCTGGCAGTCATGCTGGCTGGACCTGCGTGGGCCGAGGACGCGGTGTCGCTGCGGCTCAACTGGTACATGGGCGGCGTGCATGCGCCGTTCTTCCTGGGCAAGGAACGCGGCTTCTATCGCGATGCCGGTCTCGACCTGACGATCAACGAAGGCCGTGGTTCGGCCAACACCGCGCAGGTGGTCGCCGCCGGAACGGATACGTTCGGCCTGGCCGACTCGTCCTCGGTGATGCGGCTGGTGTCGAAGGACGCCGGCATCCGCACCGTGATGTCGCTGCTCAACACGTCGAGCTTCGGCGTGATCTCACTGGCCGAGACCGGCATTCGGGCGCCGAAGGACCTGGAAGGCAAGAAGCTCGCCATCACCGCGGGCGATGCGCTGACGCAGTTGTTTCCCGCCTTCGCCGGCTACAACAAGCTGGACACCGGCAAGATCACGCTGGTGCAGATCGATCCCGCCGGCAAGGTGGTGGCACTGCTGGAGAAGCGTGTCGATGCCATCCTGGGCGGGCTCGACGACCAGTATTTTCTGGTGAAGCAGAAGGGATTCAATCCGGCCGGCATGGGCTTCGCGAAGCATGGCATCAACACCGTGGGGCTGACGATCCTGACCCAGGACGCGACCATCGCCGGCAAGCCCGACCTGGTGCGCCGCTTTGTCGCCGCGACGCAGAAATCCTGGGCAGCGGCGCAGGCCGATCCGGATGCGGCGATCAAGGCGCTGATGAACGCCAAGCAGGGCCTCGATTTCGATTCGCAGAAGAACCAGCTTGGCGCCGATCTGCCGAACCTTGCCTCGACCGCGACCGAGGGCAAGCCGATCGGCTGGGGCGCGCTGTCGGACTGGGAGGCGACCGAGGCCCTGTTGAAGCAGTACGGCAACCTGGAGACCGACAAGCCGGCGAGCGCGTTCTTCACCAACGACTTCCTGCCGAAGTGAGTGCGGCGCCGGCGGCGATCATTGCGCGCGGACTGGCGAAGACGTTCCAGCGCCGCGCGATCATCACCACGGCGCTGGCCTCGATCGACCTCAGCGTCGCGCAGGGCGAGTTCGTCGCCATCGTCGGGCCGTCCGGCTGCGGCAAGAGCACGCTGCTGCGGCTGATCGCCGGCTTGTTGCGGCCAAGCGCGGGCGAGGTGATCACCAACGGACGCGTGGTGACGCGCGCGGTCACCGATATCGGCATCGTGTTCCAGAATCCGGTGCTGCTCGACTGGCGGACCGTACTGGACAACGTGTTGGTGCAGGTGGAACTGCGCGGCTTGCGGGCCGCCGGCTATCGCGAGCGTGCGGTTGCGCTGCTCCAATCGGTGGGTCTCGGCGACTTCCTCGCCAGCCTGCCGCGCGAGCTGTCGGGCGGGATGCAGCAGCGAACCTCGATCGTGCGCTCGCTGATCCACGATCCGCCGCTGCTGATCATGGACGAACCGTTCGGCGCACTCGACGCGCTGACGCGCGAGCAGATGCGCATCGACCTGGAGGCGCTGTGGCTGCGCACGGCCAAAACCGTGCTGTTCGTCACCCACAGCATCGACGAGGCGGTGCTGCTGGCCGACCGCGTGGTGGTGATGTCGCCGCGGCCGGGCCGGATCGAGCAGGTCATCGAGGTCGATCTGCCGCGGCCGCGCGGGATCGAGGCGCGCCAGGCAGCGGGCTTCGTGGACATCACGCAACGCATAACCCAGATCTTCCTGTCGCGCGGTATCCTGCACGGATCGCGCGGTCTGTAGGAGTGCATCATGCGGGTTGGCATCCTTGGCGTCGGTCACTGGCACGCGGCCATGCACGCCAAGGGCGTGCTGGAGGCAGGCGCGCAGATCGCCGGCGTTTGGGACCCTGATCCTCAGGCCGCCGCGCGGTTCGTGGCACAGAGCGGCGGTGTGGCGCGCCCGGACGCCGCCATGGTACTCGACGATCGGCCCGATCTGCTGATCGCGCTCGGTCGCGGCCCCGAGGCAGCGACACGCCTCGCCTGGTTGATCGAACAGGACATCCCGATCCTGGCCGACAAGCCGATCGGTCTGTCGCACAGTGACGTTGCACCGCTGGCGGATGCGGCGCGGCAGCGCGATCGTTTCGTCGCCGTGGCGCTGGTCAATCGCATCGCCGGCGTCACCGAGGCGCTCGGCGATGCCGGCCAACCTGCCCACATCCACTTCCGCATCATCAATGGTCATCCGCGCCGGTATCGCGACTGGGGCGTGCCGTGGATGCTCGACCCGCGGCAGAGCGGTGGCGGCGCGCTGCGCAATCTCGGCGTTCATGGCGTGGACGCGTTCCTGACGCTCGCCGGCGGGCAGGCGGTGCGCCTGGACCATGCGGCATTCCACAGCATCTTCGGTGAGGCCGTCGAGGACTATGCCTGCGTCGTGCTGCGTGCCGCCGATGGGATGCTGGGCGTGATCGAAGCCGGCTACACGCATCCCGACACGAGCGGGAGCTACGAGTGGCGCATCAACGCGCGGGATGGCGCGCTGGTGGACACCGGCGCGCGGTTGATCGCGACGCCGGATCGCGCATTGGATCCGGCGGCCTATGTGCCGTCGAGCCAGCGCTACAGCCGGTTCGTGGCCGACACGGTGGCACGCATGACCGATGGCCGTCCGCCGGCGGTGTCGCTCGGGGAATTCGCCCGGGCCACCGAGATCGTCGATCAGGCGTACCGGTTCGCGGGATAGGCCCCACTCGGCTGCCCACTTTTCGGATGGGCACGATTGTGGTTGACTCGCCAGCCCCCGCGCCGCTCACTCCCAACAACAGCATTCGGGAGATCGTCCGTTGAGCGAAACGCTCCTGCGCGACATCGCCGAGTTCTGCCGCGGCGCCCGGATGGCGGAATCCACGTTCGGGCGACTGGCGGTGAACGACGGCAAGCTGGTCAACCGCCTGCGCCTTGGCGGACGGGTCACCACCGACACGGTGGAGCGCGTCCACGCCTTCATCGCGCGCGAGCCGCATCGCACCATGAACGGCACGCCGGCCCGCGTCGCCGCAGCGCTGCCGGAACCCACCGCCGGCACCGTCCACAACTTCCGCTTCTACGACAACCGGCAGAAATACCTGTTGTTCGTCACCACCTGCGGCGAGAAGTGGGTCATCGCCCAACGCGTGGGCATGGAGCTGGCCAACATCCATCCACGCCCGCCGGCGCTGCGCCTGTTCGATGCCGGCATGGGCGACGGGACCGTGCTCGCCCGCACCATGCGCGCCATGCACAACCGCTTTCCCACCATGCCGTTCTACATCGTCGGCAAGGAGATCAGCCTCGAGGACGTCCGCCTGGTGCTGGAGAAGATGCCCGACCGGCTGTTCGAGCATCCCGCGACCGTGCTGGTGATGACCAACATGGCCTATTCCGAAGCGCCGTGGCTGAAGCCGAATTCGGTCAACGCCGCCACCAGCCTGGTCTGGCACGAGCTTTCGCTCACCGGCAACACCGCGCACGAGTTCGAGACCCAGATCACCGATCTCGGCCCGTTCCTTTCCGATCACTGGCGCGCCCGCATGAGTCGCACCAGCGGCAATGCGGTGTACGAAAAGCCGGTGGTGCTGGTGATCTATCGCGAGGACCACCGGTTCCTGCTCGATCAGGTACGTCCCCGCCGCGGCTTCACCGACGCCGAATATGATCTGGTGATCGCCTCGCAGCCATATCGGGCACGCGCATCGCTGGAGTTCAAGGCGCGCCGCGTGGTGGCGCCGCTGGCACGTGCGCTGGCGCCGGGCGGACGGCTGATCGCGATCCACTCGCACGGCGACGATCCGGGGCTGGAGATCATCCAGCGCATCTGGCCTGGCGAGGATCCGTTCACGACCGATCGCCACGCCTTGCTGCGTGCGACCAAAACGGAACTCGGCAGCGCCGGGCGGGACCTGAATTTCTCGGCGTACGCCGATGCGCGGTCGCTGTTCCGTTACGACATGCACACGCTGCCCAGTGAGATCAGCGACACGATCGGCACCTCGACGCTGTTCGCCGCCTGGAACGCAGCGGTGTATGTCGCGCAGATCGAGGACCAGCGGCTGTCCGAGGCGATCAGCAGCGGCGCCTATCTGGACGCCACCAAGGCGGTGCTGCGCGATCACGGCGGACTGTGGTTCTGGGACGAATCCTACGTGATCTCGCGCAAGCGGGATTCCGGCTGATGGATGCGGCCACCCTCACCACCGCGCAGCGTCAGCGAGCGGCGGCGCTGATCGGCGACTGCTCGATCGAATTGTCGCCGCGCGACGAGTTCGCCGGCGAGGCGCTGCGCAAGCTGCTCGCGCCCGGCACGTCGGTGTTCGTCAACCATCCGTCCAGCGTGACGCACCACGATATCGTCGCCGCCTGCGCGCGGCTGCACCGCGCTGGGTTCGTTCCGGTGCCGCATGTCGCGGCGCGGCGGCTGGCAAGTTTCACCCAGGCCGGCGATTTCCTGCAGCGCGCGGCGGGTGAGGCCGGGGTTGATCGTGTCCTGCTGATCGGCGGCGACGACAGCCCGGTGGGACCGTTCAAGTCCGGCCTCGATCTGCTGGCCACGGGTCTGATCGAGCGTCACGGCATCGGGCAGGTTGCGTTCGGCGGCTATCCCGAGGGCCATCCGGCGATCGATGCGCAGACGTTGGACGCCGCACTGCGGGCCAAGGTGGCGCTGGCGCGCCAGGGCGGGCTCGCGGTGTCGCTGGTGACGCAGTTCGGCTTCGAGGCCGAACCGATCCTGCACTGGATCGCCGCACAGCGGGCGCCTGGCGTCGATTGCCCGGTCCATGTCGGCGTCGCCGGGCCGGCCAATGTGGCGACGCTGGCGAAGTTCGCCATCCGCTGCGGCATCGGTGCGTCACTGCGCGCGCTGGCGCGCGGCCACACCGCGTTCGCGCGCATCCTGGTGGAGGCTGGGCCGGATGCGCTGATCGGTGACCTGGTGGCAGGCGAGAACGCCCCTGCGGCGATCGCCGGTCTGCACGTCTTCACATTTGGCGGCGTGCGGCGTGCCGCGGAGTGGATTCGAGCGGCAGAAACCTGTCGTGGGTGACCGCCAACACTTCTGCCGATGGGTTTCGCCGCGCTCTACCCATCCAACGGTCACAACGGTCGCACGCAGCCCGGCAGGATGGGAGCGCAGCGAAACCCATCGCCTATCTACAGCGTCGCCTGCGTCCCCAGAATTACCGTTGCCTGTGCCGACAGCACGCCGCCGTTGCCATGCACCAACGCGGTCTCTGCCTGCGCGACCTGGCGCGCACCGCATTCGCCACGCAACTGGCGCACCGCCTCGATCAGCAGGAACAGACCGTACATGCCGGGGTGGCAATACGACAGCCCGCCACCGTTGGTGTTCACCGGGAGACTGCCCTTCGGTCCGATGCGCCCGCCGCTGACGAAGCGCCCGCCCTCGCCCTTCGCGCAGAAGCCCAGGTCCTCGAGGAACAAAATCGTGTTGATGGTGAACGCATCGTACAGTGCCAGCACGTCGATGTCGGTCTCCCGTAGCCGCGCCATCCGATACGCTGCGGTGCCCGATTCGCGCGCGCCCGTCACGGTGAGATCCGGCATCGACGAGATCGACGCATGCGTGATCGCCTGGCCACAGCCGAGGACATAGACCGGAGGCTTGGCCATGGCGCGCGCGCGATCGGCGGACATCATCACGATGGCACCGCCGCCGTCGGTGATCAGGCAGCAGTCGCGCACGGTGAACGGATAACTGATCGGTCGCGCCGACAGCACCTCGGCGATAGTGAGTGGTTGTTTCTCCCACGCAACCGGATTCAACAGCGCCCACCCACGCGCGGCCACCGCCACCTCGGCCAGCTGCTCGCGTGTGGTGCCGAATTCGTGCATGTGGCGCGACGCGGCGAGCGCATAGGCGGTGGCAGGCAGGAACGGGCGGAACGGCGTTTCGTACGGGTTGTACTCGCGCGCCGAGGCCTGGCGGCGACCGACGGTGCGCTGCGTGCTGCCATAGGCGATCACCGCGACGGAACACAGCCCGGCCGCGAGCGCGGCCTGCGCGTGCGCGACGTGCACCTCGAACGACGAACCACCGACGATGGTGGAATCGGTATAAATCGCGGGCAGGCGCAGATACTCGCACAGCGACATCGCCGAGGTGCGCGCCTGAGTGGCGGCGCAGAAGATGCCGTCCACATCACGCAGTTTCAGGCCGCAGTCGGCGAGCGCGCGATGGATGCCCTGCGCCATCAGATCGAGCGGACTCATGTTGGCGGCGACCGCGCCGATATCGGATTCCGCGGCGCCGACGATCGCCGCGCTGCCGCGCGTGAGGCCGTTCACGGTGTGCCATCCGTCGGCGTGAACACCGGATAAGGCGGATCATCGCCGTCCGCCGCGTGCACGCGGAACTTCACCCGCATGCCGATGCATACGTCGAGCGGCGCGATGTCCTCGACGCGGCTCATCAAACGGAAGCCTTCGTCGAGGTCGATCAGAGCGACGTTATAGGGATCGCCCTTCTGTGGAGTCACCACCGTGGTGGCATATACCGTGCCCAGTCCCTTGCTCACCCGCCATTGCAGATTGTCGCTGCCGGTGGTCGGGCAGATCACGCGCGGATAGAACACCGCGGCGTTGGCGTCAGGGCTGAACTGATACGCGAGTTCGCCCTTCCCCAGATGCTCGAGATAGACACCGAGAGGCGAAGCGGGAGCGTTCGCCATCACACCGGCCTGTCGCCCGCCACGGTGACGCGATGACCGGAGCGCGTGTGCGGCCAGTAGTCCCACATCGCACGATGCTGCACGCAGCGATTGTCCCAGAACGCGATCGAGTTTTCCCGCCAGCGGAACCGGCATTGGAACAACGGGTCCTCCGCGAGGTCCCACAGGTATTGCAGGATCGCCGAACTCTCGTCGCGTGGCAGGCCGACGATGCGCTGGGTGAAGCCGCGGTTGACGTAGAGCGCCGGCTTCCCGGTCACTGGATGCGTGCGGATAACCGGATGTTCGGCGCGCGGATAGCTCGGCTTGTCGGCGACGCCGTAGTTGGCATAGGTGCCGCGATAGGAGTCCTCGCCGTCATGGACCGCGGTGAGGCCTTCGAGGTAGCGCTTCATCCGGTCGGACAGCGCCTCGTAGGCGGCATACATCGAGGCGAACAGCGTATCGCCACCGCGTGGCGGGCAGGTGCGGATGTACAGGATGCTGCCCATCGGCGGTTCCACGTCGCAGGACACGTCGCTGTGCCAGCCTTCACCATTGGCGCGCGGCGAGTTCTTATCGGCGTGGATGATCATCAGTTCCGGATGGCCGGGCTCGTGTGGCGCCGCCGGATGGATATGCAGCCTGCCGAAGCCGCGGCCGAATTCGAGGTGCTGATCGTCGCTGATGTGCTGGTCGCGGAAGAAGATCACCAGGTTCTCCGCCAGCGCACGATGGATTTCCTCGAAGGTCTGGTTGCCAAGCGGTTTGGCGAGATCGACGCCGCCGATCTCAGCGCCGATGATCGGCGTCAGCTTGTCGACCGTGATGGTATCGTAGGGCGCCGACTCATCAGCGTTGTGCTTGTAGCGTGGACCGTTGTTGCCGCGCAGGACGCTCATGAACCATCTCCCTCGGCCGAATGCGGGGTGAACGAACGGCGTACCGAAAGCCAGAATAGCTTTAACACGGAGGACGATCGAGGGCCACGGAGAACTGATAGAAGGCGCTGTGCGCCCGCCATGATTGACCTCCGTGGCGCTCCGTGGCCCTCGGTCTTCCTCCGTGTTAGATCCTTTCTGGTGGCTTACCCAACCACTCGGTCAGGGTAGAATTGCGGAGCCTCGCGCCGATCCGTCATGCCATAGTCGCGGATCACCCGAACGCAGCGGTGCCGGACCGAAGCAGGTGCCCGGCAGTCCTCCGCGACGGCCGGATCGCCCCACGATATCAGGCGCAGCAGCTTCCCCGGCGTGGTGATGCTTTCGTATAGTTCGGAGTCATGCACGCCGGCGTCCGGGGCCTCGGGCACCTGGTCACCTTCGTAGATGCTCATCACCTTGGCTGCGCCGACAACGGTTGTGTCGAACCGCTGCTGCTGCAAAGTGCGGGCCGGCGGAAGCTGCGTGTCTGCCGTGATCTCGCCGACGCGCAGATGGTAATCTTCGAACACTTCGAAGCGACCCTTTTCCTGCACGCCGTGGTGCATCGCATGAGTGCGCCAGCGGATCACCGATTTCTCATCGGCCCAGATCGAGAGCGACAGCACCCGTCCCTCGGTACGGCGGCTTTTGTAGCGCTCGTTCTCGATGAAGCCGTCGATCCGCTCGAGTTCCGGGCGTAGCTGCTTCGCCAGCGCAAGATATTGATCCCAGCGATCCGCCTTGGGCTGCACTTCGAAGATCACGGCGAACATGGTGCTCTCCTCTGTCAGTTCGCACAGGGTGGCTCATCACCCCCCGTAAGGAAATTCTGTGTTTCGCGATACAGCGCGTAACGGCTTGCCTCGAGATGCATCAGATGCGTGCCGCGGCTGATCTTCACATCGCGCCTGATCGGCGCGGTGAAGGCGCGGAACAGCCAGGCGGCATCGCTATCGGTGCACATGCTGTCCCACTCGCCGCGAATGATCGCCACCGGTGCGTGCACCTGGGCAGGGTCGTAGGCGAGATCGCCCGCCCAGGCGCGAGCTATGTCGAACCATGGTCCACTCGGGGTCTGCACGCTGGGCGGAATGCGCGTCCGGCTGGCCGGGTCGCTGTCCAGATAGCCCTCGCTCCATTCGGCGAAATGACGACGCGACAACACGGGGAGCTCACCTTGAGGCACCTCTGCGGTGAAGCGCTGCCACTGGTCCTGCAGGGAAACCGGGCGCCAGGCCGGGTAGGCTTGCGCGGCGGGACCGTTGCGGCGCGCGATGGCGCCGAACAGTACCAGCCGCCCGACCGACTTCGGGCTGCGTGCGGCGAAGCAGCACGCCACGATCGTACCCCAGGAATGCGCGACGAGAGAGATCCGTTCCGTGCCATGGTGCTGACAGATGAACCGCACCGCCTGCTCGAGCTGCCGGCTGGCATCCTCGACGGTGCAGAGCGGATCGCGACCCTCCGGCGGCTCGGCCATTGCGGGGTAGCGGTCGGAATGGCCGTAGCCGTGGAAGTCGAAGCCCCAGACATGGAAGCCGGCCTCGCACAGTTCATCCCGCCAGGAACGACCATCGAAGCGATGCGCGATCGACAGCGCGGACGGGAACGTTGCGCCATGCACATACAGCACGACACCTGTTGCGGAAACGCCCTTGGGAGGCGGCAGATGACGAAGGAACAGCGACAGCCCGGCATGACCGCTCGGAATGCGGAAATGCTCCTCGCGTGGATCGAGCAATGCTGGCATCGGCGAACCTCCATCGGTGTCGTCCCGATATGCGTCGCCGAACGCCGTGCAGCCACGCGAGTTGCTTCGGCCGCGGCCGAAGCGTCACACCACCGCGATCGCGCTCATCTCGATCAGGTAGTCGGGATGGGTGAATTTGCTCACTTCGACCAGCGTGGAGGCCGGCGGCGGCGAGGGGAAATACTCGCGCCGGACTTTATGGATCGGCGCCAGGTTCTCCATGTTGCGCACATAGACATCGACGCGGCAGACGTCGGCGAGTGTGCCGCCGGCGGCTTCCACCGCGGCCTTGACGTTCTCGCACACCTGCCGGGCCTGCGCCTCGACGTCGCCGATGCCGGCGATGGTGCCGTCCGGCCGTTGCGCCACCATGCCGGAGATGAACACCAGCCTGCCGGTCGCTTCCACGGCAATTGCCTGGGCGAAGTGCCCGCCTGGCTTCGGCGCCTTGTCGGTGGTGATCGCCTGTCTCGCCATGGTCTTCTCCCCGGTCAGTGGCACTTGAAGGCGTCGAACGGTTCGCGGCAGGCGCGGCAGCGGTGCAGCGACTTGCACGCGGTCGAGCCGAATTCGCTGATCTGTTCGGTGTCGGCGCTGCCGCATAGCGGGCAGACGGGATGCGGCTCGCCGAACAACACGCGGCGCGACGCGGTGTGCTCGGGCGGCGCGATGCCGAACGCCGCGAGCTTGCCGCGCCCCGCATCGGTCAGCCAGTCGGTGGTCCAGGCGGGTGACAGGCTGGTGCGGATGCGTGCCTCGATGCCGGCGCGGTCGAGCGCAGTTTCGATCTCCAACGTGATCAGGTTCATCGCGGGACAGCCGGAATAGGTCGGCGTGATGGTGACCTCGACCACGCCGTCGTGCACCGACACGTCGCGCAGGATGCCGAGATCGGCGATGCTCAGCACCGGGATTTCCGGATCGCAGACCGTTTCCAGCGCGGCAAGCGCGCGCTCGCGCAACGATGCGGCGGCTACCATGTGGCGTCCGGATAGCTGCGCTGGAGGAACTGCATCTCGGCCAGCAGGTGGCCGAGGTTTTCGGTATGGCGTCCGTCGCGACCGCCCGACTGCATCCATCCGTCCGTCGGCCGCTCCAGCGTGGCGCGCGCGAGGATGCCGCTGACGGTGGCATTCCAGGTGTCGCGCAGAGAGTTTGGATCCGGGGCGATACCGGCTTCACCCGGCAGGCTGGTGAACAGTTCGCCGGTATAGGGCCACAGATCATCCAGCGCCGTCCGCGCCCGGCGGTGACTTTCCGCCGTGCCATCGCCAAGCCTGATCAGCCATTCCGCGGAGTGCCGCAGGTGATAGGCAGTCTCCTTCTCCGCCTTGGCAGCGACGGCAGCGATCGTGCCGTCGCTCGATGCCATCGCCCCGCGCCAGAATGGATCGGCGAACGCCGAAACCAGCAGAAGGCGCGCGATGCTGAACGCGAAATCGCCGTTCGGCAGCTCGACCATCAGGCAGTTCCGCCATGCCGCGGCGTCACGCAGATAGGCGAGCTGGTCCTCGCCATGGCCGGTGAGCGTGCCGGCGTAGCCATACAGCGCGCGCGCCTGGCCGATCAGATCGAGCGCGATGTTGGCGAGCGCGAGCTCCTCCTCGAGCGTCGGCGCGTGCCCGGTCCATTCCGACAGGCGGTGGCCCAGGATCAGCGCATCGTCCGCCCGGTACAGCAGTTGCAGGACGAGCGGCGTCGCTGCGACGGCGATTGAGGTGGTTGTCGCCACGTCCTCAGTGCACGGGGATGCGCACCGGCATCGCGGCAATGCTGCGCAGGATGTTGGAGTACGCCCGCGTCGGCGGTTCCAGCACCTCGATCATCGGGAAGCGCTGCAGCACCTCCTCCCACAGGATCGACAACTGCAGCTCCGCCAGGCGATTGCCGACACAGCGATGGATGCCGAAGCCAAACGACAGATGCTGGCGCGGTCGCGCGCGATCGATGATGAACTCGTTGGGGTGTTCGATCGCCTCGTCGTCGCGGTTGCCCGAGATGTACCACATCGCGAGCTTGTCGCCCTTGCGGATGTGTTTGCCGCCGAGTTCCGCATCCTCGAGCGCAGTCCGCCGCATATGGATTACCGGCGTCTGGTAGCGGATGATCTCGGGCACCATGCTGGTGACCAGCGTGTGATCGGCCATCAGCTTGCGATACTGGTCGGGATGGTTGTGCAGCGCCCACAGACCGCCCGACATCGAATTCCGCGTGGTGTCGTTGCCGCCGACCAGCAACAGCAGGATGTTGCCCATGAACTCCTGCGGCCGCGACGGCAGGTCGCGCGTCGCCTCGCCGTGCACCAGCATGGAGATCAGGTCGGGCCGCGGCGGCTGCGCGGCGCGTTCGTGCCAGAGCTCGACAAAATACTCCATCATCTGTTGCAGTACCGCATCGCGCTTTTCGTCGGAGTCGATTTCGGTGCCGGCGCGCGTGTTCACTGTCGCGACGTTCGACCAGTAGGTGAGCTTGCGCCGTTCTTCGAACGGAAAGTCGAACAGCGTGGCGAGCATCTGCGTGGTCAGCTCGATCGACACCCGATCCACCCAGTCGAATGGCTCGCCGCGCGGCAGTTCATCCAGCACGCGCTGCGTGCGTTCGCGAATCGTGCCCGCGAGCCGCTGCAGATTCATCGGCGCCACCACGGGTGACACGACCTTGCGCTGTTCGTCGTGCTTCGGCTGGTCCATCGAGATGAAGCTGGGCCGGCGATAGTCCATCGGCGTGTCGCGCAGCGCGATGCCGCCCATCAGCGCGTCGGACGAGTAGATCTTCTGGCTGGTGTCGACCTGCATGATGTCCTTGTACTTGGTCACCGACCAGTACGAACCGTACATGCCGTTCTCGCACCAGTGTACAGGGTCGTCGCGGCGCAGACGCTCGAAATACGGATACCAGATGTCATCCTGGTACAGCCGCGGCTGGCTCACGTCGATCTTGTCGAGCGGGATCGCATAGGCGTCTTCGCGCGGGTCGATGCTGACGGGAGCGTTCATCGCGTTTCTTCCCTGCTGTTGGCCGGGACACTGCACTACGGCGCTACATGTTGTCCACTTCATCAGGCACTTCGTAGAAGGTGGGGTGGCGATAGATCTTGGAAGTTGCCGGCTCGAACAGCATGTCCTTGTCCGACGGGTCGGAGGCGGTGATCGCCGCCGATGGCACCACCCAGATGGAAAGTCCCTCGCCGCGGCGGGTGTAGACGTCGCGGGCGGCTTGCAACGCCATCGTGGCGTCGGCCGCATGCACCGAACCGACGTGCCGGTGCGCGAGCCCGGTGCGGGCTCGGATGAATACCTCCCATAACGGCGTAAACGGTTCGGTCATGCTCAGGCGGCCTCGCGCCGAGGCGCGGACTGATGCTTGGCCGCGTAGGCCAGCGCCGCCTCGCGCACCCACGCGCCATCTTCGAATGCGCGACGCCGCGCGGCGAGGCGTTCGCGGTTGCACGGACCGTCGCCCGCGAGCACGCGACGGAACTCGTCCCAGTCGATCACGCCGAATTCCCAACGGCCAGTGGCGGCATCGCGGCGAAGCGCCGGGTCGGGGAAGGTCAGCCCGAGATAATGGCCCTGCGGCACGGTGGCATCGACGAATTTCTGGCGCAGCGCATCGTTGGTGAAGCGCTTGATCTTCCAGCGCATCGACGCATCGGAGTGCTGCGACTGCGAGTCAGGCGGACCGAACATCATCAGGCTTGGCCACCACCAGCGGTTCAGCGCATCCTGCGCCATTGTCTTCTGCTCGGCCGAGCCGCGCGCCAGCGTGGTCATGATCTCGAAGCCCTGGCGCTGATGAAACGATTCCTCCTTGCAGATGCGGATCATTGCCCGCGCGTAGGGACCGTAGGAGCAACGGCACAGCGGGATCTGATTCATGATCGCCGCGCCGTCGACCAGCCAGCCGATCGCGCCGATATCTGCCCAGCTCAGCGTCGGGTAGTTGAAGATCGACGAATACTTGGCGCGGCCGGTCAACAACTGCTCGACCAGCTCCTCGCGCGTCACCCCCAGCGTCTCCGCCGCGGCATAGAGATACAGCCCGTGCCCGCCCTCGTCCTGCACCTTCGCCAGCAGTGCGGCCTTGCGCCGCAGCGTCGGCGCGCGGGTGATCCAGTTGCCCTCCGGCAGCATGCCGACGATTTCGGAATGCGCGTGCTGGCTGATCTGGCGAACCAGCGTGCGGCGATAGGCGTCGGGCATCCAGTCGTTTGGTTCGATCCGCTGCTCGGCGTCGATACGGGCCTGGAACGCAGTTGCGGCCTCGCTGGTGTCGGCGGGGCCGGTCGGGGTGTTGAGTGCCTGGCTGTACATGATCACTCCGGCCAGAAATCGGGGCGCATGGCATGGTCGTAGCTGTATGGGCATTCGGTCGCAAATGTGGTCCGCGGAAAGCCTGTCTCGGCTACCGCTTCGTTGATTGCCCGACGGTAGGCGCTTCGCATCGCCTCCTCCAGTTGCGACTTCAGACTTGGGTTGTCGTTCAGGTGATCCTCAAGTTGCAGCCGGGTATTCTCGATGGTGAGCCGCCAGCTGGTGCTGTGTCGCCCGGGCTGGTACTGCCATTTCAACAGATGCTGCAACAGCATCGTGAGCCGGCTAACCAGCTCGCGTTTCTCGCTCCGCCCCATGCTCTCGATCTCTTCTGCGATATTCTCGATGTCCGCCTCGGTCAGCTTCCCGGCGCGTAGCAGCGCCGCTTGCTCGTTGGCCCAGGCATAGAAGTCCTGATCGTAGAGACTGTTCGACATCGTCGGCCTCCTCGCCGCGCCGTCGCGGGGGTGTTCGGCACGTGACTGACATGGGACAAATATGGCCTGCCCAGCCCGCGCCTGAAAGGCCCACCAATGGACTTCGCCCTGACCGACGAGCAGCAGCAGATCCGCGACGAGGTGCTGAAGCTCTGCACCCGCTTCGACGACGGGTACTGGCTGGAGCGCGACCGGACCGCGACCTACCCCGATGCCTTCTTCGCCGCCATGGCCGAAGCCAACTGGCTCGGCATCGCGATGCCGGAGGCATATGGCGGCGCCGGTCTCGGCATCACCGAGGCGACGATCCTGATGCAGGCGGTCGCCGAATCAGGCGCCTGCATGTCCGGCGCTTCGGCGATCCACCTCAACATCTTCGGCCTCAACCCCGTGGTGGTGTTCGGCACCGACGCGCAGAAGCGCCGCATGCTGCCGCCGGTCGTCGCCGGCCGCGACAAGGCCTGCTTCGGCGTCACGGAGCCGAATGCCGGCCTCAACACCACGCAGATCACCACCCGCGCCGAGCGTCGCGGCGACCGCTACGTGATCAACGGCAACAAGATCTGGACCTCCACGGCGCAGGTCGCCACGAAGATATTGTTGCTGGCGCGCACCACGCCGCTCGATCGGGTGCAGCGCCACAGTCATGGACTGACCTTGTTCTACACCACGCTCGACCGCACGCATGCCGAGGTGCGGCTGATCCACAAGATGGGACGGCATGCGGTGGATTCGAACATGGTGTTCTTCGAGGACATGGAGGTGCCCGAGGAAGATCGCATCGGCGAGGAAGGCGAGGGGTTCCGCACGCTGCTGCACGGGCTGAACCCCGAGCGCGTGCTGGTCGCCGCCGAGGCGATCGGGATCGGCCGCGCCGCGCTGGCGCGTGCGTCGCGCTACGCACGGGAGCGCGTCGTGTTCGGCCGGCCGATCGGCCAGAACCAGGGCATCCAGCATCCGCTGGCCAAATGCTGGGCCGAACTGGAGGCCGCCAATCTCATGGTGATGCAGGCCGCCTGGCGGTACGACCAGGGCCTGCCGTGCGGTGCCGAAGCCAATGCCGCGAAGTATCTCGCCGGCGAGGCGGGCTTCCGTGCCTGTGAGCAGGCAGTGATGACGCACGGCGGAATGGGCTACGCGCAGGAGTACCATGTCGAACGCTATCTGCGGGAATCGCTGATCCCGCGCATCGCGCCGGTCAGCCCGCAGTTGATCCTGAGCTATCTCGCCGAACGCGTGCTCGACCTGCCGAAGTCGTATTGAGCGTCTGCTACTTGAGCTGATCGCGGATCTTGTCGAGACCGGCGCGCGCGCAGTCATCATCCAGATTGGCGCCCGGTGCTCCCGCGGCACCGATCGCACCAACAACCTCGTCGCCCATCTTGATCACGATACCGCCGCCGAACAGGATCAGGTGCGGCAATTGCGTGAACAGGTTGGCGAAGCCCGGCGCCGTCTTCGACCGCTCGAACAGCGCACTGGTGTCGGTCTTGAACGACGCGGCCGTGTAGGCCTTGTCGTAGGCGCTGTCGAGCGTATGGCTGCCGGCGCGATCGCCCCGCAATACGGCCTGCCGCACGCCATCCGCATCGACCAGCACCGCGGTCTCGGCATAGCCCTGCTTCGCGCAGCTCGCGACAGCCTCCGCGACCGCCTGGCCGGCAAGCTCCGCGGAAATGCGGTGAGTGGGCAACAATCCCTGGGCGGCGGCGGTGATGGGCAGCAGCACGACGAGAGCGAGCGGCGACAGATACCGGATCATCACGTGGCTCCTTGGTGAACAGCAGACGCTTCGCGCGGCCGTCATCGACCTCTCGGCTCCGTGATCGCTCCGGTATGACGCAGCGCGCGCGGCCTGGGCTCGGTTTTTACTGACGAGGCCCGTTCGGAATGATATGGTACCATCAAGGCGCGGGTGTCAAAAAGCAGGGCCGTGGCGGTGCAGCCGACGCAGGCTTGGCAAACAGCGGAGGACTACGTCATGCAATCTCCATCCATCCCGGGCCGTGGATCGTGCGGCTGCTGCTTCGTGATCCCGACGCGTATCCTGCGACGTCTCGCGTCGCACAGCGATCCCGACGTGGCGGCGGCCGCGGGTCGTACCCTGAGGATCACCAGAAGTCTCAACGCATTCCGTGCGCAACTCCGTACCGGCGCGCCGATAGGTGCCGCGGTCCGCTCCGGACTTCGACGGCAGGTGTTCAACTGCAACAGCACCGAGGACCTGCCCGGCGACGCGGCTCGAATGGAAGGCGCGGACCCCGTCGCCGATGTGGCGGTGAACCAGGCCTACGACCATGCAGCCACGACCTGGCAGTTCTACAAGGATGTGTTCGGACGCGAGTCCGTTGACGCGCACGGGCGAACTCTCGTTTCGTCGGTACATTATGCGCAGAACTACGACAACGCATTCTGGAACGGCCAGCAGATGGTCTACGGCGACGGCGACGGGAAGATCTTCCAGAACTTCACCAACGCGCTCGAGGTGATCGCCCACGAACTCACCCACGGTGTGACCCAATTCACCGCGCAGCTGCCGTATCAGAACCAGTCGGGCGCGCTGAACGAGCACTTCTCCGATGTGTTCGGCGTGCTGGTGAAGCAGTGGTCGTTGCAGCAGACGGTCGACCAGGCCGACTGGCTGGTCGGCGCGAACATTCGTGCGCCGGGCTTCCAAGGCCGCGCGCTGCGCGACATGGCGAACCCTGGCACGGCCTATGACGATCCGAATCTGGGCAAGGACCCGCAGCCGGCGCACATGCGTGATTACGACCCCACGGAAGAGGATTCGGGCGGCGTTCACACCAATTCAGGCATCCCCAATCGCGCGTTCGTGCTCGCGGCCAAGGACATTGGCGGCAAGGCGTGGGAGGTCACAGGCAAGGTCTGGTACGTGACGCTGACCGAGCGGCTCACGCCCACGGCGGATTTCGCCAAGGCTGCTGCCGAAACGATTTCGGTGGCGCGCGACCAGTTTCCCAACGACGCCAGCATTGCCGCGAAGATCGCGAAGGCCTGGGCCACGGTCGGAATCGGTGACGGTGCGGTGGCCTGATCCGGATATCCCGCCGCGATGAAGGTCATTGTCGAACGACATGGCGGTTTTGCCGGACTGAAGCGCCGGGGTGAACGGGATGGCGCCTCGCTGTCGTCCGAGCAGCACGCCGCGCTGCGGCAGGTGATGGCGGCGGCACCGGGCGCGCACGATCCAGGTGCCGATCGCTTTACCTACCGGATCGAAGTGCACGACGACGCCGGCCAACAGGTTGTGCACGTGCCGGAGTCGGCGATGCCCGCCAGCCTCGCGGGCATCGCCACGGAGTAGCTCAACCGGCCTCGCGCTCGAACACGAGGTCCTTAACCCGGCCGCCATCGGCGTGCAGACCAGTGATGCGGCCTGCGGCATCGCGCAGCACGCGGACATCGAGCCAGGCGCGGAACAGGGTCATCGGCGAGATGATCCTGATGAAATCGCCCTCGATCGGTTCGATCTCCCACGGTCCGGCGGAACGCAACGGTCCCGTGACGCGCATAGTCATCCCGGTCCCGGTCGCGGCGATGGTCCAGGTCGCCGCGATATCGGGATTGTAGAAGCGACCCGCCAGATCGGCCGGCAGATGGGCGCCAGGCGCGGCACGATCCAGCGTCTCGCACACGCCGGCGTCTCGCTCCACCGCAAGTCTGCCGTCTGCCGTCGGTCGCATGGTGAAGTCGGCCGACCCTCGGCTGGTGGCGAGGCCGCCGTCGCTGGTGGGAATGGTGGTGAACGCCGCGCCATGCGTGCTGGCAGTGACGCAGCCGGAGTCGTCGATCGCCACATCCACCGTCGCGCCGCTTTCGCGATTCAGATACCGGCCGGCCAGCCGATCCGTGGGCGGCATCGGCGGCACGGCAGGCACACCCGGTTTCCCTTCAACCAGCGTATCGACGACCTGGAACGCCAGGTCGTGCGGGTCGGCGGTGGCATCGTTGCTGATGCAGATCACCGCGGCATCGTGATCCGGTATGCGAACGAAGCTCGCCCTGTAGCCGGGCCACAAGCCGTCATGGCCGATCGTGGTGACGCCGCGGTGTGTCTTGATGCGCAGGCCGCGCGCATAGGTGTTTGGCAGGCCGTTGTTGAACGGCGTCATCGTCGCAAGCGCGTCCGCCAACGCAGTGCCGCCAATCCGCGGCGCGGCAAAATGCGCGTGCCACAGGGCAAGATCGGCAACGCATGAAACCAGCCCGCCTTCGCCATGCAGAGGGAAATTGTGCTGCGCACGCATCCAGCCGCCGCCGGGTGCCGGAAAATAGCCGGTTGCCAGATCTGGCACCACCTCGGTGGTGCGCTCGACATGACGCGTCGCATTCATGCCAAGCGGCGCGAAGATGCGTTGGTCGAGGAAGTCGCGCAGCGACCGGCCGCTGACCAGTTCCACGATACGGCCAAGCAACATGAAGTTGGAGTTGCTGTAGAGATAGCGCGACCCTGGGACGAAGTTCAGTCCGCGTTGCCGGCAGACGCCGTCGAGCAGGTCCTCCGGCTGGCACGGCTGACCAAGGTCGGCGCCGCCGAGACGCATGATCTCCAGCATGTCGCGGATGCCGGAGGTGTTGTGCATCAGATGCGCCAACGTGATGCGATGGCCGAGATCCGGCAGGGCAGGAATGTAGCGGCGGACATCGTCCTCGATCGCCAGTCTGCCCTCCGCCGCAAGCAGCAGAACCGCGGCGCAGGTGAACTGCTTGCTGACCGAGGCGATGCGGAATGTCGTCTGCGGCCCGATCGGTACGCCGTGTTCCAGGCTCGCCATGCCGGCGCTGTCGTGCGCGGCAAGCTCGCGTCCGAGCACCACGCCAAGTGTCACTCCTGGCCCGTCGGTGCGACGCCACGGGGCAAGCAATCGCTCGACACGGCGGCACACGAGAAGCGTGTCCAGGGTTTTCATCAACCTATCTCTGGCGAAGGTTTGTGTGAGTGCAGCCGCTCACGAGCCATCTTGCCCAACCCGGGCTAGCCGGGAGTGTAAGTTCAACTCGTCATCCCCGCGAAAGCGGGGACCCAGTCGCCGCCTGGATCACCGTATTTCGCCAGGATGACGATGAAAACAGCGTCGGCAGGAACAACCGAAGCAGTTATTTCGTGGCAGATCCTAAGCCTCGATCTCCTCGCGATCCACGCCGCCGTCGCCGTCCTCGTCCGGCTTCGGCAGCGCCGGCAACTGCGCCTCGATGATCTCGAAGTCGAGCTTGCCGTCTTTCAGCGTGACCTTCACCGAACCGCCCTTCACCAGCTTGCCGAACAGCAGCTCCTCCGCCAGCGGCTTCTTGATGTGCTCCTGGATCACCCGCGCCAGCGGCCGGGCGCCGTACAGCTTGTCGTAGCCGCGTTCCGCCAGCCACTCCTTTGCTGCCGACGACAGCTCGATGGTCACGTTGCGGTCCGCCAGCTGCGCCTCGAGCTGCATGACGAATTTCTCCACCACGCGTCCGACGATCTCCGGCGTCAGACCAGCGAACGCGATGGTCGCATCCAGCCGGTTGCGGAACTCCGGGGTGAACAGCCGCTTGATCGCGTCCTCGTCCTCACCCTCGCGGGTATCGCGGCCGAACCCGATCGCCTCTTTCGCCATGTCGGATGCGCCGGCGTTGGTC
>DASXNR010000367.1:0-2447 GCA_036494925.1 Acetobacteraceae bacterium
CGTCCCAGCGGCCGCCGCGATCATCAATCATCCGCTCGAAGCGCCCGGCCTGCTGATGCACGACACCAGCACGCGCATCGCGGCGATGGATTCACAGGGCATCGACGTCGAGGTGCTCAGCATCAACCCCTATTGGTACCGCGCCCCGCGCGACGCCGCCGCCGAACTGATCAAGACCCAGAACGAGACGCTGGTGCAGTTCTGCGCCGCCAGCCCCGATCGCTTCAAGGCATTCGCGACCGCCGCACTGCAATACCCCGATCTCGCGGCCGAGCAGGTCGAATACGCGGTGAAGCAGCTTGGTTTCCGGGGCGTCGGTGTCGCCGGCAGCGTGGCCGGCGAAGAGGTAGCCAACCCAAGGTTCCATCCGTTCTGGGCCAAGTGCGAGGAACTCGGCGTGCTCGTGTTCATGCACCCGCTCGGCACGCGCGAACTGGAACCTTCCGGCCGGCTCGCCGGCAGCGGCCTGCTGACCAACACGATCGGCAACCCGCTGGAGACCACGATTGCGCTGTCGCACCTGATCTTCGAGGGCACGCTCGACCGCTTCCCCGGCTTGAAGATCTGTGCCGCGCATGGCGGCGGCTTCCTGCCGTCATACGCCAACCGGTCCGACGCGGTGATCCGCTGCTTCCCCGACCGCGTCGGCCCGCTGCCGAAGAAGCACCCCACCGCGTATCTGCGCGACGGCCAGCTCTTCTTTGACACGATCGTGTTCACGCCTGAGGCGTTGCGCCACCTGATCGCGGAAACCGGTCCCGGGCAGATCATGATCGGCACCGACTACCCGTTCCCGTGGACCAGCACCGAGGTCGATCTGGTGCTCCACACGCCGGGGCTCACCGACGACGAGCGGATCGCCATCCTCGGCGGCACCGCGGCGCGGCTGCTCGGGATCGCTGCCTGAGCGGAGGCAGCGCCTACTCAGCCGCTACCGGCACCGGTGTGGCGGTCAGTCGCGGCAGCAGTTGCCGGCGCTGCTCCTCCGCCTTGATCCGGTTGGCCTCCTTCACCGGCCCGAAGCCGCGGATCATGTCGGGCAACTGCGCGATCGCCACCGCGCCATCCAGCGTATCGGGCCGAAGCGCGGCCAACACTGCGCGCAGGTCGCCGACATACTGCTCGATCAGCGCCCGCTCCATCTGCCGCTCCTGCTGCCGGCCGAACAGGTCGAGCGCCGTGCCGCGCAGGTGCTTGCCATGCCGCAGCACGCGGAACAGCGGCAGCGCCAGCCATCCCGGCAGCGCGATCTTGCGCCGCCGTCCGGTGGCGGGGTCGATGCCGGTGATCAGCGGCGGCGACAAATGGAACCGGGGCTTCTCGCCATACGTCGCAGCGGCGTGCAGACGCGCGACCTCGTATTCGTCCTTGTAGGCCATCACGCGATACAGCCCTTCGGCCGCGGCGCGGGACAGCCGCCCCGCTTCCCCGAATACCTGCGTCTCACGCGTGATCACCTCGTCCAGCAGCGCGCGGTAGCGTTTCGCCAGCCGCACGTTCTGATACGCCACCAGTGCCGCGGCGCGCACCTCGATCAGCGCGTCCAGCGTAGCTGGCGGCGCCTCCAGCGTATGCACGAGGATCTCGTCTTCCAGCGCCGGCCGCTCGGCCAGGATGCGCCCCCAAAGGAACGCCCGCCGGTTGAGCGACACCGCGGCCCCGTTCATCTCGATCGCGCGCAGGATTGCCGCCTCGCCGACCGGGATCAGGCCACGCTGCCACGCCAGCCCCAGCAGCATCGTGTTCATCGCCTGCGCGTTGCCGAACAGGTGCTCAGCCAGCCGCACCGCATGCAGATAGGTCGAGGCCGTCGCGTTGGTGGCGCGCTCGATCGTGCGCCGGTGCAGCACGGCGTCGATCAGCAGGTTGGCATCGTGCTTGAACGCCGCCGTGGCAGCGAGGTCGAGATTGCCGATCACCGCGGCAGACGACGCATTGCGCTCCAGCACGCCGGGACCGGCACCGACTGCCAGATCGGCGGCGATCATCACATCGGCGGTGCCAAGGGGTATTCGCACGACATCAAGCGACGCCTCGTCGTCGCCGATCTGCACATGCGCGACCACAGTGCCGTTCTTCTGCGCCAGGCCGGTGTAGTCGAGCGTGCGCACCACCTTGCCTTCGAGATGCGCTGCCATCGCCAGAACCGCGCCGGAGGTCACGATGCCGCCGCCACCGATGCCGGCGAACAGCGCGCGCCAAGGCCGGTCCGTTGTCGGGATGCTCGGCTGCGGTAAATCCGCCGACAGTTCGCCCTCGCGCGCCTGCCAGTGCGGATCGGCGTCCGGCGCGCGCGGCGGGCCGGCCACGGTGACGAAGCTGGGGCAGAACCCCTTCAGGCACGACAGGTCGACGTTGCAGCTGGTCGGATTGATCCGGCGCTTGCGGCCGAGCGAGGTCTCCACCGGCTCGATCGCGATGCAGCTCGATTGCACCGAGCAGTCGCC
>DASXNR010000368.1:0-3790 GCA_036494925.1 Acetobacteraceae bacterium
TTGTAGCGCTCGCCGTTGCGTTCGAACTCGACTTCCACGTTCTTCGCCAGCGCGTCGGGACGGGCGAAGACGTCGATCTGCACGGAGTGGTCGATCACCAGATCGACCGGCACCAGAGGGTTCACCTTCCTCGGATCGCCGCCGAGACGGGTGACACCGTCGCGCATTGCCGCCAGATCGACCACCGCGGGCACGCCGGTGAAATCCTGCAGCAGGATACGCGCGGGCTTGAACGGCACCTCCTTGTCCGAGTGCGCCGCGGTGAGCCAGCCGGCGACCGCCTTGGCATCATCGACCGTATAGCTGGTGCCGTCCTCGAAGCGGAGCACATTCTCCAGCAGCACCTTTAGGCTGACCGGCAGGCGAGCGATGTCGCCCAGCGACTTCGCGGCCTCGGGCAGCGAGAAGTAATCGTAGCTCTTGCCCTGCACGGCGAGGGTGCGGCGAGTCTTCAGGGTATCCTGCCCGATCGCTTTCATGGCGGCGCCTTCCGTTGAGCGGCGAAGTTGAGGCGGTGTGCCGCAGGTGCAATGGTCCTCGGCGGCGGGCTTAGATCACACCAGTCCGCGAGCGTCCACAAGACGGGGGAGCGGCTGTGTTGCAGGCGGCGGGATTGGCGGCGTTCCGCGGCGAGCGGCTGGTGTTCCGCGACCTGGACTTCACGCTGGCCGCGGGCGGGGCGCTGCTGCTGACCGGGCCGAACGGATCGGGGAAATCGACGCTGCTGCGGTTGCTGGCGGGGCTGCTGCAGCCCGCGGCCGGGACCTTGACCTGGGATGGCCGGAATGCGCTGGCCGATCTGCCGGCGCACGCGCGGCTGGTGGCGTATGTCGGGCATCAGGATGCGGTGAAGCCGGCGCTGACTGCCGCCGAGAACCTGCGGTTCGCGGCCGGACTGACCGGCGGCGCGGCTGGTGCGGCGCTGGCGACGGTGGGGCTGCTGGAACTGGCTGACCTGCCGGCGCGGATGCTGTCGGCGGGACAGCGCCGCCGGCTGGCGCTGGCACGGCTGACGCTGTCGCAGGCCCCGCTCTGGCTGCTGGACGAACCGACCCTCGGGCTGGACGCAGCATCGGTGGAGCGCTTCGGCGCCATGCTGAAGGCGCACCGCGCGAACCACGGCATGATGATTGCCGCCACGCATCTGCCGCTGCCGATCGGTGACGCAGCGGAACTGGCGCTGCTCGAGACTTGAATCATGGCCAGCTTCCTCGCCGTTCTGTCGCGCGAACTGCGGCTGTCGCTGCGCCACGGCGCCGACACCCTGGCCGCCCTGCTGTTCTTCCTGCTGACCGCCGCGCTGTTCCCGCTCGCGATTGGCCCAGCCCCCGAGACGTTGGGCCGCATCGCACCGGGCATCGTCTGGGTCTGTGCCCTGCTTGCCGCACTGCTGCCGCTGGATCGGCTGTTCGGCGCCGACTTCGAGGACGGCTCGCTCGACCAGCTGCTGCTGTGCGGCCTGCCGCCCGCCGCGATCGCCATGGCCAAAGCGGTCGCGCACTGGCTGGTCACCGGCCTGCCGCTGCTGGTGGCGGCCGCACCGCTGGCGGTGATGCTGCGGATGCCCGACCCTGCCCTTCCGGCGCTGCTCGGCGGGCTGCTTCCCGGCACGATGCTGCTGTCGCTGCTGGGCACCACCGGCGCCGCCATCGTCCTGGGTGCCCGCCGGGGCGGGGTATTGCTGCCATTGCTGGTTCTGCCGCTCGCAACACCGGTACTGGTCTTCGGCGTCGCCGCAGCGGATGCCGCGTCTGGCGGCCTCAGCCCCCGCCCGCACCTGCTGCTGCTCGCCGCGCTGCTTGCCGCCGCCCTCCCGCTCTGCCCGCTGGCCGCCGGCGCCGGACTGCGCAACGCGACGAGCTAGGTTGCGTCCGTAACCGGACACATAAACCTGTGGTTGAATGAACCGCCGTGACACTACGCATTCGCGCCCTTTTGCGGCGTTTCGGGCGGTGCCACACCAAGAACATCGCCCTGTCATCGCGATTCCTTGATTCCGCCATTGCATGAGAACACGGCGGTTCGTTAACACGTGGCGTTGAGGAGACATTTTGATGACGCGAGCCGAATGGTGGCGTGCCGCGGCCGGAACCTGGTTCCGCTCGTTTATTCTATTTGCCGCGTGCGGCACCCGACGGGACCCTATGATGCTCGATTGTCATGCCTGAAGCTCCTATTGGTTCCGCGAGCCAGCAGATCGCGTCGACGAACGAGCAGGCTGAGGCGCTGCGTCGTCTGATCGTCGAGAAGCTCACCTACGCCGCCGGGCGGGATCCGCTGGTCGCCAGCGACCGCGACTGGTTCGTGGCGGCAGCGCTGGCGTTGCGCGATCGGATCGTCGACAGCTGGCTGTCGAGCACGCGCGACGACAACGCCGAGTACCGCAAGCGGGTGTATTACCTGTCGCTGGAATTCCTGCCCGGCCGCCTGCTGCTCGATTCGCTGCACAACGCTGGCCTGACCGAGCCGATGCGGCTCGCGCTGGCCGGGCTTGGGGTGGACCTGGAGCGGTTGACCGCGGTGGAGCCGGACCCGGCGCTGGGCAACGGCGGCCTGGGGCGATTGGCCGCCTGCTTCATGGAAAGCATGGCAAGCCTCGGCATTCCCACGCACGGCTTCGGCATTCGCTACAATCACGGGTTGTTCCAGCAGGTGATCCGCGACGGCTGGCAGCACGAATACCCGGAGACCTGGCTCTCCCTCGGCAATCCCTGGGAGTTCGAACGGTCCGACATCACCCACGAGGTCGGTTTCGGCGGTCAGGTGGAAGGTCCGCCATCGGTGGACTGCACATCGCCCGCGACCTGGCAACCGGACGAGACGGTGATCGCGATCGCCTATGACACGCCGGTCATCGGCTGGCGCGGGCGGCATGCCAACACGCTGCGGCTGTGGTCGGCGCGGGCGCCCGATCCCCTGGCGCTGGAGACCTTCAACCGCGGCGACCATGTCGGCGCGCTCGCCACGCGGGTGCGCGCGAACGCCATATCCCAGATTCTCTACCCCAGCGACGAAACGCCGGCGGGGCAGGAATTGCGGCTGCGGCAGGAGTATTTCTTCTCGTCGGCGTCGCTCCAGGACCTGCTGCAGCGCCACATCCGCCTCTACGGCGACCTGCACAGCCTGGCGGACAAGTGCGCCATCCAGCTCAACGACACGCATCCGGCGATCGGCGTCGCGGAGCTGATGCGGCTGCTGGTCGACCAGCACGGCCTGAAGTGGACCGACGCCTGGCAGATCACCCGGAACACCATCTCCTACACCAACCACACGCTGCTGCCGGAGGCGCTGGAAAGCTGGCCGGTGCCGCTGCTGCAGCGGCTGCTGCCGCGCCACATGCAGATCATCTACGAGATCAACAAGCTGCATCTCGACGCGCTCGCAGGCCGGCCGGACATGCCGGCGCTGTCCACGGTGTCGCTGATCGACGAGCACGGCGAACGGCGGGTCCGCATGGGCACCCTGGCCTTCGTCGGCTCGCACAAGGTGAACGGCGTGTCGGCGCTGCACACCGAGCTGATGCGCCGCACCGTGTTCCGATCGCTGCATCAGCTGTATCCTGACCGTATCGTGAACAAGACCAACGGCATCACCTTCCGCCGCTGGCTGCACACCGCCAATCCGGGCCTCACCGCCACGCTGTGCGATGCGATCGGCCCGGAGGTCCTGGACGATCCGATGGCGCTCGAGCGGCTGGTGCCGCTGGCGGACGATGCGGCGCTGCACGAGCGCCTGTTCGCGGTCCGGCGCGCCAACAAGACAGCGCTGGCCGCCCTGGTGGCCGAGCGGC
>DASXNR010000369.1:0-14768 GCA_036494925.1 Acetobacteraceae bacterium
GTCGGGGGAGCCAGCAGGTCCACCGAGAAGGTGGTGAAGGTATCCAGTTGCAGTGCGCCGTCCAGTTTCGGAGAATCGCCAGCGATCCCTGCGCGGAGCTGCAGCAGCGAGCGGTATGCCGTCGCCCAGCTCAGCCAATACGCCAGCGAATACCGGCTGCCCTGTTCGGCGAGTGTCGTGGTCATGCCATCGGCAGCGGCATCGTCACCGCTCCAAAGTGCGATCGGGATCGCGGCGAGGCCAAGGGCCTGGCACAGCGAAAACGCACTGTCGCCGCCAGCAAAGTCGATAGCCTGTCCGGCAAGCGCCGCAGCCCGCGCTGGCAGACCCTGCAGCCATGCGATACGGGCGAGAACGATACGCATCGACACCCGACGATCGACCGGCATGGAATTGTACGCGAGAGGGATCTGCGCGATCGGATGTTCGAGGACCTGCGTCGCAAGGCGTTGCGCGGTCGCATGGTCGCCGTTGAAGTGATATGCCTGTGCCGCGACGCGGTCGGCACCGAGCACGGCCTTCGGATCGCCCGACGCCGCGGCGATATCGCTCGCCTGGTGCGCCAATTCAGCAGCTGCAGCGTAGTCGGCGGCGCCGAGGCGCTGGGCGGACTGACCGATCAGCGGTTCGGTCTGACGCGCGGGATTGTCGAGCTGCCTGGACAGTTCCACGGCGCGGTCAAACCCCAGAGTCCGTCCAGGGATCGGAACGGCGACGTTGTGCGAGATGCGCGTCATCGCGATGTTCAGCCGCATTTCCGGCAGCGGCTGCGGTGGCGCAAGCAGGCTGGCGTGCAGCAGAGCCCGTTCGACCCAGGCGCGCAGCTCGTCGATCAACGAGAGCTGGAAGCCCAACGACAAAGCGGACGCGGACAGCATCACACCGATTGCCGCGTCTCCCTCCGGTGAGAATGCCCAATCGAGCGCCGCGCGGACATCGTCGATGGTGCGGCCGTAGATCTCCAACCACAGCTTTCGCTCCATCACCTCCCAATCGGCTTCCGCCCGATCGAGCAGGCGGCAGAGGTACTCGGCGTGGCGGCGAACGATAGGTCCGGTCTCTCCCGACTCGCGCAGCATATGATCGACAAAGGCTCGTGTGAGGTGAAGCAGGCGATGATGGTGTTGCGGCGCCTCGCCGGTCACGTCCGTGGTGATCAGTGACTTGGTCGACAGGGTCAACACGCCGGAATAGATCTGCTCGACGCTGATCCCTTCGCCGGCGGCAACCGCGATCGCGGCATCCAGCGTGAAGTCGCCCCGGAACACGGCAAGCCGGCGCAGAATGGTCTGCTCCACCGGGGAGAGCAGCCGGTAGCTCCAATCCAGCGCGCCGAGCAGGCTTTGCTGCCGTGGCTGAGCGGTCCGGTGACCCTGCGACAGCAGCAGGAGGTGTTCGTTGAGCACGGACGCCAATCCGCGCAGGCCGAACATGTCGATGCGGACCGCGGCGAGCTCGATCGCCAATGGCAGCCCGTCGAGGCGAAGGCAAATATCCGCGACGATCGGCGCATCGGCATCGGTGAGACGGAACCCGTCCAGGCTCGCCCACGCCCGCTCGACGAACAGTTGCACCGCGGGAAACCGCAGCGCCTCCTCCGCGGTCAGCGAGGCCGATGCGGGCGGTGTCGCGATCGGCTTGAGCCGGTAAACCCACTCGCCTTCGGCGCGCAATGCTTCCCGGCTGGTGGCGAGAATGTGGACGTTCGGAGCGCAACGAAGGATGGCTTCCGCCAGCGGCGCAACCGCATCGACCATGTGCTCGCAGTTGTCGAGCACGAGCAGCAATCGCTTGTCCTGCAGGAATGCCGTCAGGCTGGGAACCGGACTGGCCGACGTCACGGAAAACCCAAGCACCGACGCCATCGCGAACGGGATGAGCTGCCGGTCAAGGATCGTCGCCAGATCGATGAACCAGATGCCATCGTCGTAGACCGGAAGCAGCTTCTCGGCCGCGGCGACCGCCACCGTGGTCTTGCCGATGCCACCGGGCCCGGTGATGGTGACGCAACGACGCATCGGCACTTGCAGCGCGACCGCCTCGGTCGCGTCGCCGCGTCCCAGAACACGCGTCAGCGGTGCGGGAAGGTTATGCCGAATGTGCTCCTGGGAGGGCGCGGCGGGATGCGGCCCATCCACCGCGCGGACCGGTGCCACGAAGCAATAGCCGCGCCCCATCACATTGACGATATAGCGTGCGCCGGACTGGCCGTCGCCCAACACCTTGCGCAGCGCGGCCACGTGGACACGCAAATTGGCGTCGTCGACCAACGTTTCCGGCCACGCGCGGGCGAGCAGGTCCTGCTTGCTCACGGTCTCGCCGGCGCGCTCCACCAGGGCAAACAGGATGTCCATCGCCCGGCTGCCAAGCCGGCACGGCTTGTCGCCCTCGAGCAAAATGCCGCGCGCCGGGATCAGTCGGAACGGACCGAATGCCAGCGTCGACGAAGCGCGCGTCTCAGTCGCCTCGCTCACGTTCCCTTGAGCTCCCCACGAGCCTACCGCGTGCGTACCACGCTCGCCAACTGCTGTTGTTTATATGCCGCCTGAACCCGCAGTCACCTGTCGCTGGCGCCGTATTTGCGAAAAACAACATCCGCCCCTGGCCCGAGCGAAACCCATCGGGCCAGAGACGTGGCTGCTCAGACGATCACCAGCCGCACCGCCACATTGTTCCGCGTGGCATTCGAATACGGGCAGACGAGATGCGATCGTTGCACCAGCGTTTCCGCGTCTGGCCGGGTCAGTCCCGGCAGCGAGATGTCGAGCCTGACATCCAACGCGAACCCGCCTTGCTCATGAGGTCCGATCCCGACCGTCGCGGTGACCCTTGCATCGTCCGGAACCTTTGGGCCGCCTTGGCTGGCGACGAACGACATCGCACTCAGGAAGCATGCCGCATATGCCGCCGCGAACAGCTGCTCGGGATTGCTGCCAGGTTCACCGGAGCCGCCGAGCTCCTTGGGCGTGGTCATCGTCAGGGTGAGACTGCCGCCCTCAATGGCGGTACACCCGTCGCGTCCGCCGGTCGCAGTGGCATTCGTCGTATAGAGCGCTTGGATCGCCATGAAGGGTATCCCGGAAATGAAAGTTCGTCACCTTCACGTAATGCGCAAACGTATCGGAAAGCAGCCCGGTGAGCTGAGGCTGCTGCTCAGCCCTTGATGAACGCCAGAAGTTCGGCGTTGACCCGATCCTTGAGGGTTGTGCACATCCCGTGCGGTGCACCCGGATAGATCTTCAGGATCGCGTTTCGGATGATCTTCGACGACAGCAGCGCCGCGGCAGCGATCGGGACGATCTGGTCATCGTCGCCATGCAGGATCAGCGTCGGCACGTCGAACCTCTTGAGGTCCTCGGTGAGGTCGGTCTCGGAAAACGCCTTGATGCAGAAATACGAGGCCGGCAGGCCAGCCATCATGCCTTGCAGCCAGAATGACTCGCGAACGCCCTCGGAAACCTTGGCGCCGGCCCTGTTGTAGCCGTAGAAGAGCAGGCTCAGATCCTTCCAGAACTGCGAGCGGTCGGCGAGAACCCCGGCGCGAATCTGGTCGAATACCGCGATCGGCGTGCCTACAGGATTGGCCTCGGTCTTCAGCATCAGCGGCGGGATTGCACCGATCAGCACCGCCTTGGCCACCCGCCTTGTGCCATGCCGGCCGATGTAGCGGGCGACCTCGCCGCCTCCGGTCGAATGTCCGACATGGATCGCATTGCTCAGATTGAGCGTCTCGCAGAGCGCGGCGAGATCATCGGCATAGGTGTCGAGGTCATTGCCGTTCCATGGCTGGCTCGAACGGCCATGACCGCGACGGTCGTGCGCGATGCAACGGTATCCGTGCGAGGCCAGGAAGAACATCTGATCCTCGAAGGCATCGGCGCTGAGCGGCCAGCCATGACTGAAGACAACCGGCTGCCCGTTGCCCCAGTCGTTGTAATAGATCTGCGTGCCGTCGCTGGTGGTGATGGTGGCCACTGTCGCTGTCTCCTTACCGACGATTCACTGCCATTACGTTCCCGCTGTCGCGCGGTGACAGGCGCATTGCACCGGGCCCGGAGCGTCCGGGATGAAATCGGAGCCGCTGCAGGACCGGCAGTTTCTGGAACGCCTGTGCCACGCCGACAAAGACATTCAGGTAAAGCGCCACCAGCGCCGCAGCGACATAGATCCACCGCCACCCGCCCCTGAGGCGGTAAACATAGAACCCGCACACCGCGGCCAGCAGGAATACCAGCGATATCCCACCCACGACCTGCACCGGCGTGACGACCGAGGCGGGAAAGAGATAGCCGGTCATACTGGTAAGCACGGTCGTGACCAGGAACAGCAGCGTCCAACCTTCCAGCCGCCTGGCCCTCAACATGCCGACAACGACGATTGCACCTGCAACTATGCCGATAAGACTCAGGACCATGTGCAGCAGTGTGAACGCGGGTATCGAAAGGCCGAGGATCACGATGCATCCGCTTCCGCAAATCTACGTTCGAGTGTGGCAGGCGCATGACATGACCGATTGACCGATCGCGCTGGCGCTTGTCTGTTTCTGCGGATTCACCTGCCGTCATTTGCGGGCTGCGTCGTGACGGCCGGCGGCGGGCTGCGCAGCAACGCAGTGACGATCAGCATCGCCACCGCCACCAGCGACACGATCTCGAAGCCATCCCGGTAGGACAGCACGTTCGCCTGATTGCGGACCGACTGGGCAAGCAGTGAAGCGGCACGCATTGCCGCACCTGCCAATCCCTGGGACCGCGCAACCACCGCGTCCGTATAGGCTGCAAGACGCCCTCCGACGTCCACATCGCCGGCCTGGACGTGCTGGCCCAACAGATTGGACGCGATCTGCTCGCGCATCCGTACATAGGTTTGCATGAATGCGTTGCCTGCCTCGCCGCCAAGCAGCCGGGCGGTCTGCAGCACGACGCCGAACGTCAGTGCGTCCGCCGGCTGGAGATGCCGCACCGCGAACAGCACAAACGAGATGAGCGTTGCCGATTGGCCGAACGCCTGTAGGATCTGGGAGGGCAGGAAGTCGTCCGTGGCCCAGTCCTGCGTGATCTGCGTCGCCATCGCGCAGGCAATGCCGATCGCCAAAATACCGGCCGCGAGCATCACGCGCGGATCGAGCCAGCGAAGCACCGTTGCGATCAGCGGCGCCAGCAGGAACTGCGGCACGGCAATCCAGATCAGGACCCTGCCGATCTCGAGCGCGCGAAAGCTCTGGATGGTCGTCAGATATTGCGGGATCAGGTAGCTCGTCGATAGGATGATGAAGCGGTAGAGCACCACGATGCACACCACCAGCGCGATGTTCCGCCGCAGCAAGAAGCGCAGATTGATCCACGGATGCTCCGCCACCAGCGCGTGCACCACGAACGCAGCGATCAGCACGCCGCCGCCCAGCAGCAGTCCCGTCACTGTGCCGGAGTTCAGCCAGTCGAGCCGATTGCCCTGATCCAGCGCGGCATAGACCATGGAGAACCCGGCGGCGGCGTAGAACATGCCCCAGAAATCCGCGTTGCGCAGCGCCGGCCGGTTGATCGGTTGCTTCGGCATGCCGAAGTGGATGCAGACCAGCATTGGCAGGGCCAGCACGACGTTTTGCCAGAAGATCCAGTGCCACGACAGGTAATCGAGGTACCAGCCTTCCAGCGAGGCCGGTATATTGAGCGACAGCTCCAGACTGAACCCATAGGCCGCTATGCCGTAGGGCCAATACGCAGGCTTGAGGCTCTGCAACACGAACCCGATGGCCAGCGGGATGAAGGTGCCAGACGTCAGCCCGCCGATGGCCTGTCCGACCAGCAGACTTGGCAGGTCCGGTGCCAGCGGAATCAACATCGAAGTCAGCGCGAATACGGCGATCGATACCATCAGTATCCGGCGTGGACCGAACACCAGGCCGAGCCACGCGGCGATCGGCCCCACGCACATCTGTCCGACCGTGGCGGCGGTGTTGATCCACGCGCCTTCATCAAATCCCGCGTGCACGCCGCCGCGCAGATCGGCAAGACCCAGATTCGTGATGCGGCCGTACAGGGTGGAAATGAGGGCTCCCAGCAGCACAGCGGTGATACCGACAAGCGGCCTGCTGCACATTGGTGATGGTGGCGCATCGTGGTGGGCGGCCGACGCGAGCCGGCCGAACGTTCCACTCATTGCGGACGGCCTGGCTCATCGGTGTGGATCGTCGTCTCGACCGACATGCCTGGGCGGAGCCGGACACCCAGCCCGCCATCGTCGTCCAATGCGATCCGCACCGGCACACGCTGCACCACCTTGGTGAAATTGCCGGTGGCGTTGTCGGGCGGCAGCAACGCGAACTGCGAACCGGTCGCCGGCGACCATGATTCCACGTGGCCGTGGAGCTTCGCGTCGGGGAAGGCATCGACCGCGATATCCGCGTGCTGGCCGATCTGCACGTGGGTGAGCTGCGTCTCCTTGTAGTCGGCGATGACGTATAGGTGCTGTAGCGGCGCGACAGTATTCACCTGTGTGCCGACCCCGACGTATTGACCCGGATAAACCCGGCGCTGCCCCGCCATCCCATCGGTCGGCGCGGTGATCCGCGTGTAGCCGAGATTGATCTGGGCAAGACCCTGTGCCGCCTCTGCCGATTTCAGATTGGCGGCGAGCTGTGCCTCCTGGGTGTGCTGCACCTCGAGCTGCCGTTTTGCCGCCTCCAGCGCGGCGGCGGCTTGCAGTACCTGCGCGTCCGCAAGCTTTGCGGCCGCATCGGCCTGCTCCACCGCCTGTTCGGTACCGGCGATGCGTGTCGCCAGCAACTTGCGCTGACGGTCAGCCTCCAGACGATTGCGCAGCGCGGTGGCCCGGCTGCCGTCAAGCTGCGCCGCGGCGGCGGCGATATTCGCAGCCTGGAGCGATTCCTGCGCCTGAAGATTCGCGATCGCCGCCTGCGCCGCAGCCACGCTCGCCACCGCCTGATCAAGCTGGGCACGGAACGGCGCGTCGTCGATCTCGGCGAGCAGATCGCCGGCACGCACGATCTGGAAGTCGCCGACCGGCACCGACGTGATCCGCCCCACCACCTGCGCCGACAGCGGCGTGAGGTCCGCCTCCACCGTGGCATCATCGGTCCATTGCGGCCCCGCGGCGCCGACCCAGCGGTCCCAGTTCAGCATCACGCCGGCCGCCAGACCTCCCGCCAGAACGACCGCCAGCACGTGCGGTGCGAAGGAAGCGAGCCATTGGCCGATCGACTTGCCAGCCGTGCCCGGCGTCCATCCCTCGCGAGCGACCTGCTGCTGACCGCCGGCACCGTCGTCCATCGGCATCATGTATCGTTGGCCGCCGTGACGATGAACACTGCAGGCGCCGGCGCGCCAAGCCATCGACCTGGGCTCATATCGCTCAGCGTGCGCGTCCGGTCGCGCGAGGGTCTTGTCGGATCACAGTGTCGCTTGAATGAAACCGCCGACCGGCCCTTGACGCCGCCTGCAAAGCCGAGGCGGATTCCACCAACGCAGTCAGATCATGAGCAGGTGCCTATGCGCGCGATCTTCGTCCAGATCAAATGCGAGATGGGTCAGGCCTACAAGGTCGCCCGCGAGGCGGCCGACACGATCGAGCAAATGTCGGAGCTGTATTCGACATCAGGGCAGTACGACCTGCTGGGCAAGTTCTATCTGGAACCCGAGCAGGACATCGGCCTGTTCGTGACCGAGAAGATCCAGACGCTGCAGGGCGTGAAGGACACCTATACGCTGATCACATTCAATGCGTTCGGCGGCGGCCGGGGCTAGAGTTTCGGGCTGACCGGAAACTCATGCGATCACCCGGCTCGATGGATTTCGCTGCGCTCTGCCCACCCTACGGCAACGAGCGCGCAGCAACTCTGGCACCCTCGCTCAGCGTCGTGCGATCAGGTCGATCTCCACCAGCGCACCACGTGCCAGCCCGGTAACACCGACGCAGGTGCGGGCCGGCAGACGATCCGGCGGAAAGTAGCTGCGGTACACCGCATTCATCGGCGCATAGTCCTGCGCGAACCGCGTCAGGAACACGCGCACACTTACCACGTGCGGCAGGGCAAGCCCCAGTCCGCGCAGCACGATGATCAGGTTGTCCATCACCCGCCGGGTCTGCGCCTCGATCCCCTCGGGCAGCGGCGCCGAATCATCCTCGGGCACTGTCGGCATCTGACCGGTCAGGAACACCCAGCCATCCGCCTCCACCGCATGGGAGAATGGCGCCACCGGCGTCGGTGCGCCGGCGATCATGTGGAACAACGGTTCGCTCATGTCCGCGCTGCGGCGATCGCGGCCCAGACGCGATGCGGCGTTGCCGGCATGTCGAAATGGCGGATACCCAGCGGCGCCAGCGCATCGTTCACCGCATTCATCGCGGCCGCCATGGCGCCCACCGTGCCGGCCTCGCCCACGCCCTTGGCGCCGAGCGGATTGGCCTTGGTCGGCACCTCGCGCGTGGTCATGCTTATGTCAGGCAGATCGTCCGCACGCGGCATCTGGTAATCCATGAACGACGCCGTCAGCATCTGGCCCGAGTGCGGATCGTGCACGATCTGCTCGGCCATCGCCTGGCCGACGCCCTGCGCGACGCCGCCATGCGTCTGCCCCGCCACCAGCATCGGATTGAGCACGTAGCCGAGTTCTTCGACCGCGCTGTAGCGCACCACCTCGGTCACGCCGGTGTCGGGGTCGATTTCGACTTCGCAGATATGCGTGCCGTTGGGGAACGTCACCATGGTGGGCGAGAACTCGCCGCTCTCCACCAGGTCGTTGCCGTCGACAGATGCGGCGTGCGCGACCTCGGCCAGGCTTACCGAACGGTCGGTGCCGGCGATGGTGAAGCGGCCGGCATCGAACGCAACGTCCACCACCGCGGCCTCGAGCAGTTCGGCGGCGATCTGCTTCGCCTTGTCGATCACCTTGTCCACCGCGAGGCTCACCGCCGATCCGCCGATGCACAGCGCCCCTGAGCCGCCATTGCCCTTGCCGCCCGACAGCAGATCGGTGTCGCCTGCCTCGTAGCGTACGTTGTCGAGCGGAACGCCGAAGCGCTCGGCGACCAGTTGGCAGAATGCCGTCTCCAGCCCCTGCCCCACCGACATCGAACCGGAGCGCAGCACCAGCGTGCCGTCTTCGGCCAGGCGCAATGTCGCCTGATCCTTGGCCGGGCGCAGGAACGGTCCGCCGGCGACCTCGATGCAGTTGCACAGGCCGATGCCGCGCAATCTGCCGCGCGCCTCGGCCTCGGCACGGCGCGCGGCGAAGCCGTCCAGCTCCGCCATCTCGGCGGCCTTCTGCATGTTGCCTTCGAACTCGCCGCAGTCGTAGGTGAACGTCAGCGCGGTCTTGTACGGCATCGCATCGGGCGGAATCAGGTTGATGCGGCGTAGCTCATACGGGCTGATACCGAGTTCGCGCGCGGCAATATCGATGATGCGCTCGATCGTATAGGTCGCTTCCGGCCGGCCCGCACCGCGATACGCTGCAGTCGGCACGGTATTGGTCAGGACGCCGAAGGCCTCCGCGTACATCGTCGGGATGTGATAGACGCCCGCCGTGCCGCCGATATTGCCGACCGGCCAGCCGGAGCGGCCGGTGACATAGGCACCAAGGTTCGCGTCCCAGCGCAGCCGAAGGGCGGTGAATTTGTGCTCGGCATCCAGCCCCAGCTCCACGGTGATGCGCATCTCGCGCGCCTGCTCGTCGCTGAGAAAACCCTCGGTGCGATCGGAGATCCAGCGCACCGGCCGATGCATCTTGCGCGCCGCCCAGGCGACCAGCGCGTATTCAGCCTGCACGCCCGACTTCATGCCGAACGAACCGCCCACATCGATGGTGAGCACACGGATATCGGTGGGCTTGATATTGAAGTTGCCGCTCGCCATCCCGTTGCGCAGGTTGTACGGCGACTGATGCGCGGCATGGACCACCATCCTGCCATCCGCTCCGACATCTGCCCACGCGCCGCGCGGCTCCATGGTATTGGCGGTGACGCGCGACACGGTGAACTGCAGCCGTGCCACATGCGCCGCCGACCGCAGCGCCTCAGCGGTCGCTTCGGCATCGCCGCGCTTCCACAGGAAGCCGATGTTGTCCGGCACGTCGTCCCATACCTTCGGTGATGCCGGTTCCAGTGCCGCGACCGCATCGGTGACCAGCGGCAGTTCGTGGTACTCCACCATCACCGCTTCAGCCGCATCCTTGCCGGTCTCGATGGTTTCAGACAGAACCACCGCCACCGGTTCGCCAACGAAGCGCACACGGTCCGACGCGAGCAGCGGGCGATCGGTCTTCGGCGCGGGACCGCCGTCGGGGCGGGGAAAACCAATGCCGCCGGGGATCGGCGCCACATCGGTCAAATCCGCTGCCGTGAAGACCGCCACCACGCCAGGCATCGCGCGCGCTGCACTCGCATCGATCCCACCGATCGTTGCATGCGCATGGTGCGAGCGCACCAGCACGGCGTGTAACATGCCGGAAGGATGCGGATCGGCGCTGTAGTTGCCCTTGCCGGTCAGCAGCCGCACATCCTCACGCCGACGTACCGATCTGCTCTGCAATGTGGTCATCACCTGTTCTCCCCGGCAGCGACAATCAGATCATTCGGCGGCAGCGGCGTGCCGCGCAACACGGACTGCATGTTGGTGAAGGCGTGGCGCGCGATGTCGGCCACCGGATCGATCACATTGCCCGCGGTATGCGGTATGACAACGACCTGATCGAGCGGGAACAGCGGATTTCCCGGGTCCGCCGGGTCCATCGCAAACACGTCAAGCCCTGCGCCGTGCAGCTTGCCACTGACCAGTGCATCATACAACGCCGCCTCATCCACGATGCCGCCGCGCGCCGCGTTGTGGGTCATTCCAGGCTTCTCTTTCATTCCGTCAGGATGACGATCAATGCGTCATCTTGAGGCCCACGTGAGCAGCGGGCAACATGGCGGGAAATCCTGGGAGGAAGGCCATGGCAGACGAACTGCGCGATATCCTGCGCAACCGCGCGAAGGAGAAGCTGGCACGTGACGAGGTGGTGGCGTCGATGACGGTCCGGCTGTGCCGCTCGATCGAGATCGCCCGCATCGCCGCGACTGCCGGGTTCGACACGATCTATGTCGATGTCGAGCACAACACGCTGTCGATCGACGCGGTGTGCCAGATCTGCATGGCGGCAATGGCCCACGGCATCACGCCGCTGGTGCGTGTACCGGCCAACACGCCGGAGTTCATCTGCCGGCTGCTGGATGGCGGCGCGATGGGGGTGATCGCGCCGCATGTCCGTTCCGCAGAAGAGGCGCGTGAGATCGTGCGGTACGCCAAGTTCACGCCGCAAGGCGAGCGCGGCGCCGGCGGGGCACTGCCGCACTACCACTACCGCAGCTTCCCCTCCGCGGTGGTGAACCAGGCGATGAACGATGCCACCATGGTGGTAGTAATGATGGAAACCGTTGCCGCACTGGAGCACGTGGAGGAAATCGCCGCGGTGGACGGCGTGGACATGATGCTGATCGGCACCAACGACCTGTGCAACGAGATGGGGATCACCGGGCAGTTCGACCACGCCAACGTGCGCGATGCGTATCTGCGCACCATCGCGGCGTGCCGGAAGCATGGCAAGCATGTGGGGGTCGGCGGGCTGGCGTCGCGGCCGGACCTGATGGCGGAGTACGTGCGGCAGGGCGCGCGCTATGTGTCCACCGGCACCGATCTGTCGTTTCTGTTGGCGGCGGCGGCGGAAAAGGCGAAGTTCGTGCGGGAGATCTGACCTCTACGTTCGCATCGACGCGAAGTCCTGCACGCAGGCCTCGACGATCGCCTCGATCGAACCGAACACACGCACGCCGGCTGCGGCCAGACGCTGCGTCTTCGATGCGAGCGTGCCAACGTTGCCCATAACCAATGCGCCGGCATGACCCATCGCTACGCCTTCCTTTGCCTCGCGTCCGGCGATCAGCGCGTGGACCGGCTTGCGCAGGCCGAGACGCATCAGAGCATCGGCGCATTCCTCTTCCTCGCTGCCGCCGACCTCGCCGACCAGGATGATGGCGTGAGTGCGCGGATCGGCGAAGAACACCGGCAGCAGATCAGCGAAGCGCACGCCCTTCACCTGATCGCCACCGACGCCGACCCAGATGCTCTGGCCGAGTCCGGCGTGCGCCAGGCGATAGCCGCATTCGTAGGACAGCGTGCCGCTCTTCGACATGATTGCGAATGGGCCGGGGCGCAGGCAGACATCGGGCAGGAAGCCGAGCTTGATCTCGCCGGGAATCGCCATGCCGGGTGTCGAACCGCCGATCCAGGTGGCATCGGCGCGGCGGACGGCACGACCGATTTTCACCGCGTCGTGCAGCGGGATGCCTTCCGCCACTGTGACGATGACGCGGATGCCGGCGGCGAGTCCCTCCTCGACCGCCGCGAGCGTTTCCAACGGCGGCGCCATGGCAACCGAGGCGATTGCGCCGGTTGCCAACACGGCGTCGCGGCAACTGGCGAACACCGGGACGCCGGCGACCTCCTTCGTGTCTGTACGCGCCGAGGTGCCGCCGACGATGTTGGTGCCGTAAGCACGCATCAGCGCCGCATGCGTCCGGCCCATGCGGCCGGTGATGCCTTGCACGATGACCGGGGTAGCATGCGACAGAGTACCGATCATGCCCACGCCTCGTCATCACCGTCATGGCCGGCCTTGTGCCGGCCATCCACGTTTTTGCTACCTGCGCCAACGGAAAACGTGGATGGCCGTGCCGAGCCCGGCCATGACGGAGAAGGAATGACCGCTCCAACCCGTCGGAGCGCCTCTTCCAGGTCCTCGGTGACAAACACAGCCGGTTGCCGTTCTGTCAGGATGTGACGTGCCTCGGCGGCGCCGCGGCCAACCAGGCGCGCCACCACCGGTACATGGAGCGCCGGCGTCTGCTCCATCGCAGTGGCAAGCAGCGCCCCGAATTCGGCCAGGTCGGTGATGCCGGCGAACACGCTCACCAGCACCGCGCGCAACGACGGCCGCGAGGTGATCCACTCCAGCACACGGATCGCGCGCGCCGGGTTGCCTCGCATCTGGCCGGTGCGGATGTCGCAGAAGTTGAGCGGCTTCATGCCGCGCGCGGTGAGTTCGTCGATCAGCATCATCGACAGACCGGCGCCGGTGGTGACCAGGCCAATTTCGCCTTCCGGGTCCAACTCGACGTAGTCGAAGCCTTCGGTCAGCTTGCGGTTGGCATCGGCGTAAGTCCGCGGCCGCGCCTCGAGCAGCGCCGCGATGCGCGGCTGGCGTTCGACCGCGCCCAGGTCCACCACCACTTTTGCATCGCCGGCGACGCAGCCGGCGTCGGAAACAAATAATGGATTGATCTCCGCCAACGCCAGTTCGCATTCCAGCAACATGTCAGCCAGCTCGCGGCCCAGTGTCACGACACCCGCCTCGGCACCCAGTTCGGCCAGCGCCTCGGCCACAGCGCCGACGTGCGGCGGACAGAGACGACCCTGCGCCAAACCAGACTGCTCGACGTCGACGCCGCCCTGGCTCGAGTAGATCACCCGCAGCCCATAGCTCGCGGCATCGACCATGATTGCGAGATAGCGTTCCTCGCCGGTCGCTGCCTGTTCGATCAGGCAGGCGTCCACCTGATGTCCCTTCAGGCGGCTGCCAAGCATGCGCTGCACCGCCGCAGCGACTTCGTGTGCCGATGTGCAGCGCGCGACGCCACCGGCCTTGCCGCGCCCGCCCACGGGCACCTGCGCCTTCACCATCCATGGGCCATCGCCCGGCATGTCGCCGATGGTTGCATCGGTAACCAGTACGCTGGCAGGAACCGACACACCATGCTCCGCCAGCAGTGCCTTGCCGTCGGCCTCGATCAGCAGCACGTCAGTAGGTCCCGAGCCCGAGAATGCCCTGGTCGAAATCAACATCGGAAATGATCTTGCGGCCCATCAGGTCGCGCAGCGTCTCCGACGTGCCGCCGCCGATCGTGCCATAGCGCGCGCCGCGATACAGCCGCGACACCGGCGCCTCGTCGGTGAAGCCGAAGCCACCGTGCAGCTGCACCGCCTCCGACGTGACCCGCAGCGACATCTCGTTGCAGAATACCTTGGCGGCTGCGGCCATGAACGGATCGGGGAACGGATCGGCGGTCAGGCAGGCGCGATACAGGATGCCACGCCCCGCCTCGATGTCCTTGAACATGTCGGCGAGCTTCCAGCGGATGCCCTGGTGATCGGCGATCGGCTTGCCGAACACCGTCCGTTCGCGCACGTAGTTCACCGCTTCGTCGAACGCGCCCTCGGCCAGCCCCAGCGAGATCGCCGGATTGAGGCAGCGCTGGGTGTTGAACGCGGTGAGCAGCTTGCGGAAGCCGTCGTCCTTGATGACGAGGTTCTCCAGCGGCAGCTCGCAATCGTTGAACTGGATCTCGAACAGGTTCTCGCCGCCCATGGTGTGATAGGTGCCGGTGACCTCGAAGCCCGGCGTGCCGGCCTCCAGCAGGATGCAGCCGATGCCTTCGCGGCCAGGCTTGCCGTCGATGCGGCTGAACACGATGAACATGCCGGCCTCGGGCGCGCGGCTGATCAGCGTCTTGGTGCCCTTCAGGATCACGCGGTCGCCGGCGATGCGGGCGTTGGTGCGATAGTTGGCGACGTCGGTGCCGGCGTGCGGCTCGGTCATGCAGATCGCCAGCATGCAGTCGCCGCTCACCACGCGCGGCAGGATGCGCTCGCGGATCGCGGCGGGAGCGTAACGGGCGATCACGCGGGTCTGCACGCCGGCCTCGCCCAGCACCGC
>DASXNR010000370.1:0-7068 GCA_036494925.1 Acetobacteraceae bacterium
GGCGTGTGCTGGGTGAATATGGGGGATAGTTACAACTCGGCGCCGGTTGGTCGGTTCAACGGTGGCGGCTTCAAGGATGTCTCGGCACAAACCGGCGGACGCGATCTATCCGGCCACGCGACAAGCGGCGCTGACAAGTTAGCGGCGAGCGGTATGCCTGCCAAGAACCTCCTGATGATGCCGGCGCGGCTGGCAATCGCGCTCCAGGCGGACGGCTGGTGGCTGCGCTCGATGCTGCCGTGGCTGAAGCGCAGCGCGATGCCGGAGTCGGTCGGGGATCGTCCGGCTAGTGCCGTCGAGTACGTCTTTCTGCTGACGAAGCAGGCTAGATATTTCTGGGATGCCGAGGCGGTGAAGCGCAGCGCTGCGGGTTCCACGGTTGAGCGAGCCGAGGCCGGCTACGCTGTTGGTGGACATAATGCGCCCATGCGTGGCGACGCTGGCAAGAACACGCGGCCGTTCTGCGCATCTGGCCGCAACATGCGCAACAGCGACCTGTTCTACGACAGCCTGGAGGACGCGCCAGAGACGGCACCGCGGATGCGACGCGTCAAGATACCGGGCGGCTGGGACACGGGCGACGGCGCGCACGGCACGGTCCACCGCAACGGCCGCACATCAGCGGAGTATCAGGAGCAACTGGCGCCTGTCGCTGAGCGTGGGCCATCGCCCGTACCCCTTGGCCTGATCTGCTCTGACGACGGCTCACCGCTGGCGCTGGACGTGAACCCGGCTGCTTTTAGTAGCGCGCATTTTGCAACATTTCCGCCGAAGCTTGTCGAGCCGCTGATCCGCGCCGGCACGTCGGAGCGCGGCTGCTGCGCACAGTGCGGCGCACCGTGGCGGCGCGTGGTGGAGCGCACGGCCATGGTGATCGACCGCAGCGAGCGCACGCACAGCATGGGCCGGACGCGCTCCAGCGGCACGATGCTGGAGCCACCGACTGCTACCACCACCGGCTGGGCGCCAGGCTGCACCTGCGACCTGCAGACGGACAAGGCTTATCCTGATCCGCCAGTTCCCTGCACGATCCTGGACCCGTTTTCGGGAGCGTCCACGACTTTATTGGTTGCGGATCGGTTGGGCCGCGACGCGATCGGCATCGAGTTGTCGCCGGATTACGTCGCCATGGGCACGGCCCGCGTGGTGGACGACGCGCCGCTGCTGGCCTGGGGCGCGGCACAGCTCGCCGAGGCCGCGGAATGAAGCCCTTCCGGCGCGCAGAGAATCAGTGGATAAGCAAAGACCGCGCCCTGCAAGGCGCGGTCTGTATTGGTTTCACCTGGCCTGGGAGCCGGTGCAAGACGGGAGGTTGCATCCCCTTTTTGCACGAAGCTCCTGCGCCCGCAAGCGGAGCTTTGTCTATGACCCTGAACCGTCCGAACGATGAGCGTGGCCGCCAGCACCGGCGTGTGCTGCTGGCTGTGGTGCGGCGCTGCGAGGCGCGTGGCTGGCCGCTGCCGCCGCGACGACGGCTGGCGCTGGCGCTGGGCATCAGCGCGCCGCAGGTGACGCGGCATCTGCACCGGCTTTGCGCCGATGGGTTCCTTGAATTGCAACAGGTTGGGCGGCGAACCTACGCCGTGGCTGGGAGGATTGCGGCATGAGCATCGCAGCACTCAATTGGGCGTTTGCTCAGCCTATCATGGGAATGGCGAAGCCGGTGCTGATCGCGTTGGCTGACTATGCGGATCAGGATGGCTGGAGTTGGCCGGCTATTGCCCGGCTTGGATTCAGGGCTGGGTGTGATGAGCGGACTGCACAACGGGCGATCCGCCAGTTGGTGGGTGCCGGGTTGATCGAGGTGGAGGCCGGGACTGGGCGCGGGCACGTCAACAGGTATCGCGTCATCTGCAACCTAAGCGAGCAACCATCCCAGGCTAATGGCGCTGCTGCACCGCAAGAAAAGGGTGACACCACGCCACCCATTACAAAGGGTGACACCACGCCACCCATTGTGAACGGCGCCGTAAAGGGTGACACGGAAGCCGTAAAGGGTGACATCCTGACGCTAAAGGGTGACACCACGTCACCCGAATCCCTTAGAACCACCAATAAGAGAACCACCAGGAGGGCGCGCGGGCGCGCGCAACCCCCCCCGCGGAATGTGTATGACGTTATCCAGGAGCAAGTCGGCGTCCGAAGCCTGCTGCTACCGCCGCTGCCTGAGCACAACCACAACGCGTGGGGGCGGCTGCAGTGACCGCGACCAGCACCGAGCGCGTTGCGGCCGGTTGGCTCGGCGACCTCGGCAAACTCACCGCCGGCGCCGCGCCACTGGCTGACGCCCGCGCCAAGATTGCCGCCCTCGCATCGGCGCTGGCCGAGGAGTTCGATGCCAGTGCCTTCAACCGCAACTCGCTGATCTTCGTCGCACGCCAATGCAAGTTCTTCCCCAGCTTCGGCGAGGCTTACCAAGCGCTGACCGAATGGCGCCAGGATCACCCGCTGCCGCCGCGACACACCGCGATCACCGGCCAAGTCGACGGCCCAAATGAGCAGCAATTACGCAAAGTCCAGGAAGAACACGACGTTGCGGAGGAGTCCTGGCGCGGCATCTCAGAACCGGCGATCTTCGCCAAGATCCGCGCGCTCGATGGCTTGCCTACCGCAATCCGCCTGAGCATGGGCCGCATCCTGGCCACCGCGCTCCGCCGTCACGCACCCAGGATGCTTGGCCTGCTGCCGCCCGAGTTCCTCACAGCCAACGACGACCGGAGTGCCGCGTGATGCGCATCGCCAGCATGCCAGTGCTCTGCCGGAAATGCGGCCATCGCTGGTGCGCCGATACCGTCATCGATGCACCCGCCCGTGTCATCATCGCATCCTGGAAAGCCCTGCACTGCCCGCAACCGGCCTGCGGTGCCGATTGGCACAGGCTGTCGTTCGTCACCACGCCCGATGCCGGGCCCGACCGGAGCGCAGCGTGATCACCGCGGCAGCCACAGCGCCTCCTCCGCCAGCTTGCGCGCGTCGGCCAGCGTCGCAGCATCGTCCCGGATGTATTCCAGCGTCTCCCGGAACAGCGCCACCCGGCGCTCCAGCAACTCACGCCGCCGCGCTTGGCGCTCCGCCGCCGTCAGCACGCGATCCGGGTTCACCCGCGGCGTCGGCATCACGCCTGCTCGCGGTCATATGCCGCCAGCACCTCGTCGCCGACCCGCTGGCAGATCTCCCACCGCTCCCAGTCCTCCATGGTGCTGAAATCGTATGCCGCAATCGCCGTCTCATACCGGCGATTCAACTGCGCCAACTCACCGCCCATGTAGCCCTCAGTGTTGCCCATCGTGAAATAATCGTTGCTCATCGTCGTTGCTCCGTTCGTTGCGGTGATGGGAAGCGGCCCAAAAGTCGCGGTGTGAATGGTGGTCATCTGGGCTGCTCCGGGTCGCTCTGTTTCGATGACCACAACATAACCATCCGCTACTCACGCATCAAGCGTTACTCACGCATGGCTGGCATGCAGGTCCGCGCGTGATCGGCTTCCACATCGATCCCAACGAGTTGTTGCTGGTCGGCAAGCCACGCATCGACCGCCTGTTGCACGACGTGGAGGAATGCGTGCGCGCCTCCGAATGCAGCCATGTCGAGGCCGCAATGGCGCTCGCATTCGCGTCGTCCGTCGTGCTCGTGACGATCCCCAACACCGCCGAACGCGAAGCACTCGCAGCAGCCATCTGCAGCGCAATCGCAAACTGGACCTTGCATCCGCCTGGCGTCCGGCACTGACGCCGTGCTTGACGCCAGCCACAACCTGGAATTATCTCCCGCACAACCGGCTCACGACGCGCAGCCGTGCGGTAGCTATTGGGCCGTCTGCCAAACCCACCCACAAGCCGAGCGCTGGGCACGCGACAACCTCGACCGCCAGGGCTACGCCACATTCCTGCCGATGTGCTGGTCGCTCCGCCCCGATCGCGCCATACCCAGCCTGAAGCACCGCGTCGAGCGCCCGCTGTTCGGGAATTACCTGTTCGTGGTGGCAGGATCCCACTGGGCACCAATCCAGCACACCCGCGGCGTTCTCCGCCTGCTCATGGCCAACGGTAAGCCGGGACGCATCAACGCGGGCGTCGTGAGCACGCTACAGGCCATCCAGGACTTGCCCGCACCACCGACGCCGTGGGATCCGGGAACGCCGTGTAGCCTCGCCACAGGCCCGCTGCGTGGCCACCCAGCCGTGGTGCTCTCCGTCCGCAGCCAACACGCGCGCCTCTCGGTCATGCTGTTCGGCGGATTGCGACAAGTCCAGGCACCCGTCGCGTGGCTCGTGGCGCGAGATTAGTCCCAACAGAGTGTCGGATAGTGTCGGGCATCGCCAATCTGAACCGGAGCGGCCGCCGCCCAGGCGTCCCGAACAAGCACACCGGCTCGATCAAGGAGATGATCCTGGGCGCGCTTAAAGACGTTGGCGGCCAGGAATATCTCGCCGAGCAGGCACGCAAGAACCCCGTCGCATTCCTTGGCCTCGTTGCCAAGGTGCTACCGCTGCAACTCGCGAATGCCGATGGCAGCAACATCATCCTCGAGGTGCATTGGCAACCAGCCGCTATAGTTTCAGAGGCAACTAGTGCTGACACTGTCAAAACTATCGACGCCGACGCAGTCTGGCGAGACGACATCGACGCCTGTTGAGCGTCGCCGCATAACGCTCGCCTTCGCGCCGCGCCCCTGGCAACGCCCGCTGCTCGATGATCCCGCCAAGCGCATCGTCGCCGTCGTGCATCGCCGCGCCGGCAAATCCACCGCGCTGCTCTGGCGCGGCCTCAAGACCGCATTCACCAGCAAGCGCACGCTGCCGCGCGTCGTGCATATCCTGCCCTACAGCGTGATGTGGCAGCGCACCGGCTTGTGGGACCAGGCCATGCACGCCGCCGACAGCATTCCAGGCTGCGAAGTGCGCAAGGGCACCATGACGATCAAGCTGCCCAACGGCGGCATCTGGCAAGCCGGTGGCGCCGACAACCCGGACAGCTGGCGCGGTGGCTACGCCGATGAATGCGTCATCGATGAGTACGACGACACCCCAGCGACCATGGTGCCGCTGGTCATAGAGCCGATGCTCGCCGATCGCGATGGCACGCTCGTTCGCTGCGGCACACCCAAAGGCCGTGGGCTCTTGCAGGCGGCATACGATCGCGCACGCAGCAGTCCAGGCTACAGCAGCTATCTGCTCGACCACACCAAGACGCACACCCTGAGCGACGAAGCGATCGCGCGGTTGCGTCAGGAGATGAGCGAGGAAGAATTCGCCCAGGAACTGATGTGCAGCTTCGAGGCGCCGAACAGCGGCAGCTACTACGGCCGGCTGATGAACGACGCGGAGAGCGAAGGCCGCATTACCATCGTGCCACATGATCCGGTGCTCAAGGTGTGGACATCGTGGGACTTGGGCATTGCTGATGCCACCGCTATCTGGTGTGCGCAGATCAGCGCCGGCGGCCAGTGGCGTTTCATCGATTACATCGAGAGCAACGGCGAGGCGATGGACTATTACGTTCGCCAGTTGCAGATGAAACCGTATCTATACGAGCGCCACCTGCTGCCGCATGACGCTGAGGCGCGCGAGAAGGGTAGCGGGCGTAGCATCACCGAGACGATGCACGGCCTCGGGCTGAAGCCCACCCGCATCGTGCGGATGCACAACGTGGCGGACGGCATCAACGCGGTGCGCATGATCCTGCCAAAAGCATGGTTCGATGCGGAGCGCTGCGCGATCGGCATCCGTGCGCTGCGCAACTACCGGCGCGAGTGGAACGAGAATGCGCAGACCTGGCGCTCGACGCCGGTGCATGACTTCGCCAGCCATGCATCAGACTCGCTGCGCTACATGGCGCTGGGCGTGCGGGACGGGGAGCGGCGTCCAGTCGCCGACCCACAGTGGAGCAGCCAGTACGAAACCACAGGGCCTACGCCGTCGGTAGGATGGATGACAGCATGAGCCTCCCGCCTGAAGTGGAGGCCGACATCTTCGATGCATTCCAGGACATGGTTGCCAGTCGCGGCGGATGGAGAAACAGGTGCGATTTCTGCGGCCACCCGTTCTCCGAGGCGTGGGAGCCGCTCCCAGCTCCGAACCATCGGTGGGCCTGCATCAACTGCCTAAGAGATGATCCAGCGACAGAGGCGGCGTCATGAGCGACACCACGAGTGAATACATGGTCAAGCGATTCGGCGGCGCCGCAATGCCGAACGACGACGCGCTGGTCGCATGGCTCAACGAGCGTGGCGCCGAGGGCTGGACCCTGGTCACAGTGGACGCCTCTGTAGGCTTCTTCGTGCGCAGTCCAGTGGCTCCTCCCGAGCCACCGCCCGTCGCTCCAACCAACGTCGATGTGCCGCACGTGACGCAGGACGGAACCACGCTCAACTGCACCATGGGCAACTGGACCGGCGAGCCCACGTCTTACGCCTATCAGTGGAAGATCGACGGCACCAACGTCGGCACCGACTCGCCCGACTACACCGTGCGGGACGCTGATGTCGGCAACACCGCAACGTGTGTCGTCACGGCGACCAACGCGGCCGGTTCCAGCACCGCGCCGCCGTCCAACGGGGTCGTGGTGAGCGGCATGGTGCGCTCGTCATGAGCCCGCTGATGCTGATCCTGGTCGTGGTGCTGATCCTGGTGCTGTTCGGTGGCGGCTGGGGCTACCGAGCCGGCTGGGGCGGCCCCTATTACGGCTATGGCTTCGGCGGGGTGGGGCTGATCGTTCTGATCCTGCTGATCCTGCTGCTGATGGGCCGCATATGATCCCGACGCACGCGGAGGGACTGGCGGCTGCGAAGCGGGTGCATGCGGCGAACGAGGACGGCCACATGGCTGACCAAGACGACGCCATCACCATGACGCTCTACCACCTGTCGCTCGCGCTGCGGCTGATACCGGAGCGGCTGCGTATGGCGAAGGCGCAGCAACTGGCGCGGCAGCTGATCGCCAACACGCGGGAAAGCCTGGACTAGTGCTTGCGCGGGTGGATTGTCGTTAGCTGAAACGCCTCCGGCGGATCGTCCGTCCGCTTCATTATCTGCCATAGTAATCTCGCCTCCTGTGCGTTCAGCCTGCCA
>DASXNR010000371.1:0-11793 GCA_036494925.1 Acetobacteraceae bacterium
GCGGTGCGCTGGCGGATGGTGGCGGCGAGTTCGCGGCCGTAGTCGATCAGCTTGCGGACCAGCTCGAGCAGACGGCCACTGCGGCTGGGCTCGATGGTCGGGGCTGGGGTTGCGGCCGCGGCGGACATGAACGTAACAAGAACACGGGTTGGTGGCGGATGTCAAGGAATATATTCAGCCTCGGCAAACTGGGCCGCACGCCAAAGGCAAGCAAGCAAGAATCGAACGCAAGAACGCCGATCAGAAGGGATGGACGCAAACGCTCCGAGCGGTCGTGAGGCAGCTGCCCTAGGTCCAGAACGATGCGTTTAATCTGCAGGCGAGGTTTTGTTGCGTTGGTTTTCAGGTAAATTCAAAACATTGGGCCAAGTGGACCTTGTCCAAGGTGGGCACAGCTTTCAGCTCGACCAACTCATGTGCCAGCGCCTTGTCATGAATCTTTTCCAGAAAGCCCGTGTCGAGCATATGCTGCACCTTCAATGCGCACGCCATGATGCGGTTGGGGAGCGGGTTCAATTGGCCATCATCTGCGTGTTCTGCGGTTCAAGTCCTTGCCAGGGTTGACCAGAGACCATGCTTCCCGCCATCGATGCCGACCGCATCCGGCCGTGCTTTGAGGCCATCATCCGCGGCGATCCGGACCTGATGCGTCTGCTCGATCGGCTGCGTTCGCTGGCGTTGCCGCAATGGCGCCTGGTCGCGGGCTGCCTGTATCAGACCGTATGGAACGTGCTGACCGATCGCGCACGCGGCACCGGCATCAAGGACTACGACCTGATCTACTACGACGGCGACAATCTTTCGTGGGAAGCCGAGGACGCCGTCATCCTGCGCGTCGCCGCTGCAACGCACGACTGTGCCGGGCCGGTGGAAGTGCGCAACCAGGCGCGCGTGCATCTGTGGTTCGCCGAGCGCTTCGGCTGCGCCTATCCGCAGCTCACGACGGCCGATGAATCGCTCCGCTACTACGCCTCGATCGTGCACGCGGTAGGTATCCGGTTGGAGCACGATGGCCGGTTCGATATCGCCGCGCCGTTTGGTCTCGACGATATGTTCGCCATGCGCATTCGGCCCAATCGCACACTGCCGAACGCCGCCTCCCACACCAGCAAGGCCGAGCGTGCGAAGGCGATCTGGCCGGAAGTAACGGTCGAACCATGGCCGGCATGACACCGGTGCTGCAGGTCGATGGACTGGTCAAGCACTTCATCGTGCGCAAGGGATTTCCGCGTCCCGCCACCACCACGGTGCGCGCGGTCGATGGCATCAGCTTCGCGGTCGACGCCGGCGAGGCATTCGGTCTGGTCGGCGAGTCAGGTTGCGGCAAGTCCACCGCGGCCCGGGCCGCGCTGCGGCTGATCGAACCGGACGCAGGCAGCATCCGGTTCGCCGGCACCGACGTTCGCGCCGCCGGCGGCGCCGCGCTGAACACGCTGCGCCGGCATATGCAGATCGTGTTCCAGGATCCCTATTCGTCGCTCAATCCGCGCCGCAGCATCGGCCGCACCCTGGCCGAACCGCTGGTGGTGCACGGCATCGCGCATGGCCGCGCCGCGCGCGACCGCGCCGCCGCACTGCTGACGGAGGTCGGCCTGCCGGCGAATGCGCTCGACCGCTATCCGCACGAGTTCTCCGGCGGCCAGCGCCAGCGCATCGGCATCGCACGCGCGCTGGCGTTGCAGCCCGAGCTGATCGTTGCCGACGAACCGGTGTCCGCGTTGGATGTGTCGGTGCAGGCACAGGTGCTGCTGCTGCTGAAGGAACTGCAACAGCGGCGCGGCCTCGCGTTCGTGTTCGTCAGCCACGACCTGGGCGTGATCCGCTGGTTCTGCTCGCGCGTCGCGGTGATGTATCTCGGGCGCATCGTCGAGCAGGGACCGGTCGCGCTTGTGTTCGCTTCGCCGCGGCATCCCTATACGCGCATGTTGCGCGACGCCTCGCCAATTCCGGATCCCGCGCAGCGCGGCGTGCTGCCGCGCGTCGTCGGCGAGATCCCATCGGCTTCCGCGCCGCCGCCGGGCTGCCATTTCCACCCCCGCTGCCCGCGCGCGACCGAGCTGTGCCGCAGCACCTATCCTGAGTGGAGCGACCCCGACGGCCACGGCTTCGCCTGCCACCATCCCCTGGAATAATCACACCGCGATCTGGTCGAGATCCTTCCGCGCGTGTTCCGGGCTGCAGAACCAGATGATCGCCGCCATGGTCAGCAGGATCACGGGGATCAGCAGAAACGCGGCGATGAACGACCCGGTGGTCTCGCGCAGATAGACCGAGACGTATGGCCACAGCACCGCACCGACCAGGAACGCCACGGCCCACGAGAATCCGTTGCCGACGCCGCGGATCCGCGTCGGGTACATTTCCGCGGTGTAGGTGGTCACCGGACCCCAGACCCCGATGAATCCCCATGACCAGGCCATGCCGAGCAGCCACAACGCCAGCCGGTTCTCGGTGAAGATCCAGATCGTCATGAAGACCGCTGCCTCGATCAGCAGGATTGCGAAGCCCAGCCTGCGGCCGAAACGGTCGATCATCCAGCCGCCGGCCCAGAAGCCGGTGGTCGCGAACAGCGCCCACGCGATGTAGAAACTGCCATATTCGGCCGTCGTCCAATGATGCTGCTGCGCGAGGAACAATGGCATCCACAGACCCACGGTGCTGTACGACACCAGCGCCATGCTGGCGACGAAGGTCGCCATGATTGTGTTGCGCAACAGATCGGGCAGGAACAGTTGCCGCCATCCCGGCTGCTTTGTCTTGGCGATCCATTCCCGGTCATCCTGCGACAGCGGAAGCTGCGCGGAGAGGCTCTCTCCGATCCGCCGCTTGCGATCCTGTGTGCGCACCCAGTAGGGCGATTCCGGACACAGCAGCCGGACATAGATCGCCAGGAATGCGATCGCCATCGGCAGGAGGAACGCCGCGCGCCATCCCCACACCGTCACGATAAAGGTCACGATCACGCCGGCCAGCGCGGCGCCGACACCCCAGGCCGAGCGATCGAAGCTGAGCACGAGACCGCGCAGCCGCGCCGGCCAGGTTTCCGCCACCAGCATCGAGCCGACCGCCCACTCGCCGTTCAGCGCAAAGCGCACGATGGTGTAGGCGGCGACGAAGCTGCCCCAGGTCGGCGAAAGCGCCACCAGCGGCATCGCCAGCGAGAACACCGCGATGTTGATCGCCAGGATATTGCGCCGGCCGAACCGGTCGGCCAGCCATGGCCACAGATACAGGCCGATGATGCTGATCAGTGCGGAGAGCTGCACGCCGTTGCGGTAGGTGCCGAGACTGATGGCGAAGTCGTGCATCAGCAGCGGCGCCACCAATGCCAGGATCGCGCCATCCATGCCGTCGAAACCCCAGCCGAGACCGTTGGCCCAGGCGATGTGCCAATGCGTCGCGGTGATCCGGTCGGCGCCGGCGACGTTGCGGTATTGACGCGAGCGGAGGTGGTCCGCCTCCAGCGGACCGGCATATTCGACAGTGCCCGCAGCAGCCGCGGTGGCCAGGACGTCTCCCATCGTCGCGATCTCCCGTTCCTGGGGCTGCCCGGACAGGCGCAGCCGGTGTGGGTAGAGATCAGTTGTTGCCGGCATCTAGCGCGCGTTACGCTCCGGTAGGCAAGCCTACCGGCGGGCATAAAACAGAAAATCGCCGTGAGAAATGTGTCAGATCAGCCGGCCCGCTCCGATTTCACTCGGCGGGCGCGACCACGTCGTGGGTCGGCACGGGGGCCATCGCTTCGAACACACCATCACGTCGAACGAGCGCATGAAACAGTGCCGCCGCGGCATGCAGCAGGATCAGCGCAAAGAACAGAAAAGCGAGGTAGAAATGCGCATTCCAGAGCAGCGTATGCAGACTGTCGCTCTGCGGGAGGATCGCCGGAAGGCGCACGCCCCCGAACAGCACGACGGGATAGGCGGCCGCCGACAGCATCCCCCAGCCGATCAGCGGCATACCGATCATCAGGACATAGAACGCGTAATGCGACAGGTGGGCCGCAAGCTTCATCGGCTCGGGGAGGTCGGCCGGCAGCGGCGGCGCACCATCGCGCAGGCGCACCAAAAGGCGCAGCAAAGCGAGCAGCAGAATGGCAATTCCGAGCGGCTTGTGAATCGAAACCAGCGTCAGATATTTCGGCATGACGGTGGACACCATGCCCACACCGATGAACAGCATGGCCAGGATGCAGACCGCCATAAGCCAATGCAGGAGGCGCTGGAGCGGGGTGAAGCGTTGGCGGTTCCCGATCATGGCTTGGCGTCCGTTGCGGTTCGGGGATAGTCCTTGGCCTCCGCGGTGCGACGGTCGTATGACTTCGCGTAGGCGGATGACCGCGCGGCAGGGAACGGATCGTCCGACGTCCGCATGCCGGAAGGCAGCACGGTCGGATCGAAATTGATGTCGCGGCACGGGCCGTCTCGCTCGGCCTCGATCTGCTGCACCGTGAGCGTGCCGACCTCGACGGTGCGGCGGCCTTCCGGCCAGGCCTTGCTCGGATCGGCGGTGGGATCGCCCGGGTCGGCAACGGTCACCGTCATGGTCCAGCGCAACGGGCCCCCGCGGATCCGCTCAGCGATCTCCTGTTCGAGGAAATCGGGGCCACGCTTCGCCAGTTCGTCGGGCGGGACATCGACTGCCTGCGCCGCCGGCAGCAGCGACCACCGCACTGTCTTCTCCGCACCGGAACTGTCGGTGAAGACGAAGCTGTTGAGACTGTTGTAGCGTTCGTCCGCATAGCTGGCGGTCCAGGGTGCACTGTCGGCCCAGGCGCCGAACGCCGCGATCTCCGGATGCGCGGCAGCGAATGTCTTCATCGCGTCCGGCTCCTTGCTCGCCGAGGCCAGCAACAGTTCGTAGAAGGCCTGCGGCGTCGACACCGGAAAGAATGGTGGGTCGATCATGGCGCTGCGCCATTCCTGCCCGTCCGGCGTCGAGATGCGCAGTCCCAGGCCGCGAACCCGAACCGTCGCGTCGGGCGCGTTCGCATCGGGAGTGCCGAGATTGAAGCGCCCGAGGACGGGATACCGGCCACGGGCGAAGACCTGAGCAGATGAGAGTGCCGAACCGGCCCCGTTCGCTTCGAACGTGCCGGTGAAACAGATGCCCTTCGCATGGTTCTTGCGATGGCCGAGCGGCTCACCCGTGGCAGGTGTGAACGCATCCACCAGCCTGTCCGGTGTAAGGCGCCGAGGCGAGAACCATCCCGCCGTGTAGCCGAAGGCAGCGGCTCCGCCAGCAACGACGACGACGATCAGCACCAACGATCCAAACGCGGAACGCGATGGCGACTGGGCCATTCAAACCTCGCTGTTATGTTGGACGGCCTTCGCGCCAATTTACCATTCCTGTGCGTCGTGACCAGTCTGGGGAGCGGCAGGCCGTCGCGTCCGGTTCCCAGGTGCGGCAATTCGGACCGGCGCCTGGGACGCCCCAAACGCTTGATCCCGCCTGCAACCCTCCCCATAGTCCGGCCGATGGCCCAGGTGTATAGGCAGGCGCGAATTACCGGCCCGGCGGCTCGCTGAGCCCCGGGACCATTGACGCGCCCCGCCCACCCCTGAAGCGGCATCAGCCGCCCGGACACACCATGAACGACGCCCCCGCCGATCCCGCCCAACGCGACTACCGCGACACCGTATTCCTGCCGCAGACCTCGTTCCCGATGCGTGGCGACCTGCCGAAGCGTGAACCGCAGATCCTCGCCCGCTGGGACCAGATGGACCTGTGGTCCCGGCTGCGCGCCGCCTCGCAGGGACGGCCGAAATTCATCCTGCACGACGGCCCGCCGTATGCGAATGGCAACATCCATATCGGCACCGCGCTGAACAAGATCCACAAGGACGTCATCAACCGCACCCGCCAGATGGCCGGCTACGACGCCGACTATGTCCCAGGCTGGGACTGCCACGGCCTGCCGATCGAGTGGAAGATCGAGGAACAGTATCGCGAGGCGAAGAAGGACAAGGACGCCGTCCCGGTGCTGGACTTCCGCGCCGAGTGCCGCGCCTACGCCGAGCACTGGCTGGCGGTCCAGATGGCGGAATTCCGCCGCCTCGGCGTCGAGGGCAACTGGCGCGAGCGTTACGCCACCATGGACCACGGCTCCGAAGCGGCAATCGCCGCCGAGATCTGCAAATTCCTGTTGAACGGCGCGCTGTACCGCGGACTGCGCCCGGTGCTGTGGTCGCCGGTGGAAAAGACCGCGCTGGCCGAGGCGGAGGTCGAGTACCACGACCATACCTCGCATACGATCTGGGTGCGCTTTCCCGTGGTACGACCCGCCCAGCCGCAACTGCGCGATGCGGCGCTGGTGATCTGGACCACGACGCCCTGGACCATGCCCGGCAACCGCGCGATCGCCGCCGGCGAGGCGTTCGACTACGCGCTGATCCACGTCGACGCGGTGGAGCCGACTTCGCGCGCCCGCGTCGGCGAGAAGCTGGTGGTGGCGCTCGATCTGGCGCCGCAGTTCGTCAAGGATGTCGGCATCGCCACTCATCACGTGGCGCACGTCTTCAAGGGCACGGAGCTTGCCGGAACCATCTGTGCTCATCCGCTGCGCGGCCGCGGCTACGAATTCGACGTGCCGCTTCTGCTGGGCGATTTCGTCACCACCGAGGCCGGCACCGGGCTCGTGCACATCGCGCCGAATGCCGGCGAGGACGACTTCGTGCTTGGCCGCGAGCACGGGCTGGAAGTGGCGGACACCGTCGGCGATGACGGCACCTTCAACGCCTGGGTGCCGTTGTTCGCCGGCCTGCACGTCTACAAGGCGGACGATCCGGTCGCAGCGGCACTCGACGCGGCGGAAGCGCTGCTGGGACGCGGCAGGCTGGTACACTCCTACCCGCATTCCTGGCGCTCCAGGGCGCCGCTGATCTTCCGTGCGACACCGAACTGGTTCATCCGCCTCGACGGTCCCGAGGGCATTCGTCGGAAGGCGCTGGACGCGATCGCGGCGACGCATTTCGTGCCCGAGCAGGGGCGCAACCGATTGGGCTCGATGGTCGCCAGCCGGCCCGACTGGTGCATCAGCCGCCAGCGCGCCTGGGGCGTGCCGATCACCGTGTTCGTCGACAGGCGCACCGGCGAGCCGCTGCGCGACGACGCGGTGGTCGCGCGCATCGTCGCGGCGTTCAAGGCGGAGGGCGCCGACAGCTGGTACTCTTCGCCGCCGTCGCGCTTTCTCGGCAATGACCGCAATCCGGACGACTACGAGCAGGTGATGGACATCGTCGATGTCTGGTTCGAGGCCGGCTCGACCCATGCCTTCGTGCTGGAGGCGCGCGACATGCCCTGGCCGGCGGATTTGTATCTGGAAGGCTCCGACCAGCATCGTGGCTGGTTCCAGTCGTCGCTGCTGGAAGCGGTGGGTACGCGTGGTGCCGCGCCGTTCAAGGCGGTGCTGACCGACGGTTTCGTGATGGACGAACAGGGACGCAAGATGTCGAAGTCCCTGGGCAACGTCACCGCGCCGCAGGAGGTCGCGGACAAGTACGGCGTCGATATTCTTCGCCTTTGGGTGATGATGTCGGACACATCGGAGGACCTGCGCATTGGGCCGGAGATCCTGAAGCAGCAGGTCGAGCTCTACCGTCGGCTGCGCAACACGCTGCGCTGGCTGCTCGGCAGCCTTGCCGGCTTCGGCGATGCGGAACGGGTGAGCTACGCGGAGATGCCGGAGCTGGAAAAGTGGGTGCTGCACCGGCTCGCCGAACTCGACGCGCGGATTCGCACCGCGGTGCGGAACTATGACTGGACCGGCGTGTATCCCGAGCTGCATAATTTCTGCGCCACCGATCTGTCGGCATTCTATTTCGACGTGCGCAAGGACGCGGTCTACTGCGACCGTCCCGACAGTTTGCGCCGGCGCTCGGCGCGCACCGTGCTGGATCACCTGCATCGCTGCCTGACGACGTGGCTCGCGCCGGTGCTGTGCTTCACCGCCGAGGAGGCGTGGTGCGCACGGTTCGGCGAGCAGGACAGCGTGCATCTGCAACTTTTCCCGGAGGTGCCGGCCGAGTGGCGGGACGATGCACTGGCTGCGCGCTGGGAAACGATCCGCGCCATCCGCCGGCGCATCACCGTGCCGATCGAGGAGGCGCGGCGGGCCAACACGCTCGGATCGTCGCTGCAGGCGTCGGTGACGCTGCCGCTGAACGACGAACACACGTCGCTGCTGAACCAGGATCAGTGGGCCGAGATCGCGATCGTGTCCGAAGTGCGTGTCGTGTCCGACGCAGGCGAGCCGGTGGCGACGATCACGCCCGCGTCCGGCAGCAAGTGCGCACGCTGCTGGCGGGTGCTGACCGAGGTGGGCCGACAGCCGACGCACCCGACGCTGTGCGAGCGTTGCGCCGACGCGGTGGAATCAGGACTGGTCTGCCGCGCGTGATGGCGACGCCCCCTCCCCCCAGGGAGCGACTCCCTTCCCCTTGCGGGAGGGCGGCGGCGGGAGGGCGTGTCGTCCGATGACCCGCAACAGCCTCACCCTGCTCGGCATCGGAGCTGCCCTCGTCGTCCTCGCCGCCGACCAGGCCAGCAAATGGTGGATTCTCGACGTCATTCGCCTTCCCGACCTCGGCCAGGTCGTTCTGCTCCCGGTCCTGAACCTCACCATGGTGTGGAAGAGCGGCGTCACCTTCGGACTGCTGACCGGCTTCGGCGAATGGAGCTACCTGCTGCTGGCAGCGGTCGCGCTCGGCGTGGTCGCGGCCCTCGGCGTCTGGCTGCGCCGTGCCGAATCGCGCCTGGTGGCGATCGCCCTCGGCGCCATCGTAGGCGGCGCGCTCAGCAACGTCGTCGACCGGCTGCGCTTCGGCGCCGTGGTGGACTTCATCCACGCCCATGTCGGCGGCTGGTCCTGGTACGTCTTCAACCTCGCCGATGCCGCCATCGTGTGCGGCGTGGCCGCGCTGATACTCGCCAGCCTCCTGCCGCGGATGCGACGGGCCGATTCTGCCGGATGACGTTCTTGCGACCCACCACGGTCTCCGGCTAATAAATCGTGTGATGCCGCCATCGGTCCGATTTTGCACGACGGTCCTCGCGCTGGCGGCCAGCGTTGCGGTGCTGGCCGGCTGCAGCGGCGACTCTATCAGCCGCACCTTGGGCTTCGTCCGCGACGCGCCCGACGAATTCACGGTAACCACGCGCGCCCCGCTGGCCATGCCGACCAGCTTCACGCTGCCGCCGCCGCGTCCCGGCGCGGTACGTCCCCAGGAATTATCCGAGCGCACGCAGGCGGAACTGGCACTGGTGCCGCAGATGGCCCTCGGCGCCCCCGATACGGGCAGCAGCCCCGGCCAGCAGGCGCTGGTTCAGGCAGCCGGCCCGCCAGTGACACCGGCGATCCGCACCGAGGTGGACGAGGATCCCAGTCTCAACCGGCAATCGCAGAGCCTGAGCGACAAGCTGATGTTTTGGCGCGAGCCGCCGCCGCCGGGGGTCGTGATCGATCCCGCGAAGGAGGCGCAGCGCCTGCGCGAGAACTCCGCGCTTGGCCAGAGCCAGGAGACCGGCGACACGCCGATCATCCAGCCCAAGAAGAAGGCCTTGCTGGAAGGGATCTTCTAGCGATCGCGCCGGATCCGGACGCCCCGCATTTCGTCCAAACCGGCGGCGCGCCATCGTTCCGCGGCGCCGGCGCCGCGAATCTGGTGTGCCGCTGCGGTGACTCGGTGCTCATCCAGGGCTACGTCCCGGGCAACTTCCTGGCGTTTCGGATCAAGTGTTTCCGCTGCGACACGGTCACCAGCACACCCGGACTGCCCGACGGCGAGATCCGCGGCTGTCGCCATCGCAGCGACACAGGCGCTCCATCGTCGGCTACGGCGACGTGCTCGCCGGCAGCGACGCGATCGCGCGCGACTACGCGCTGACCCGTCCGCGCCATCCGCCGAATGAACCGATGGCCCTGTCGCGCGCGATGCTGGAGGCGGCGGCAGCGGACTACGACCGCCTGACCGGCGGCCGCCTGGCCGAGCACGCGGCGGCCTCGCCTTCCGGCGAGGGGTCGGAACAGGGTGACTATCCGTTCGCCTGGTCGGTGCTGCGGCTGCGCGAGCGGATCGGCCGGCCGGGCTGGAGCTGGCTGTACCAGGACGACGACGCGATGGCGGCGATGTATGTCACCGCCCTGCATCGCCTGATGCAGTGCTGGGGCCAGCACCCGTTGCTCGCCTGCATCGCCGCGCCGCTGGCCGAACGAAATAAGTTCATCCACACGGTGGCCGGGCTGACAATGGCGAAGCTGCTGTTCGATGCCGGCAACCGCGTCGGATTCGTGCTCGGGGGGAGCGATGTCGATCTGCGCCTCACGACGGCCGCCGACGAACCCCTGACCTTCGCGCTGCTCGCCCCGGCAGCGCTGCAGTGGCGGGAGAAGGATCGCCGCAGTCCCGACGTGCTGCGCGATGCGGTGGTCGACACGATGGCCGCCGCGCAAGGACGGGTGAACCGCAGCAGGCCCGGCATCGTGGTGCTGGCGGCGTCGATTCTGCGACAGGACTTCGACCAGATGGCGGTGGACGCGATCCATGCGGCGTTCCAGGCCGTCGGGCGACGCCATCGCGGCGTGGCGGCGGTCGGCATCGTGCTGCCGAAGCTGCTGCCGGCAGGACACCCCGATTGGATCGGGTTGGGCTACGCTTTCTACCCGATCCTCAATCCGCGCTTCGTCGGCGAAAATCCGATCCGGATGGGACCGGCGAAAGCCACTTGAAAGGTCGCGCCGTTCGCTTGGTGTCATTGTGGTGAAGCTTTACTCCCGCGGCAGGCCTTGTAGCCTTGGGGTGGTCGTGCGGCGCGCGCTCGCGGCCTTCGGAGGAACCAGCCCATGTCCCATCGCCCAACCGTTTACGGCACGCGTCACGCGGTCTCCGCCGGCCACTATCTGGCGGCGTCTGCCGCCTTCTCGGTCCTGGAGGCCGGCGGCAACGCGATCGACGCCGGCTGCGCCGCGGGCATTGCGCTTGGTGTGCTGCAGCCCGACCTGGTGAACGTCGCCGGCGTCGCCCCGATCATGATCCGGCTGGCGAATGGCCACGTGGAGAGCATCGCCGGGCTCGGCTGGTGGCCGAAGACGCTGCCTGCCGACATCTTCATGCGCGAACATGGCGGCACGATCCCCGACGGCGTGCTGCGCACCGTCGTACCCGCCGCACCCGACGCCTGGATCACCGCGCTGGAACGCCACGGCACGATGCGGTTCGCCGATGTCGTGTCCTATGCGATCCGCTACGCCGGCGAGGGCTTCGCGGTGTATCCCCTGCTCGCCACCTCGATCGCGTCCCATGAGCACGAGTACCGGCGCTGGCAATCCAACACCGCGATCTACCTGCCGAACGGACGGGTGCCGAAGTCAGGCGACAGGTTCGTGCAGTCCGACCTGGCGCGCACACTGCAGTACATGGCGGACCAGGACCGCGCGGCCGGCCCCGACCGCGAGGCAGGACTGCGCGCGGCGCACGATGCGTTCTATCGCGGCGACATCGCGCGCGAGATCGTCCGGTTTCAGCAGCAGGAGGGCGGCTACCTGTCGATGGACGACCTTGCCGAGTACCGCTCGCGCATCGAGCCGGTGGTGGGCCGGCCGTGGCGCGGCCACGAGGTGATCACCTGCGGCCCGTGGTGCCAGGGCCCTGCGCTGCTTGAGGCGCTGGCGCTGCTGGAGCGCGTCGGCATCGCCGGACTTGCGCACAATTCCGCGACCTACCTGCATCGCATCGCGGAATGCGTGAACCTGGCGATGGCGGACCGCGAGTATCACTTCGGCGATCCGGCGTT
>DASXNR010000372.1:0-19438 GCA_036494925.1 Acetobacteraceae bacterium
CGGGCGCCGCGGCGTGATGGAGTTCCTGCTGATCAACCATCCGCTCGACTGCCCGATCTGCGACCAGGGCGGCGAGTGCGACCTGCAGGACCAGGCGATGGGCTACGGCATGGACCACTCGCGCTATGCCGAGAACAAGCGCGCGGTGCAGGACAAGAATCTCGGCCCGCTGGTGAAGACGGTGATGACGCGCTGCATCCATTGCACGCGATGCATCCGCTTCATCACCGAGGTCGCCGGCGTGCCCGATCTCGGCGCCACCAACCGCGGCGAGCACATGGAGGTCGGCACCTATGTCGAGAAGGCACTCGGCTCCGAGCTCTCCGGCAACATCATCGATCTCTGCCCCGTTGGCGCGCTGACCTCCAAACCTTATGCGTTCGTCGCGCGCTCGTGGGAGCTGTCCAAGGTGGACAGCATCGACGTGCTGGATGCGGTCGGCACCAACATCCGCATCGATGCGCGCGGTCCCGAGGTGCTGCGCATCCTGCCGCGGCTGAACGAGGACGTGAACGAGGAATGGCTCGCCGACAAGTCCCGCTTTGCCCTCGACGGGCTGCGTCGGCGGCGACTGGACCGGCCGTGGGTGCGGCGCGCCGGCAGGTTGATCGAAGCAAGCTGGCCCGAGGCGTTCGCCGCGATCGCCGAGAAGCTGCATGGGGTCGCCGGCGATCGCGTGGGCGCGGTGGCGGGTGACCTGTGCGACGCCGAGAGCATGCTGGCGCTGAAAGACCTCATGGTCGCGCTGGGTTCGACCAATCACGATTGCCGCCAGGACGGCGCGCGGCTCGATGCGACACGTCGCGACTTTTACACCTTCAATACCTCGATTGCCGGCATCGAGGACGCGGACGCAATCCTGCTGATCGGCACCAATCCCCGGCGCGAGGCGCCGGTGCTGAACGCGCGCATCCGCAAGCGCTGGCTCGCCGGCAGCATACCGATCGGCCTGATCGGCGGCGAAACCGATCTGACCTATCGCGTGCAGCAGCTTGGCAGCGCGCCTGATGTGCTGACCGCGTTGCACGATGGTTCGCACAGCTTCGCCAAAGTGCTGCATGACGCGAAACACCCGATGATCGTCGTCGGTCAGTCGGCGTTGGCGCGGCCCGACGGATCGGCGGTGCTGGCCGCTGCATGGCGGTTGGCGGCATCGGTCGATGCACTGACGCCGGACTGGCACGGCTTCAACGTCCTGCACACCGCTGCCGCGCGCGTCGCCGCTCTGGATCTGGGCTTCGTGCCGGGGGCCAACGGCAAGTCGCTGGCCCAGATGCTGGACGGCGGCGTCGATGTGCTGTGGCTGCTTGGCGCCGACGAGTTCGACATGGCGCGCATCGGCGCCAATACGTTTGTGGTGTATCAGGGCCACCATGGCGATGCCGGCGCCGCACGGGCCGACGTGATCCTGCCCGGCGCGGCCTACACCGAGAAGCAAGGCACCTACGTCAACACCGAGGGTCGCGCGCAGCGTGGCCTGCTCGCGGTTTATCCGCCCGGCGAGGCACGCGAGGACTGGAGGATCCTGCGCGCGTTCAGTGAGATCGTCGGTCACAAACTGCCGTACGACACGATCGGCGCGCTGCGCAGCCGGCTCGAGCAGGTGAACCCGGTGTTCGGCCGCATCGGCTTCCTGCCGCGGTTCGGCGGCACCGATCAGAGCGGTCCCGCCGGCGATGCCGCCGCCTTGTCCGACGCGCCGCTCGAACCGGCGATTGCCAACTACTACCAGACCGATCCGATCAGCCGCGCCAGCCCGACCATGGCGGCCTGCACGGCAACCTTCGCGACCACGCCGCTGGTCGCGGCGGCGGAATAGCACGATGCAGTCGTTCCTGTTCGACACCGATATCGGCCGGGTGATCCTGACCTTCGTGGAAGCGCTGGCGCTGCTGGTGCCGCTGCTGATCGGCGTCGCCTACCTCACCTACGCCGAACGCAAGGTCCTGGCGGCGATGCAGCTGCGCAAGGGACCCAATGTGGTGGGCTGGTTCGGCCTGCTGCAGCCATTTGCCGACGCGCTGAAGATGATCATGAAGGAGACGATTATCCCGGCGGGTTCCAACCGGCTGCTGTTCCTGATGGCGCCGATGCTGACCTTCAGCCTGGCGATGATCGCCTGGGCGGTGATCCCGGTGAACCAGGGCTGGGCGATCGCCGACATCAATGTGGGTGTCCTGTATCTGTTTGCGATCAGCTCGCTTGGCGTCTACGGCATCATCATCGCCGGCTGGGCGTCCAATTCGAAATACGCGTTCCTGGGCGCGATGCGCAGCGCTGCCCAGATGGTAAGCTACGAGGTCTCCATGGGCTTCGTCATGGTCTCGGTGCTGCTGTGCGTCGGCAGCCTGAACCTGACCGACGTCGTGCTGGCGCAGCAGAAGGTGTGGTTCTGCCTGCCGCTGTTCCCGATGTTCATCGTGTTCTTTATCTCGACGCTGGCGGAGACCAACCGCTCGCCGTTCGACCTGCCGGAAGGCGAGAGCGAGATCGTCGCCGGATTCTTCGTCGAATACAGCGCCATGGCGTTCGCGCTGTTCTTCCTGGGCGAATACGCCAACATGATCCTGATGAGCGGGATGACCACGATCCTGTTCCTGGGCGGCTGGCTGGGGCCGTTCGGCATCCTGCCGCAGATCGGCCCGATCTGGTTCATCCTGAAGGTCTGTTTCTGCCTGTTCGTGTTCCTGTGGGTGCGCGCGACCTTCCCGCGCTATCGCTACGACCAGCTGATGCGGCTGGGCTGGAAGGTGTTCCTGCCGTTGTCGCTGGTCTGGCTGACGCTGACCGCCGGCGCGCTGATGCTGTTCGGGTGGCTGCCCAATGCATGAAGGACCCCGCTGAATGGCGTTCCTCGACCGCACCGCACGCAGCATGCTGCTGGGCGAGCTCGTGGCCGGCCTCGGGCTGACCCTGCGCTACTTCTTCAAGCCCAAGGCAACGATCAACTATCCGTACGAAAAGGGCCCGATCAGCCCGCGCTTCAAGGGTGAGCACGCGCTGCGCCGCTACCCCAACGGCGAGGAGCGCTGCATCGCCTGCAAGCTGTGCGAGGCGATTTGCCCCGCGCAGGCGATCACCATCGAGGCCGAACCGCGCGAGGACGGCTCGCGCCGCACCACGCGCTATGACATCGACATGACCAAGTGCATCTACTGCGGCCTGTGCGAGGAAGCCTGCCCGGTCGATGCCATCGTCGAAGGTCCGAACTTCGAGTTCGCCGCCGAAACGCGCGAAGAGCTGATGTACGACAAGCAGAAGCTGCTGGACAACGGCGACCGCTGGGAGCCCGAGCTCGCCCGCCGCCTGGAACTGGACGCGCCGTACCGATGATCGCCACCGTTTTCTTCTACGTCTTCTCGGTGATCCTGCTCGTCTCCGCCGCGATGGTGGTGAGCTCGCGCAATCCGGTGCACTCGGTGCTGTTCCTGATCCTGTCGTTCTTCAACGCCGCGGCGCTGTTCCTGATCGCCGGCGCCGAGTTCCTGGCGATGATCCTGCTGATCGTCTATGTCGGCGCCGTCGCCGTGCTGTTCCTGTTCGTGGTGATGATGCTGGACGTTGACTTCGCCGAACTGCGCGGCGGCTTCCAGCGCTATCTGCCGGTCGGCGCCACGGTCGGCGCGGTGCTGTTCATCGAACTGGTGCTGGTGCTCGGCGGCTGGAAGATCGCCCCCGACGCGGCGACGCTGCGTCTTTCGCCGGCACCCGCGCAGGTCAGCAACACCGCAGCATTGGGGCGGCTGATTTACACCGACTATGTGTTCCTGTTCCAGGCGGCGGGTCTGTTGCTGCTGGTCGCAATGATCGGGGCGATCGTGCTGACCCTGCGCGACCGCAAGACCTCGCGTCACCAGAGCATCCGTATGCAGACCGAACGCAGCGTGGCGGAGACGCTCGAGATGGTCACGATGTCGGTAGGGGCAGGAGTGAAGGAGGTCGGCATCTTCGTCCCGAAGGTGGCCGAACCGGAGCCCGTGGAGGAAATGCCGCATGGGCACTGAAGTCGGCCTCGACCATTTCCTCGTGGTGTCCGCCATCCTGCTGGTGCTGGGCATCTTCGGCATTTTCCTGAACCGCAAGAACGTCATCATCATCCTGATGTCGGTCGAGCTGATCCTGCTCGCGGTCAATCTGAACCTGGTGGCGTTCTCCGCTGCTCTCGGCGACCTGGTTGGCCAGGTGTTCGCGATGTTCGTGCTCACCGTTGCGGCAGCCGAGGCCGCGATCGGCCTGGCGATCGTGGTGATCTATTTCCGCAACCGCGGCTCGATCCAGGTCGAGGATGTGAACCTGATGAAGGGGTGAGTCGGTGCAAGCCGAACGAACAGTCGATGAAGTGCGTCATTCCCGCGCAGGCGGGATCCCAGGGGTCATGGGTCCAGGCCTATCGCCCTGGGTTCCAGCTTGCGCGGGAATGACGGCTGTGTTCGCGCCATGATCTACGCCGTCGCGGTCTTCGCCCCGCTGCTCGGTTCGCTGGTCTCCGGCCTGCTCGGTCGCTCGATCGGCGACCGTGCCGCCGTGGCCGTCTCCATCCTGTGCATGCTGGTCGCCGCCGCGCTCGGTCCGCTCGCCTGCTTCCAGCTCATTGCGGGCGATGCCGATCCCGGCACCGTGTCGCTCGGCAACTGGATCGAAGCCGGCCATTTCCATGCTGCCTGGGCGCTGCGCTACGACCCGCTGGCCGCGGTGATGGTCGCGATGGTGACCTTCGTCGCGATGCTGATCCACGTCTATTCGATCGGCTACATGGCGCACGATGCCTATCCGCGCTACCGCTTCTTCGCCTACCTGTCGCTGTTCACCTTCTCCATGTTGATGCTGGTGACCGCGGACAACCTGCTGCAGCTGTTCTTCGGCTGGGAAGGCGTCGGCCTCTGCTCCTATCTGCTGATCGGCTACTGGTACGACCGGCCGGCGGCCAACGCCGCCGCCATCAAGGCGTTCATCGTCAATCGCATCGGCGACCTGTTCTTCGCCGTCGGTATCGCGCTGGTGTTCCTGAAGTTCGGCTCGATCGAATTCTCCACCATCTTCCCCGCGGTTGCGCAGCACCAGGCCGACACCTACTCGGTCATCGGCGGCACCTTCCCCGCCTTCGAGGTGATCGGTGTGCTGCTGTTCATCGGCGCGATGGGCAAGTCGGCGCAGATCGGCCTGCATGTCTGGCTGCCCGACGCGATGGAAGGCCCCACGCCGGTCTCCGCGCTGATCCACGCCGCGACGATGGTCACCGCCGGCGTGTTCCTGGTCGTGCGCATGTCACCGCTGTTCGAGTTCGCACCGTTCGCGCTGGGTCTGGTGACATTGATCGGCGCCACCACCGCGCTGTTCGCCGCCACCGTCGCCTGTGCGCAGAACGACATCAAACGGGTGATCGCCTACTCCACCTGCTCGCAGCTCGGCTACATGTTCGTCGCGGCAGGGGTCGGCGCGTTCCAGGTGTCGATCTTCCACCTGATCACCCACGCGTTCTTCAAGGCGCTGCTGTTCCTGAGCGCCGGCTCCGTGATCCACGCCATGTCCGACGAACAGGACATGCGCAAGATGGGCGGACTGTGGCGGCTGATCCCGTGGACCTGCGCGGTGATGTGGATCGGCAACCTGGCGCTGGCCGGCATCCCGCCGTTCGCTGGCTACTACTCGAAGGACGCGATCATCTCCGCGGCCTATGCTTCCGGCACCGGCATCGGCATGTACGGCTTCATCTGCACCGTACTGGCGGCCTTCCTCACCGCGTTCTATTCGTGGCGGCTGCTCATCATGACATTCAACGGCCGGTCACGTGCCGATCCTCACGTGCTGGAGCATGTCCACGAAAGCCCGCCGGTGATGATCGTGCCGCTGCTGGTGCTGGCCACCGGCGCGGTGATCGCCGGATGGCTGCTGGATCACTGGTTCATCGGTGACGATTGGCAGGCGTTCTGGGCCGGCAGCATCTTCAACGCGCCGACCAACCACGTGCTCGCGGAGCTGGAACATGTTCCCGCGTGGGCCGAGATGGCGCCACTGGTCGTCGGTCTGCTCGGCATCGCACTGGCCTACGTGATGTACATGGCCTTCCCGCTGCTGCCGATGCGGCTCGCCACCACGTTCCGCGGCGTCTACCTGTTCCTGCTGAACAAGTGGTACTTCGACGAGCTGTATGACGCGATCTTCGTGCAGCCGATGCTGCGGCTGGCACGCATGTTCTGGCAGACCGGCGATGCCACGCTGATCGACGGCGTGCCCAACGGTCTGGCCGAACTCGCGGTCGACGGCTCGCGCCAGGCGGTGAAGCTCCAGACCGGCTCGGTCGCCGTCTATGCGTTTGTCATGCTGATCGGCGTCGTGTTCCTGGTCGGCCTGTTCCTGGTGTCGCGATGAACGCCGCCGGTTTTCCCGTCCTGTCGCTGATCACCTGGCTGCCGCTGGTCGGTGGATTGATCATCATGTTGGTGCGTGGCGACGAAGCAACGGTCGCCTCCAACGCGCGGTGGACCGCGCTGTGGACCAGCCTGATCGTGCTGGTGCTGTCGGTCGTGCTGTGGGCGAAGTTCGATACCGGCGAGGCAGGCTTCCAGTTCATCGAGGAAATCCCGTGGCTGCCGGAATACGGGGTCGGCTACAAGATGGGCGTGGACGGCATCTCGGTGCTGTTCGTGCTGCTCTCCACCGTGCTGACGCCGATCTGCATCCTGGCGAGCTGGGAATCGATCACCCATTCGGTGCGCGAGTACATGCTGACCTTCCTCATCCTCGAGACGATGATGGTGGGGATGTTCTGCGCGCTGGACTTCGTGGTGTTCTACGTGTTCTTCGAGGGTGTGCTGTTGCCGATGTTCCTGATCATCGGCGTGTGGGGCGGCCCGCGGCGCGTCTAGTCGGCGTTCAAGTTCTTCCTGTTCACCTTCACCGGCTCGGTGCTGATGCTGCTGGCACTGCTGGCGATGTGGTTCCAGGCCGGCACCACCGACATTGTCGTGCTGCTGAAGACCCCGATGCCGGTGGGGATGCAGAACTGGCTGTTCCTCGCCTTTTTCGCATCGTTCGCGGTGAAGATGCCGATGTGGCCGGTGCATACCTGGCTGCCCGATGCGCACGTCGAGGCACCGACCGCCGGTTCCGTCATTCTGGCCGGTGTGCTGCTGAAGATGGGCGGCTACGGCTTCCTGCGCTTCTCGGTGCCGATGCTGCCGCAGGCCTCCGTCACCTTCGCGCCGCTGATCTTCACGCTGTCGGTGGTGGCGGTGATCTACACGTCGCTGGTGGCGCTGGCGCAGGAGGACATGAAAAAGCTGATCGCCTATTCGTCGGTCGCGCACATGGGCGTGGTGACGATCGGCATCTTCACCTTCAACGTGCAGGGGATTCAGGGCGCGCTGTTCCAGATGCTGTCGCACGGCATCGTATCAGCCGCGCTGTTCCTCGTGGTCGGTGTCATCTATGACCGCCTGCATACGCGCGAGATCGCCCGCTACGGCGGGCTTGCCGATCGCATGCCGCTCTATGCGCTGACCTTCATGATCTTCACATTGGCGTCGATGGGCCTGCCCGGCACCTCGGGATTCGTCGGCGAGTTCCTGGTCATCGTGGGATCGCTGCAGGTGAACTTCTGGCTTGCGCTGCTGGGCGCGACGGGCATGATCCTTGGCGCGGCCTACATGCTGTATCTGTATCGCCGCATCATCTTCGGCCGTCTGACCAAGGAAGATCTGCGCGCCATCCTCGATCTGTCGCCGCGCGAGATCGCGGTGTTCGTGCCGCTGATCGTGCTGACGCTGTGGATGGGGATCAACCCGTTGAGCTTCAGCGGCTTCTGGGATGCCTCGGTCGCGGCGATGGTGCAGCACCACACAGCGGCACTGACAACCGCCGTGAAGGTGGCAGGAGTGCTGCACTGATGAACTGGGCAATCGCACTCCCGGAGATCGCACTGTCCGTCGTCGCCATGGCCATCCTGATCTTCGGTGTGCTGCGTCGCGATGACAGCTTCGTCCTTGCCACCATGTTCGCCCTTGGCGGCTTCCTGCTCGCGGCTCTGCTGGTGCTCACCTCCGGCCGCGGCGTTGGCTATAATGGGCAGTTCGTCGCGGATGCGTTCTCCAGCTTCGCCAAGATCCTGATGCTCGCGGGTGCCGCGCTATCTCTGATCCTGTCGCTCGACTACAACCGCAAGAACGACATCGCGCGCTTCGAGTATCCCGTGCTGATGCTGCTGTCGGTCACCGGCATGATGGTGATGGTATCGGCCGCGAACCTCATGACGCTGTATCTCGGCCTCGAGCTGCAATCGCTCGCGCTCTACGTGCTGGCGGCGTTCGCGCGCGACGACCTGCGTTCGTCCGAGGCCGGTCTCAAGTATTTCGTGCTTGGTGCGCTCGCCTCCGGGCTGCTGCTTTACGGCATCTCGCTGGTCTATGGCTTCACCGGCACCATGGATTTTTCCGCACTGGCGAAGACACTGATGCGGCCGGAGACCGCTTCGCCCGGTGTGATCGTCGGCATCGTGTTCATTCTGGTCGGCCTCGCGTTCAAGATCGCCGCGGTGCCGTTCCACATGTGGACGCCCGACGTCTACGAGGGCGCGCCCACGCCGGTTACGGTGTTCTTCTCCACCGCGCCCAAGGTCGCCGCGTTCGCGCTGCTGCTGCGCACCATGGAAACGCCGTTCGGCCACCTGCTGATCGCGTGGCAGCAGCTGATCGTGCTGGTGTCGGTTGCCTCCATGATCCTCGGCGCGCTGGCGGCGATCGGGCAGAGCAACGTCAAGCGGCTGATGGCATATTCCGCGATCGGCCACATGGGCTACGCGCTGATCGGCCTCGCGGTCGGCACACCGGAGGGCGTCCGCGGCGTGCTGATCTACCTCATCGTCTATGTGTTCATGAGCGCCGGTGCCTTCGCCTGCATCATCGCCATGCAGCGTCGCGGCCGGGCACTGGAGCAGATCACCGACCTGAACGGCCTCGCTCGCACCGATCCGGCCCTGGCGCTGGCGATGGCGGTGTTCATGTTCGCCATGGCCGGCGTGCCACCGCTGTCCGGTTTCTTCGGCAAGCTCTACATATTCCTTGCCGCCGTGCAGACCGGCATGTGGACGCTGGCCGTCATCGGCGTGCTGACCTCGGTGGTGGGCGCGTTCTACTATCTGCGCATCGTCAAGGTGATGTATTTCGACGCGCCCGAGGCGCCATTCGATCCGCGGCCCGCTTCGCTGTCCTTTGTCGCCGCGGCGACCGGGCTGTTCACCGCGTTCTTCTTCGTGTTCCCGGCGCCGTTCGTCGGCGCGGCGCAGGCGGCCGCGAAGGCGCTGTTCGGATGACCCTGTCATGGCGCGTCGCCACGTCCCTAACGTCATTCCCGCGCAGGCGGAAACCCCGGGCGAGGCCGGCGCGGTCGCTGTCCCCATGCTCCTGGTCATAGACTGCGGCAACACCAACGTCGTCTTTGCCGTGCGCGATGATACGGCGTGGCGCGGCATCTGGCGGGTGCGAACCGATGCGCAACGGACTTCGGACGAATACGGCGTCTGGTTGATGAGCCTGTTCGGCCATGTCGGCCTCAAGCGCGACGACATCTCCGCCGCGGTGATAGGCACCGTGGTGCCCGCCGCGCTCTACAACCTCCGCCGCCTGTGCCGCGACTGGTTCAACATCGAGCCGCTGATCGCACGGTCCACGCTTGACTGGGGCTTCGACATCCGCGTCGTCAATCCGGCCGAGGTCGGCGCCGATCGTTTGCTCAACACGCTCGCCGCCCACCAGCGCTTCGGCGGCCCGCTGATCATCGTCGATTTCGGCACCGCCACGACCTTCGACGTGGTCGACAAGGATGGCGCCTATCTCGGCGGCGTCATCTGTCCCGGCATCAATCTCTCGTTGGAGGCGCTGCACCAGGCCGCCGCACAGCTTCCCCGCATCGGCATCGCCCGGCCACAGGCGGTGATCGGCCGGCAGACCGTGCCGGCTATGCAGTCCGGCGTGTATTGGGGCTATGTCGCGATGGTCGAGGGCCTGGTTGCCCGCATCAAGGCGGAGTACGGCGGGCCGATGAAGGTGATCGCCACCGGCGGCCTGGCGCCGCTGGTCGCCGAAGGCACCATGGTGATCGAACAGATCGAGCCCGATCTTACCCTGGATGGCCTGCGCATGTTGGCCGAACGCAATCCCGTCCCCACATTGCGGCCAGACAAGACACGACTGATCGAACAGGATTAGCAGGCTGTCGCCGCTCTTGCGCAGTGCACTTCAATCGCTTGCCTATGGTGCGCGTAACGCGTAGTTTCCGGTTCTGTGGAGTTCAACTGGGATCCAGCGAAGAGTGCGGCAACCGAGCGGCAACGTGGTATCACCTTCGATCGGGCCGCCGAAATCTTCACCGGCCGAATCATAGGCATGGGCGGACGACCGAAGAGATTATGGCGAGCGTCCTTTCGCGCTGCCCGTCGAGCCATCCGGAAGGAACGAGCGGAGTGGCACTCACGCGCATGACCCTGGAGCAGGTGAAGGCCCGCGCGGCTTGCCGCACGCAGGAGGAGCAGGCCGAATTCAAGCGTCGGATGGTTGCGATCACCGAGGCCGAAATCCACCGTCACATGATCGAGAACGGCGAAGATCACAGCGAAGAGCCGCGCTTCGCGGCTCCGGTACTCCCGCAGGATGTGCGCAAAAAGCTCGGCATGACCCAGAGCGCGTTCGCCGCCATGCTCCGTATCCCGGTGGCCACGCTCCGCAACTGGGAGCAGAATCGATTCGTCATGGAGCCTGCCGCGCAGACCCTGCTGAAGCTGATCGATCGCGAGCCCGAGGCGGCGCTGCGCGCATTACGCTGAACCCAGGACGCGCCTGAACCGCAATCCAGCCGCCGCCACGAGACCGAGCAAGCCTCGCAATTGTGGTAGTTCGCATCTTCCCAGCCGATGAGGTAACAACAGCACGAAATGGACATTGTGGACGGTGACCTCGCCTTCCTGCCGCTTGGCGGGACGGGCGAGATCGGCATGAACCTGAACCTCTACCGCTGCGACGGCAGGTGGCTGGCGGTGGACTGTGGCATCGGCTTCGGCGGCGCCGCACACCCCGAGGTCGAGGTGATGATGCCGGACCCTGGCTACATCGCCGATCGTCGCGACAAGCTGGTGGGGCTCGTCATCACCCATGCGCACGAGGACCACATCGGCGCGGTTGCCTGGCTCTGGCCGCAGCTGCGCTGTCCGGTCTACGCGACGCCGTTCGCTGCGACGGTGCTGCGCCGCAAGCTCGCCGAGGTGCAGCTGCTCAACCAGGTGAAGCTGCACGTCGTGCCGCCGGGCGGGGCGATCGACCTCGCGCCGTTCAAGCTGCAGTTCCTGCGCGTCACGCATTCCATTCCCGAGGCGCAGGCGCTGGTGATCGACACGCCGCACGGCGTGCTGCTGCACACCGGCGACTGGAAGCTCGATCCGCAGCCTCTGATCGGTCCGCCAACCGACGAAGCGGCATTTGCCGCGTTGGGCGAGCGCGGCGTGCTGGCGATGATCGGCGATTCCACCAACGCCATGGTGGAAGGTCACTCCGGCAGCGAGGCGGAGGTGCGGCAAAGTCTCACGGCGTTGCTGCGGGGGCTGCGCGGCCGCATCGCGGTGACCTGCTTCGCGTCCAACGTGGCGCGCGTCGAGTCGGCGGCGCATGCCGCGCACGCCGCCGGCCGCAGCGTGGCGCTGGTCGGCCGCTCGCTGCGCAATCTGGACGCGGCGGCGCGCGAATGCGGCTATCTGCGCGACCTGCCGCCGTTCCTGACCGAAGACGATGTCGATGATGTGCCGGACGACAATCTGCTGATGCTGGTCACCGGCAGCCAGGGCGAGGCCCGCAGCGCGCTGGCGCGGATCGCCATGGATACCCATCCGCGCGTCGCGCTCGGCGAGGGCGACACCGTGCTGTTTTCCTCGCGCGTGATTCCCGGCAACGAGCGGGCGATCGGCACAGTACAGGACAACCTGGTGCGCCGCGGCGTCAATCTGATGACCGACGTCGATCACCTGGTGCATGTCTCCGGTCATCCGGCGCGCGATGAACTTCGACGGCTGTACCGCTTGGTCAAGCCGCGCTACGCGGTGCCGACGCACGGCGAATGGCGTCATCTGTCGGCTCATGCCGCGCTGGCGCAGGAGGCCGGTGCCAAGCCGATCCTGCTGGAGGATGGCGACATCCTGAACCTCGCACCTGGCCAGGTGCAGGTGATCGATAGCGCGCCGGTCGGCAAAATGGTGCTGGACGGCAATCGCCTGACGCCACTGGGCGGCGGCGTGATGACGGCACGCCGGCGGATGCTGTTCAACGGCGTGGTTTTGGCCAGCCTCGCGGTCGACACCAACGGCAGGCTGCGCGGCGAACCGCGGGTGAGCGCGCCCGGCCTGTTCGACAACGACGATCCGGAGATTGATCGCGTCAGCAGCGAATTCGCGGATGCGATCGACGATCTGCCGGCGGCGCTGCGCAAGGATGATGCGTCGCTCGCCGATGCCGCACGCGCGGCACTACGTCGCGCATTGGGACGGCGTTTGCAGAAACGGCCTTTGGTGGACGTGCATCTGCTGCGGGTATGAACTGGTTCACCGGCGTCATTGTCTACGTCCTGATCTGGTGGACGGTGCTGTTCGCGGTTCTGCCGATCGGCACGCGTCCGGTCGAGGATGCGGACGAGCGCAGCGGCTGGCGCGGCGCACCGGAGCGCCCGCAACTCCTGATGAAGGTGATTGTCACGACGCTGATCGCCGGCGTCGTCTGGTTCGGCGCCTGGCTGCTGATCGGCAGCGACTACATCAGTTTCCGCCACGGCTGGTTCGCGGCGCCGAACGATTGAACGCCGTCTACACGGTCAGGGAGGAGGCGTTTTGTCCTCCGGCCTGCCGTGTGACGGCGTTTCCTCCCCAAACCTGGCCCGCGCCGTCGGCGCCCTGGGCCGGCGCCTTGTTAACCGTTCATGGAGAAAGAGTCACGTCGTTTTGTGCGAAAAACCTCCGTTAGCCGTGATTATATTGCGCGTTTCACGTTGTGCGGCGCACAATAATTTTCGGCAACAGCAACGGCCGTGGACTGGCGGTTCATGCTCCCTCCAGTTACGGTCCCCGCCCCCGCAACCAGAGGGACTCAGTCCGCGATGCGCCTCTCCCACAGCTTCATTCCGACCATGAAGGAGACGCCTGCCGAAGCGCAGATCGCCTCGCACCGGCTGATGCTGCGCGCCGGTCTGGTACGGCAGACCTCGGCCGGCATCTACGCCTGGCTGCCGCTCGGTTATCGCGTGCTGCGGAACATCGAGCGCATTGTTCGCGAGGAGCAGAACGCGGCCGGCGCGCAGGAAGTGCTGATGCCGACGATTCAGTCGGCGGAACTGTGGCGCGAGAGCGGACGCTATGACGACTACGGCAAGGAGATGCTGCGGATCCGGGATCGGCACGAGCGCGACATGCTGTACGGGCCGACAAATGAGGAGGTGATCACCGATCTGTTCCGCCAGTCGGTGCATTCGTATCGTGAGCTTCCGCAGATTCTCTATCATATTCAGTGGAAGTTCCGCGATGAGGTGCGGCCGCGCTTCGGCGTGATGCGCGGGCGGGAGTTCCTGATGAAGGACGCGTATTCGTTCGACCTGGATTATGCCGGTGCGGTGGTCAGCTATCGCACGATGATGCTGGCGTATATGCGCACATTCCAGCGCATGGGGCTGAAGGCGATTCCGATGGAGGCGGATAGTGGCCCGATCGGCGGCGACCTGAGCCACGAGTTCATCATCCTGGCGCCGACCGGCGAAAGTCAGGTGTACTACGACGCTGATTTCGAGAACATCGATTGGGTGAACGCGAAGTTCGACTACAACGCGCAGGACCTCGAGGCATTCTTCAGGCAGATGACATCGATGTACGCCGCGACCGACGAGAAGCACGATGCGGCGAAGTGGGACAAGGTGGATCCGGCGCGCCGACGCGAAGGGCGTGGCATCGAGGTCGGCCACATCTTCTATTTCGGCACGAAATACACCCAGGCGCTGAACGCCACGGTCGCCGGACCGGATGGCAGGCATGTGCATCCGGAGATGGGCAGTTACGGCGTCGGCGTGTCGCGTCTGGTCGGAGCGGTGATCGAGGCCAGCCACGACGATGCCGGCATCATCTGGCCGGACGCCGTCGCGCCGTTCAAGGCGGCGATCCTTAATTTGCGGCGCGGTGATGCCGCGTGCGACGCGATATGCGAGTCGATGTACGCGAAGCTCGGTGCCGCCGCGCTGTATGACGACCGGGAGGAGCGGGCCGGGGCGAAGTTTGCCGACGCCGACCTGATGGGGCATCCCTGGCATATCATCGTGGGGCCGCGCGGCGCCGCCGCCGGCAAGGTGGAACTGAAGCGCCGCGCGTCCGGCGAGCGCAGCGAGCTGTCACCTGACGACGCACTGGCCCGGGTCATGTAATAAACCGATGTTCGGGCCCTTCGAACGCGCGGTCGCTGGCCGCTATCTGCGCGCGCGCAAAGGCGAGCGCTTTGTCTCGATCATCGCGGTGTTCTCGCTGGTCGGCATCGCGCTTGGCGTCGCCACGCTGATCGTGGTGACCAGCGTGATGAGCGGATTCCAGACCGAGCTCGAAAGCCGCGTGCTCGGCGTCAATGGCCACATCACCATCGAGGCCTTCGCCGGCGACAAGATCGACAACTTCCAGCCATTGCTCGCCGGCATCCGCGGCATTCCCGGCATCGTCGGCGCACTGCCGGTGCTGGATGGCCAGGCGCTGCTGACCACCGATCGTGGCGGCGCACGCGGTGGGTTGGTGCGCGGCGTCACACTGGACGATCTGCGTGCGCTGCACCCGGTCAGCGACAATATCGTGGCCGGCAGGCTGGACGCTTTCACCGGCGATGATGCGCTCGCGGTCGGCACCGGTCTGGCGCAGCTCTATCAGCTGAGGATCGGCGATTCGCTCACAGTGATCTCGCCCCAGGGTGCGGCCACCGCGTTCGGCACGGTCCCTCGTGTGCGCGCCTACAAGGTGGTGGCGGTATTCGACGCCGGGCTCAACGACTACAACAACAGCGTGGTGTTCATGCCGCTGCCCGCGGCACAGATCTTCTTTCAGAAGCCGGACGCGATCACGGGTATCGAGATCCGTGTTGCCCAACCGGATAACGTCGATGCGCTGTTGCCGCCGCTGCGCAAGGTGATCGGCGACCGCAAGGTGTGGCTGCGCGACTGGCGGCACGCCAACGACACCATCATCAGCGTGCTGCAGGTCCAGAAGGACACCATGTTCATCGTACTCGGCATGATCGTGCTGGTCGCGGCGTTCAATGTGGTGTCGTCGCTGATCATGATGGTGAAGGACAAGACGCGCGACATCGCCGTGCTGCGCACCATCGGCGCCGACAGCTTCGCGGTGCTGCGCATCTTCCTGATGTGCGGCGCGTTCGTCGGCGTCACCGGCACGCTGATCGGCACGCTTATCGGCGTCGTGTTCTGCCGCAACATCGTGGCGATCCAGCATGCAGTGGAGAATGTCACCGGCGGGCGGGTGTTCGATTCCTCGGTGTTCATGCTGACCGCATTGCCCGACACGGTGGACTGGGGTGACGTGGCGCGCGTCGTGGTGCTCGGGCTGGTGCTGTCGCTGCTGGCGACGCTGTATCCAAGCTGGCGCGCCGCACGCACGGATCCGGTGGAAGCACTGCGGCATGAGTGATCCGCTGGTGCTGCGCGACGTGCGCCGGACCTATCGCACCGAGGCCGGCGAACTCCCTGTGCTGCGCGGCGCCGACCTTACCCTGCATGCCGGCGAGATCGTCGCGCTGGTGGCGCCGTCGGGTGCCGGCAAATCGACGCTGCTGCATCTTGCGGGTCTGCTGGAAAAGCCAGACGGCGGCTCGGTGTTTGTCGAGGGCCGCGATGCGGGCGCACTGGCCGATGCCGCGCGCACCGCGATCCGGCGCGACACCATCGGCTTCGTCTATCAGTTCCATCACTTGCTCGGCGAGTTCTCTGCGCTGGAGAATGTCGTGCTGCCGCAGATGATTGCCGGCAGGACGCGCAAGGCGGCGGCGGCGCGCGCCATGACGCTGCTCGCGTCGTTCGGTCTGGAGCCGCGGGCGGGGCATTTGCCCGGCAAGCTGTCCGGTGGCGAGCAGCAGCGGGTGGCGATCGCACGCGCGTTGGCCAATGCGCCGCAGGTACTGCTGGCCGACGAACCGACCGGCAATCTGGATGTCGCGACGGCGTCGGTGGTGTTCGAGGAATTGCTGGCGATGGTCCGGCGCGAAAACCTGGCGGCGCTGATCGCGACGCATAATCCCGAGCTTGCGGCACGAATGGACCGGACGGTCACGTTGTGTGAGGGCAGGGTGGCGACGATTGCTGCATGACACGCCACATCGCACCGCACTCAGTTTGGCTGGAGTATTTTCGGCCCGATCGTGAACTCATGTGATCACTTGGCTAGAAACCCATCGTCCCGTTACGATCCCGCTTTGCCTGCAACCGCTCGAGGGCATCAGGTTTCGATCAAAGCTACACCGGTCTCGCTGGCCGCTTGCCGGAGCGCCTTGTCGCGCGTGGCAAGCGGAGCCGCGAACCGAATGGCAAGGTCGAGATAAATCGCGTCATACATGGTGAGCCGATGCGCGCGTGCGAGCCGCATAACCGGGCCATGAAGGCGCTCCGTTTCCGGCTCTGTCTGCACCGGAAGAACATCAAAATAATTCGAGCAACTCGACACACTGCTCGAGGCTGATGCGCTTACGTCGTTCAGCGACCAGCAGCAGGTTGGTGCTCTCCACGTGCCAAAGCAGCGGCACGATTGCAGCTTGCTGAGTCAGGCTATCGTGCAGGGCACGGCTTGCGGGGCTTGCCTCATCGGCAAATCACGCGGCCGTGACAGATGCGTCGAGGACGAATTCAGTGTCACCCCCGCCGAGATCTCCTTCATTCGGGCTATTGCTGCCTCGACGCGCGCGGGATCGTGCCGTTCCACCGGCAGAAGCTGCGCGACCGGCTTGCCGTGCCTGGTGATGGTGAAACGCTCCCCCTTGGCTACCCGCTCCAGAAGCGACGACAAATGTGTCTTGGCCTCGAAGGCCCCAACGCTTTCTATAAACCAGTCTCCAACCAGTTGGCTCCAGGTAGACACATACTGAGCCACGGGCAAGCGTTTGGCCGGACTCGGCGGCGGGCCTACATAGTGCCCACATGCCCCACGCCGATTTCGTCCATCTCCGTGTCCATTCCGCCTATTCGCTCAGCGAAGGCGCCATCAAGGCTGAGAAAATCCCCGCCCTGGCGTTCGAGGCGAACATGCCTGCGGCTGCGATCACCGATACCGCCAACCTGTTCGGCGCGCTGGAGTTCAGCCACGCCTGTGCCGCGAAGGGCATCCAGCCGATCATCGGCTGTCAGATCGCGCTCAGCCGCACCGACAATCCGCGCCTGCCGCCGGATCCGATCGTGTTGCTGGCGCAGGACGCGATTGGCCTCGACAACCTCCAGCGTCTGTCGACGCGCGGCTTTCTGGAGACCGATCCCGGCCTGAAGCCGCAGCTCCTGTTTGATGCGATCGCTCAGCACACCGCTGGACTGATCCTGCTCACCGGCGGCGCCACCGGCCCGCTCGCACGCCTGATGGCGGAAGGACAGAAGCCGGAGGCCGAACGTCTGATCGCGCGGTTCGTGGAATCGTTCCCGGACCGCGTGGCGATGGAGCTGCATCGCCATGGCCTCGATCGCGAACGCGCGTTGGAGCCCGGCCTGATCGCACTGGCGGATGCTGCCGGCATCCCGCTGGTCGCCACCAACGACTGCTACTTCGCCTCGCCCGACATGTACGAGGCGCACGACGCGCTGCTGGCGATCGCCGAGGGGCGCCTGCTGTCGGAACCCGATCGTCGCCGCGTCACGCCGGAGCATTGGTTCAAGCCGGCGCCTGACATGAGGGTCCTGTTCGCCGATCTGCCGGAGGCCTGCGACAATACGCTCGCCATCTCGCGGCGCTGCGCGGTGATGATGGAGACGCGCAAGCCGCTGCTGCCGGTGTCGCCCAAGGTGCACGCCGGCAGCACCGAGGAGGCGACCGTGCGCGCCATGGCGATCGAAGGTCTCGATCGCCGGATGGACGCCGTCGCGGCCGACGCCATCACCCGTGCGCGCTATCGCGAACGCCTCGACTATGAGCTTTCCGTTATCGTTCCGATGGGGTTCGCCGGCTACTTCCTGATCGTCGCCGACTTCATCCAGTGGGCGAAGGGGCAGAGTATCCCGGTGGGTCCAGGCCGCGGGTCCGGTGCGGGATCCGTGGTGGCCTGGGCGCTCACCATCACCGATCTCGATCCGATCCGCTTCGACCTGCTGTTCGAGCGCTTCCTCAACCCCGAGCGCGTATCGATGCCGGACTTCGACATCGACTTCTGCCAGGAAGGCCGCGACGCGGTGATCGACTATGTCCGCCGCGAGTACGGCGCCGATCGCGTCGCGCAGATCATAACCTTCGGCAAGCTCCAGGCACGTGCCGCCGTGCGCGACGTGGGCCGCGTGCTCGGGCTGCCGTTCGGACAGGTGAACAAGGTCGCCGAACTGATCCCGAACGTACCCGCGCATCCGGTGGATCTGCGGACGGCGATCGCCGGCGAGCCGCGGTTGCAGGCGATGCGCGACGCGGACGAAGCCGTGGCGCGGCTGCTCGAGATCGCGCTACAGATCGAGGGGCTGTACCGCCATGCCAGTACCCACGCCGCCGGCGTGGTAATCGGCGACCGGCCGCTGGTCGAACTGGTGCCGCTGTATCGCGATCCACGCTCGGACTATCTGGTCACGCAATATTCGATGAAGCATGTCGAGCAGGCCGGGCTGGTGAAGTTCGACTTCCTCGGCCTGACCACGCTGACCATCCTGAAGCGCGCCGAGGGGCTGCTCCGCGGCCTTGGCATCGAGATTGATGTGAACCGCCTCCCGCTGGACGACCAGAAGACCTACGAGATGCTCGCGAAAGGCGATGCCGGGGGCGTGTTCCAGATGGAAGGCCAGGGCGTGCGCGACATGCTGCGCCAGATGCGCCCGGACCGCTTCGAGGACCTGGTCGCCGCCGTCGCGCTGTATCGCCCCGGGCCGATGGCCAGCATTCCGGAATATTGCCGGCGCAAGCACGCGGGCACCTCGGAGGCGCCGCACCCCAGCATCCACGACATCCTGGCCGAGACCTACGGCATCATCGTCTACCAGGAACAAGTGATGCAGATCGCCCAGACCATGGCCGGCTACTCGCTCGGTGGGGCGGACCTGCTGCGACGCGCGATGGGCAAGAAGATCCCCGCCGAGATGGAGGCACAGCGCGCGATCTTCGTGCAGGGCGCGACGGAGCGCGGCATCCCGCAGGCGAAAGCCACCGAAGTGTTCGAACTGATGGCAAAGTTTGCCGGCTACGGCTTCAACAAATGCCATGCCG